>DAOQID010000062.1:0-24139 GCA_035339375.1 Anaerolineales bacterium | reverse complement strand
GGTCGGCGGTCTGGTGACCTGTAGAAGACTATGGATATTTTACTACTTGGGCAGTTCCTGTGTGCTGAAAACAGGCGGATGCTCAAGCGTGTACACCGTGGTCTCTTTTGCGATCGCATCGCGGATGTGCCTGGGCGATTGCATCAAACCCAACAGGGTAATACCATCAAACATCTTGAAAATGCCATTGGTCTTCTCTGCCAGCAACTGATCCACTTCCGCAGGTTCGGGGCGGGTGTTGATCGGGGAATCGCTTGCAAGGATAAAGCCCCACGGGTGCCCCAGCATGGGCACATGGATGTGATACGAATGGACATACTTGAACACTGCCTTAAGAGTGGAAACCAGGCGAATGTGCATATCCATCGAAGGCGGGGAAACTGGCCCTGCCTGAAGGAGAAAATACCCGCCCGGGCGCAGTGCTTTTTGCGCCTTGGAGAAATATTCCTTGGTGAATAACTTGAAAGACGGCCCAGATTCGATGGGGTCGGTCAGGTCTGAGATGATGACATCCCATTCAGATGGAGAAGAATCGAGATAGGCAACTGCATCCTGAATGACCAACTCGACACGCGGGTCGTCGAACGCGCCCTGGTGCATTTCAGGGAGATGAATCTTGCAGGCTTCCACCACTTCCCCGTCGAGGTCCACCATCACAACCCGTTCCATGGCCTTCCACTTCAACAACTCGCGGATGGTTGCACCTTCCCCGCCGCCGAGCACAAGTCCGCGTTTGGGGTTGCCGTGGTTCACGCAGGCGGGCTGCACCAAAGATTCGTGATACAAAAAGTCGTCACCTGTGGAAGATTGCCAGATGCCATCCAGCACAAGTCCTTTGCCATAAGTGCCGCAATCCACGATCCACATCTCTTGGAAAGCGGTGTGCTTATGCAGAATCACTTTATGGATGGCGTGCTGCAAAACGTCATCAGGGGTCAGGTAATCGGCGATCCAATACAGGGGCGGTTTTGTTGTTTCGGACATAATGGTTTCCTCTTTTTATACGGCGATCGGCAATCTGGTTTCGACAGATGCTTCGCGGTCGAGCTTGCGCATCGAAAAATCATCCGCGCCGAAAGCCTGTTTGATCTTCATCAATAAAGGCATCATATCCTTGCCGATTGCGCATGTAAAGAGGTCAATGGCACAATAATTATGTTCGGGCCAGGCATGCAAACTTGCATGCGACTCTGCGAGAAGCAAGAAACAGGTAAAGCCGTGCGGGCTAAACTTGTAAAAGCCCTCATCCACAACCGTCAGGCCGCTTTCACGCACAGCCTGCGCAAACAGCGAATAAGCTCGCTCGCTATCCATGAGAATCTCATGGTTGCAGTCGGAGAGATCAAAAATAAAATGCTCTCCCAATTTCAAAGTCGCGTTCACTCACACCTCCAGGGGTTAAAAAATGAAAGAACCCGCCCGGGAACACCATCTTTTTCATTTCAAAACGATCCGCAAGATGTATTCCTTGCGTAACGAGTGAAACTGTTCCAGAGCAGACTCTATGTATGGGCATTTATACTATGTCACGGCGCAGTGTCAATATTTTTTAGCTGTGAATATTCTTTATCACATCACCAAATCGAAATCAAAATCGTCACCAAAAGGGCTGAAAGGGTCACAATCGTCATTCAATTTGTTTTTCCATGCATGATTTTACACAAGCCCAAAACGGGTGGTAAAAACATGGAACTGTGTTAAATTTGAGGGCAAAGACACCCCACATCACTGGAAACCATATGAGCTTTGCCTATCTGCTGATTGAATTTCTTGATGAACTTACCTATGGCATCAGTGAAGCCGCCTGGCCCTTCATCCGCGACGATCTGCATTTGAATTATGTCCAAATCGGCCTTGCGCTCTCCCTGCCGGGCATCCTCGGCAATATTATTGAACCGTTCATTTTCACTTTTGCAGATGCATGGAAACGCCGTGTCGTCCTTCTGACTGGCGGAATTTTCTTTATCATTTCCCTTGCACTGACGGGAATCAGCACCTCTTTCCTGTTCCTTCTATCCTCCTACATTCTTTTCAACCCGTCCTCTGGCGCGCTTGTTGGGTTGTCACAAGCCTCGCTGATGGATCTGCAACCCGAACGCCGCGAACAAAACATGGCTCGCTGGACCTTTGCAGGCTCTCTCGGTGTGGTCATTGGCCCCATTCTCTTGAGCGGTGCAGCCTATATTGGTTTTGGCTGGCGTGGCATGTTCCTTGGGCTGGCATGCATTGCGATTCTGATCCTGCTTTTCGTGTGGAAACGCATTCCCACCGACCAAACCACCACCGAAGAAATACCAGGCTTTAGGGCGATCCTTGCACAATTCAAATCCACCTTCGCAGCACTCAAAAATTGGGGAATTGTCCGCTGGCTGATTTTGCTTGAATTTTCCGATCTCATGCTCGATGTGTTGTACGGCTTTCTCCCGCTTTATTTTGTAGATGTGGCGGGCTTTTCACCAGCCCAAGCCGCGCTCTCGGTGGTCGTATGGACTGGGGTTGGCATGCTCGGAGATTTTTTACTCATTCCACTTGTGGAACGCATAAAAGGCATCGACTATCTTCGCATCAGTGTAATCATCGAGCTCATTCTCTTCCCGCTGTTTCTGCTTTCCTCACAAGCATGGCTCAAACTGACCATCGTCGGCATGATGGGATTCTTCAACGCGGGCTGGTATGCCATTCTCAAGGCAAATCTGTTCGAGTCCATGCATGGTCAAAGCGGCGCGGCGCTGGTGCTCGACAATGTTTCAGGATTGTTTGGTAAACTCATTCCCTTCGGCATCGGCCTCGCAGCACAAACCTTCGGCATTGGCTCCGCCATGTGGATTCTGATCGCAGGCCCGCTCGCCTTGTTTATCGGACTCCCCAGAAAGCACACATCCCGCGCATGACCACAGACACCTCTATTTACATTCACATTCCCTTTTGTAAACATCGCTGCGCCTACTGCGATTTCAACACCTACGCAGGCCAGGAAGATTCGATCCCCGCTTATGTGGATGCCCTGATTCGTGAAATCGGTTTTATTGGCGATCAACTTGTAAAACTTCCGACATTCAATGTCCCAACGGTCTTTTTTGGAGGAGGAACCCCGTCGCTTCTTTCCGCGCCGCAATTTGATTCCATTCTAAAAGCATTGACCTCCGCCTTCACATTCACCGCTGACGCGGAAGTAAGCATCGAAGCCAACCCTGGCACAATCTCCCCTGCAAAACTGGATGCCATCCGCAAAGCAGGCATCAACCGCATCAGCTTCGGCGTACAATCGACCAACACCGAAGAACTGCGCATGCTTGAACGCATCCACGACTTTTTCACCGTCATCGAAGCCGTGTCCACTGCACGCAAGGCGGGGTTTGACAATCTCAACCTCGATCTCATTTACGGCCTTCCCGAACAGACTCTCACTTCATGGCAGACCACGCTCGAACGAATTGTGGAATTACAGCCCGAGCACATCTCCGCCTACGCGCTGACCCTTGAACACGGCACGCCGTTTGGGCGTTGGGCATCGAAAGGCCTGCTCCCCATCCCAGACCCCGATCTTGCCGCCGAAATGTATGAATTTACAGAAGATTTTTTGGAAAGCCACGGATATGCACATTATGAAATTTCGAATTGGGCAAAGGATAGAGACGAGTCTTTTTCTCATCCTTCATCCTTCATCCCTCATCCTTTTTTTTCCTGCCGTCACAACCTTCAATACTGGCGCTCGCTCCCCTACCTCGCCTTCGGCGCAGGTGCGCATGGATACGCCAATGGTTATCGTTACTCAAATGTTCTCCGAATCAAAACATATATTGAGCGTCTCGCCAATTACCAGGCACCGACCTCTAATTACCAATTTCCCCTCTCACCTGCCACAGTCAACCACAAGAAACAATCGGTGCAGGAAGATATTTCAGATTATATGATCAACAACCTCAGGCTGGTGAATGCCGGTGTCGCTGAATCAGATTTCAGGTTAAGGTTCGGAAGCGGGCTTTTGGATGTCTATCCAAAGGAAGTGGAGAAACTTCTTCGCAACGATCTGATGGAGCATGTAAAAGAGTCCGATATTTACAGGCTCACCAAACGCGGCAGGCTATTGGGGAATCAGGTCTTCATGCATTTTGTGTAACAAAAAATCCCCGCCATCTTTTCGATGGCGGGGATTTTCAAATTACTTCTTACCCTTCTTTACAGCCTTCTTCACAACTTTTTTCGCGACAACTTTCTTTGCAACTGCTTTCTTTGCAGCGGGCTTCCTGGCAGCAGCCTTTTTGGCGGGCATGTGCTTCAATGCAGCATGAGCGGCAGCCAGGCGGGCAACGGGCACGCGGAAGGGCGAGCAGGAAACATAGTTGTTACCGATGATGTGACACCACTCGATCGAGTCAGGGTCACCGCCGTGTTCACCGCAGATACCCACTTCGAGTTCGGGGCGGGTGGCGCGGCCTTCAAGAATGGCGCGCTGCATCAGTTTGCCTACGCCGTTACGGTCGAGGGTTTGGAACGGATTCTTGACGAGGATGCCTTCCTGAACATAGGTGATGAGGAAGTTACGTTCGGCATCGTCACGGGAATAACCGAAGGTCATTTGGGTGAGGTCGTTGGTGCCGAAGGAGAAGAACTGTGCCTGTGTGGCGATATGGTCAGCGGTCACTGCGGCGCGCGGAATTTCGATCATGGTGCCGAATTTATAGGCGAATTTGATCTTCTTTTCCTGCATCACGGCCTTGCCAATGCGTTCGAGGCGCGGCTGGATCCATTCAAGTTCTTTCACGGTGCCAGTGAGCGGGATCATGATCTCAGGCTTTACTTTGATTCCGCGCAGGGTGCAATCGGCAGCGGCTTCGAAGATGGCGCGAACCTGCATCTCGACGATCTCAGGCATGGAGATGCTCAAGCGGACACCGCGCAAGCCCATCATCGGGTTGGATTCGTGCATGCCTTTGATGGCTGCGAGGAGTTTTTCTTTTTCTTCCAGCCCTTCATGTTCGCCCTTCACACGCATGGTGATGACTTCTTCCATGAGTTTTTCTTCATCAGGCATGAACTCATGCAGCGGCGGGTCAATGAGGCGGATGATGACAGGGTAGCCATCCATCGCTTCAAAGAGACCGTCAAAGTCCTTGCGTTGATGCGGGAGCAACAGGTTGAGGGCGGCGGTACGGGCGTCACTTGTCTCAGCCAGGATCATGCGCTGCACGATCGGCAGGCGCTCAGGCTCAAAGAACATGTGCTCGGTGCGGCACAAGCCGATACCAACAGCACCGTACGAGCGGGCGCGGCGGGCATCCTTCGGATAATCGGCATTGGCCCAAACCTGCAAACCGCGGGTCGGGTAACCAGCCGCAACAGACTGGCGGACATCTTTGCGGGCGGCGATTTCATCAGCCCATTTGAGCAGGGTCATCAGTTCTTTCTGCTCTTCGAGAGAAGGCTCAGAGGTTGGGATCTTTCCGACAAACACCTTGCCAGTGGTTCCATCCACTGAAATCCAATCCCCTTCTTTTACGGTGATATCGCCAACAGCCATGACACGTTTTTCAAGGTCGATCTTGATGGCAGAAGCGCCCACTACGCAGGGGATACCAAATTGGCGGGCCACCACTGCAGCATGAGATGTCGCCCCACCTTCACTGGTCAACACACCTTTGGATGCGATCATGCCGTGGACATCATCGGGTTTGGTGAACGGACGCACCATGATGGTGTCCTGTTTCTCTTCCTTCGACATCTTCTCAGCCATATCCGCATCAAAATAGACCTGTCCAACTGCTGCACCGGGAGAGGCATTCACGCCCTTTGAGAGGTACTTACCTTCCTTCTCAGCTTGATTCATGGCCGCATCATCAAATTGCGGGTGGAGCAATGCATCCACGTTATCAGGAGTGACGCGCAGAACAGCTTCGTCTTTTGTGATCAAGCCTTCGTTCGCCATATCCACGGCGATCTTCACAGCAGCTTTTGCGGTGCGCTTGCCATTACGGGTTTGGAGCATCCACAATTTGCCGCGTTCAATGGTGAATTCGACGTCCTGAATATCCTTGTAGTGCTTTTCGAGCTTGGCAGTAATGCCCATGAACTGCTTATAAGCCGCGGGCATGTATTTGATGAGGTTCTGGATCGCATCCGTATTGCGGATGCCTGCCACCACGTCTTCACCCTGGGCATTGAGCAGATACTCGCCCATCATCACTTTTTCGCCAGTGGATGGGTTGCGGGTGAATGCCACGCCGGTGGCAGAGTCATCACCCATATTGCCGAATACCATCGTACAAATATTAACGGCGGTGCCGAGCGCATCCGAGATGCCTTCCTTGCGGCGATAAGCAATGGCACGTTTTCCGTTCCATGATTTGAATACAGCCTCGGTTGCCAGTGATAGTTGTTTATAGGGATCCTGCGGGAATTCAAAACCAGTTTCTTTCTTGTAGACCTGCTTGTATACCCCCACCACCTCTTTCCAATCGTCCGCGCTCATCTCGGTATCGAGCTTGTAGCCCTTCTTATTCTTGAACTCAGCCAACGGGTGCTCAAAGGCTTCGTCTTCCACATCCATTACCACTGTGCCGAACATTTCAACCAGGCGGCGGTACGAGTCCCATGCGAAGCGGGCATTGCCTGTCGCTTTGATCATGCCTTCGGTAACCGTATCAGTCAACCCGATGTTGAGGATCGTGTTCATCATCCCCGGCATGGAAAACTTTGCGCCAGATCGGCAGGATACCAAAAGCGGGTTCTTCGGATCACCAAATTTCTTGCCAGTCTTGCTTTCTATGGCCTTGAGAGCTTTGAGTTCCTGGTCCCACATACCTGCAGGAAATTTTCCAGCTTTTTGATAAGCATTACATGCTTCCGTCGTTACGGTAAAGAAGGGGGGAACCGGCACATCTGCACGAGTCATATCCAACAGACCTGCACCTTTGCCACCGACAAGAGCCTTGACATCATCCCATGATCCGCCAACGCGCTTCTCAACTTCTTTTACCTCGTTAAAAAGATAAACCCATTTGGTCATTTCAGCCTCCTAAAAGGAATAGATTTTCAAATTCATTTGTGAAATATTTTACCAAAAACACTCTAATTCACACATGACAAAAATCACCAGATACTCTGATATCAATCTGTAAACCCAGGAGGCAAAATCCCATATTTTCCATTATTAAAATGCAATGAACATTGCAAAATTCTGTTAATACCCTGCAAAGTGATTCCGGGGGCAAATCAGGGATAATATGGCAAGGAAAAAAGTATGACAACTAAGATACTCGTAATTGATGATGACGTTGCAATCACTGAGTTGATGAACATGCTGTTGAAAACTCATGGATTTGAAGTTTTCACTACCAACAGCGGTGTGGAAGGTGTGAAGCTGGTTGAAGAACATCGTCCCAACGTCGTTCTACTCGACTTAATGATGCCAGACATGGATGGATGGCAGGTTTGCAAAGCGGTACGCTCCTTCAACAATGTCCCCATCCTCATCCTTTCTGCGATCAATGATCCCAGCATGGTGGCCAGCGTTTTAGATGCAGGCGCAGATGATTTTCTGGTTAAGCCAGTGCCGAGCAGCGTCCTTGTTGCCCACATCCGAAAGATGGTCAGGCGCAACAATACGGGAACGTTAAGCATGGGAATGGGTAAATCAAACGCCCGCACCACCCATCCGCTTCCATCCTGATACAACTCTTTGGATCTTGCATAAATAAAGCCCATCCTTTTTATTCAAAGGATGGGCTTTATGGTTTTTACATGGGAGAAAGATTCACGGCCTCAAAAAATCAAGCGCCAACGCAGTCTCTTTTGCAAATTCCATCATTGGCATGTGACCAGCACCGGGGATTTCGAACAACCGTGACGACTTCAAAAGATCCGCTATTTCTTTTGACCTTTCAATGGGGACCAGCACATCGTCATTTCCGTGGAGCAATACCACAGGGTATTGTCCTTCAATGGAGGCAAGAAAAGATGTCATATCTTCCCGTGTTGCCATTGCTTTTAATGCACCAATTAAGGCAGCCTGGCTCTGCCGAAGAATAGACTCACGGACAAACACCCGTACCCGCTCATCGGCAGATAACTTTGGAGACATTGCATCGGCGACCACGCTCACCCCTTTTTCAGCGACCTCTACAGCGGTTTTGTAACGACCGTCTTTTCTTTCCGGTGTATCTGCTGCAGCCTGCGAAGAGATCAGCCCTAAACCACTCACCCGTTTTGGATAATTTTTCAGGAAAGACAGCGCCACATATCCACCCATGGAATGACCAGCGATCGAAACCTGCTCTATGCCCAAAGAATCCAACAGACCGGCAATATCATCTGCCATATCTGAGATTGAATATGGGGTGTTCACGGTTGTGGATTCGCCAAATCCGCGCAGATCGGGGAGGATGACATCGAAATGGTCTTCCAATATGGAGGCAACTTCGTTCCAACTGGTGTGGTCAAGGGGAAAACCGTGAAGAAGGACAAGGGGAGCCCCCTTTCCACGACGGTCGTATGCCAATTTAATTCCATTGACTGAAATATTTTTCATGCCTCTCTCACTTCCACTGTACGGCAACTTTCAACTTACTCCCCAGTTTAGACTTGTAAAAAACATGGCCATTATCACGGCCAAATTCAAAAACGCGCCGTGTGATATCCACATCGGCTTTGCAGTATTCTGCTACTTTATCCAACTCTCCAGCACGGAACCACTCCACCGCTTGAACGCCATCGGCGGTTTTGGCAGCATTCAGGGTGGCACTGGCAACCGAATCCAAGCCAATGCGAAAGCCGAGAGTTTTTTGCAGATCCAGGAGCATGTCCACGGTTGGAATGGATGCGAAGCGAATTTGCGGAGCGTAGGGCTGGAGCACAAGATAATCAAACCCCTTTAAGTTAAATCCGATCACCTTTGTTGCAGACCTGAGCTCATCGATCAATGCAGGGACATCTTTTTCCCAATACACTGAAAAATCATTTGTTTGTGTTGACCATGTAACCCCGCATGCCACGCGAAGTTTAGCGATGTTATCGCGCCCGCCAACATCTTCAAAAAGGTTTTGTGATTCCAGATCAAAATAAACGAGTTTCATGGCGAATCTGTCATTCCTTTTTCCAATTCTTCGCGGGCAAAGGCTAGGGCCTGTTCACGCGTTTCGATCCTGCCAGCGGCCTGGTTTTCACGAATCAATTCCAAAAGTTGCCCCACCAATGGCCCGGGCTGAAGATTCAGTTCATGGATCAAATCGTGACCACCCACAAGGCGCGGCGGGGAAATCACTTCTTCCGGGCGTTCCCAATAATTCTCAAGCAGGAGACGGGCAACATCAAGATAGGCGGTCCATGTTTCGAGGGTAAGTTCGTGGGCACGTGTGCCACGCAAATCGGCCAGCCCTAAAAGAATGAGATCTATGCCCGCTTCACCCGCATCTCTGAAGAAGCGATAAATGGCTTTACGTGACGGCGTTTGTTTTTCATGCTCCAATCGGCTGGCAAATGCATGGATGCGCATATGATGCCTCACGATGGCTTGCAAGCGATCGACTTCGTCATTACTCAGGTTAAAAGCATGAGCGCGATTTGCCACGACGTCCGCACCTTGAACTTCATGGTCAAAGAAACGGATACGGCCATTCTCATCCACAGTTTTGGTTTGCGGCTTGCATACATCATGATACAACGCTGCAAAGAATAGAAGCGCGCGCTGGGAACGGTCAATATTAAGTGAGGTGGAAAAATGCTTTGCCATTTGCTCACGATATCGCCCGATCCGCAAAGTCAGCAGACCTGTGAACATGTCGTTGGTTTGTTCGGCGTCATAACCAACTCGCAAGGAGGCAATGATCTGGTCAAGCGCACCAAGCACGGATAATGTATGTGTCCAAACATCATGCACATGCGGTGCAGATTGTTGAACTCCCTTTAAGGCCGTCAGCTCAGGCATGAGGTGTGGAAAGACACCCAGCATTTCCAGGGCGCGGATGGCTGTATCCGGTCTGGGGCCTTGCAGAATTTTGAATACCTCATCACGCAAGCGTTCGGCCGAAATACGCTCCAGTTGGCCGACAGATTCTTTCATCCATTCGCGAGTTTGTTTATCAATGTGGAATCCAAAAAGGGCGGCCTGACGAATCGCACGCAAAATGCGGACGGGGTCATCAGACAAAGAGGTTGGCGAACATGCACGGATCAATTTTGCCCGCAAGTCGGTACCGCCATTCAAGGGGTCGGTGATGGTACCTGTATGTAAATTGTAGGCGATGGCGTTCATGGTGAAATCGCGGGCGCGCAAGTCTTCTTCGAGGCTATGACCAAAAACGGAAGTGGATTCTGCGCTGCGATAAATGGAGAAATCAAGAAAAGTACGGGTGCCATCTTCATTGGTGACGATCACACGCCCCGTGTCACGCTCCTCGTCGAGAGGCAAAAAGTCAGCGCCGAGGGTTTTGGCAACTCTTCGAGCAAGAGCAATGCCATTCGATGGCAGAACAAAATCAAGGTCAGGTGAGACGCGAGCCAGTAAAAGGTCACGCACTGCCCCGCCAACGAGGTAAATCTCCTGGTCGGCAGGCAGGATGGTCAGCAATTTTTCCAATAACGGGGGAAGTGCAAGTGGAAGTGACATAAAAACGATCTCTGGTTTTTCCTTGTGACGGCTTTCCTGTGAGGCACGCAATGCCTGTTCTGGCGTGCCGCCTTGAGCCACAACCCTTCCATGCACACGAGCAACCCAGCGACCGGCATATGGTGAAGGTCTTTGCACAGAGTCAGAAGATTCGTTGTCCATTTTCAGCCGTTGGTGGCAGGGATTATTCGTTGGGGTGATATTTTTCCAGATCCACTACACCAACAAAGGTCAGGTTGCGATAGTATTCATCGAGGTCAAGGCCATAACCAAATACAAATTTGTTCGGGATCGAGAAGCCAAGGTAATGAATGGGAACATGGGCCTCGCGGCGCTCAGGTTTATCAAGCAGTGCGCAAACTTTCAATGATTTTGGCTGGCGGGTTTCAAGCATTTGCAAAACCGAAGAGATGGTATGGCCGCTATCTACAATATCTTCAACCAGCAGGACATTCTTGGAACGAATATCTGTTTGCAGGTCAAGGGTGACGCGGGCTGAGCCGCTTGATTCGCGCTTTCCCACCCCGTAGGATGAGACTGCCATAAAATCAACCATGTGCGGAGTGGTGATGCAACGGCTGAGATCCACGGTAAAGGGCACCCCCCCACGCAGAATGCAAATGAGCAGGAGGTCATCGTTTTTGTAATCAGCACTGATCTGCGTGCCCAATTCTCTTACACGTGCCTGCAAGGTCTCCGCGTCAATCAATACTTCGGCAAGAACGTCTTTGTAATTTTGCATGGGATTATCCTGGTTGTGTTCGAGAGTTTTGACCTAGCGTGGAACTTCATGATGCCTGCGGCAGCGTGCCTCATACAGTTCGGAAGCGCCAACGATCACAACGGGGTCATCATAACGGGCGGGCTTGCCATTGACCAGTCTTTGTGTACGTGAGGCATTTTCTCCACAGACCATGCAGATGGCATGAAGTTTTGCAACATCTTCAGCTTCAGACATCAATACAGGCATGGAACCAAACGGCTCACCGCGAAAATCGGTATCCAGCCCAGCCACCAGTACACGCACATCTCGTGCCGCCAATTCGCGGGCAATTTCAACCACTTCAGGGTCGAAGAATTGAGCCTCGTCAATACCAACGACCGTTGTATCCTTGTCCAGCTTCAAACGAATCTCTGCTGCTTTTTCAACGGGAATTGCATCGAAGGTTGAGCCTGCATGAGATGCCACCTTCTCAACGGCATATCGAACGTCAATGGCTGGCTTGAACACCTGCACTTTTTGTTTTGCAATGGTGGCACGCACCAGACGGCGGATCAATTCATCGGTCTTTCCGCTGAACATTGACCCGCAAATGACTTCGATTGAACCATGCGTATGCTTCATTCAGATTCTCCCAATTTTTTATAAATTAACCAGCCTGAAAAAAATATTTTACAAAAACAGGCAGATGCTTAAGCATCTGCCTGTCTAGTTTACCTGAGAAACCTATACCTGACAAAGTACCCGAAAGGGAAATCCTATTCGGCTGCCCCTGCTTCGGCGGAAGGTTCGCTGGCTTCAGCGGTCTTCGGGGCTTTGGGAGGCTTGGGCGCATCGGGAACCTCGGGGACTTCAAAGCCCAAGGCGCGCAACTTCTTCTTAGCGGCGGTGAGGGAAGACTGACCAAAGCCAGAGATTTCCAACACAGCGGCATTGCCTTCACCAAGTTTGGCCAACAACTGGCCGATATTCAAAATACCGACCTTCTTGAGGGCGTCAGTGGCACGGGGAGTGAGTTCCAAATCGTCCACGGAACGTTCGGGAGAATTGGCGGTTTCTTCCTTGGCCTTCTGCTGTTCGACATAGGTCTGGCGTGCGGAAAGCTTCTTGTAGAAGCGATCCACCTGACCTTCAATGTCGATCAAGCGCGCAGATTCACCGGTAAAGAACGGATGACAATTGGAGCACACATCAATGCGCAACTCTTTTTTGGTGGAAAGTGTCACCCAGGTCTTTCCACAGGAAGCACAAGTGACCTTTGCTTCGTAAGCAGTGGGATGGATATCAGCTTTCATTCTATTCCGCCTCGACCGGGATAATGTTGACGCGTTTGCGTCCATGGAATACGTCGAACATAACAATCCCGTCTGCAACGGCAAACAGGGTATCGTCCTTGCCAACCAACACATTCAAGCCTGGCTTGATCTTGGTGCCGCGCTGGCGAACGAGAATATTTCCAGAGAGAACAAATTGACCGGCGTAACGCTTAACGCCCAAGCGTTGGGCATTGCTGTCGCGACCGTTGCGGCTTGATCCGCCGCCTACTTTATGTGCCATTTCTACCTCGCTTCACTAATAACAGCTTTACTTTTCTTTTTTCTTATCAGCGGACTTGGCTTTGCGGCCGCCCTTCAGTTCGCCCTGAAGTTTTTCGAAACCTTCCCAGTCGCCTTTGGCGGCGAGTTTTGCCTGGGAGATCCAGCCCTTCGGGTCCATCATCTGCAAACCAGCAGCATCAAGCGCCTTTTGAACATCGGCAGCTTTGGCACCAGCCAGATCGGCAAATGAGGAAATGCCAGCTTCATTCAAGACCTTGGCCACTTTCGGACCAACACCCTCGATCTTGGTAAGATCATCCGCTCCGCCAGCAGCCTTCTTTTCAGATTCAACGGCTTTTGCGGCAACGGGTTTGCGGTCTTCACCAGCCTTGCCAATGAAATCAATCATCAAACGGGTATAGAAGTGGCGATGACCACCTTTTACACGGATGCGTTTCTTGGGGCGATACTTGAAGGAAATTACCTTGGGGCCCTTGACGTGATCCACAACAGTAGCGGAGACTTTGATGTCACCCACAGTTGGGGTGCCGACCATTGTCACATCACCATCTGCCATCAGCAGAACACGTTCAAAGTCAAACTTGTGGCCTACTTCGTAGGCGAGGCGATCCACATCAATGGTGGTGCCTTCAACGGCGCGGTATTGCTTGCCGCCGCTTTCAACGATTGCAATTCTCATTATATATTTCTCCAGTCATCACTTCGCCGCGCATCCCGCGGACCACTTTACCCGTCAACATACAGGGGAGGTCTACGCCGAACCGTGGGGAAGCTGGGTTAAATTTTTAGCGCGCGGTATTATACATGCAGGGAGGCGCACCTGTCAACGATTCCAATGTGCAAAAATCCGCCATTTCGCAGTTGAAAAGCGGGAAACGACGGATTTTTCTTTATAAACCAGGGGATAAACCGCCTATTTTGGAAGCATTGCGGTCAGGGACTTCGTCACATTCTGAAGCTGCCCCGCATGTCCCTTGATCTTGTTCACATCGCCTGTGCGCAGGCCTGACTGCACATCAGTGATCGTCTTGGATGTGGACACTTCATTATCAATGATCTTTTGGGTTGTAGCCTCAAGAGTCACAAGCATCTGCATCACATTCTTCGGAATGATGGGCAAATTCCTGAGAATTGGCAGGAGAATATCCAAAATACCATTGGCGGTACGGGCATATTTAACCGTCAAAGTGTGCAGGGTACCAATGGAAGTGGTCAACTCCAGGGCGATCTCCTGGATCGAATCGATCATTCCTTTGTGTTGCTCAATGATCTGCGCTACATCGCTCACAGATTTCGTCAACTGATCGGAAAATTTGACGATCGAACCTGAACTGGTCTTTGCGGCGATCACACCGCTTTTAGCTGGGACTCTGGTCGGTACTGGCATGGGGAAACCTCCTGAAAATAATGGATGACGCTTACCTGAACTCAAAGGTAACTTCTCCCAACTATACAATACTTCATTTCCAAAAACAACCTTATTGACAAACATCTGTATCTCGTATATCCTGCAAAACGACTCACGCACCCTAACTCGGAGGAAAAAATGAACCAAATGATTCAACTTGGAAGTGTGAATGGCTATCTTGCAAAACCAGGCGGTACGGGCCCCTTCCCTGCCATGATCGTGATTCAAGAATGGTGGGGGTTGGATGCCCAAACCAAATCCATTGCGGATCGTTTTGCACAGGAAGGCTACCTCGCCTTTGCCCCAGACCTTTATCACGGTGAACTGGCCCAGCTTGGAGATGGCGACACCGCGATGAAACTTGTGCAAAAATACGGCCCTGTAGCCCATAATGACCTGACAGCGCTCTACGACGCACTGAAATCGCACCCCGATTGCAATGGAAAAATCGGCAGTGTTGGCTTTTGCTTTGGAGGACGTATGTCACTGAGCTTGAGCACCCTGCGCCCTGTGAACGCGGTCTGCACATTTTACGGCGGCGGTATGCAAATGATCTTCGATCAACTGCGCGCCAACCTGAAAGCCCCCGTACTTGGATTTTTCGGCGATGCGGATGTCTCGATCCCTGCGGGCACCATCGAAGAATTTGACAAACTTCTTGACGAGGTTGGCGTGGAGCATGAGGTCATCACCTACCCCAACTCCGGTCATGCCTTCTTCCGTGATAGCGATCCCAGTGTATACATTCCAGAAGCCTCCAAAGATGCCTGGGAACGTGCGAAAAAATTCTTCAGCAAGAACTTAAATTAGTCACTTTCCATCCAGGAAACAAAAAACAGCCCATTTTTCAAATGGGCTGTTTTTGTTCTGAGCGCTACCCTCCGTTTGCTGCAAGCATCTGCCTGTAAGGCAAAATTAACTCTACGATAAATACACACACCATCAGAAATACCCATAGCAATGGAATGATCCAACGAGTACGCAGGTGAAGCTTTTCAGCCTTCCCCAATTCATCATTATTCTTGTAAACCATCATGGCTACTGAAATGACCAGCGAAACAAACACCACAGCATATGTACCGATCATAAACTTATCAATGAAAGTCAGATACCCAGTGGCGGGCACCCCTGACACCAATGAAATGTGATACAACACAACCGCCACCAAAGTGGATGAGACCAATGCAAGGCGTTCGCCAGCCGCTTCAGCCTTCATCAAAAACGACAACATACCGACCAGTACGATCACCAGGGCAGCAAAGATCGTTTTCATAAAACCGCTAAAGCGGTCGCGTTCCATGAACAGCCAGATATACAAGCGGTCATAGGAAATATCATCGTTTGGATAAACAACAATATCGTTCATATCGCCATCGTATTCAGGGCGGTAATACCAGCCTGACGGGTTAAATAGCATCGGGTCCACTTCAACCGCGGCGGACCGATATACCAACTCGTCATTGCTATACTCCTTGTCTTCGATGATGATATCCACATAAAGATAATCGAACGGGTAAAACGTATAATCCACGTACCCGATCAGGGAGGTTTTCAAGCGATAGTCATATACTTCAAAAGGAATTGAAGTCCCCTGGTCTTCCGGGTCGATGATTTCGGTGGCGTTCATTACATCCCAATGCGGCTCGTATTGGCATGGCGGGGTCTCACATATGAATGAAATAAAAAAATCAACCGCGTACGTGCCCGCTGAAAGGTCAATATTGGAAATGTTGAGCACAGTGATGTACACATAATAAACATCAGGGCCATCCGCCTTGCCACCTGCAGACTCACGCACCATTCCATGTGTTTTGGACAAAGGGACAAAAGCAAAAAGCAAAAAAGACAGCAGCCCCAAAATAACGGGAGTAATTCGCTGATGCAATGTTTTCATGTTGCCTCCAGTTAAAAAATTATAGAGAAAGTGTAGCACGGCTCGTTTGGCAAATCAATTTACATCCAGTTGACAAATCTTCCGCTCTCCTTTATTCTCGCTTCATGGCCAGCCTCAACCTGCTTCAGCGTCAAATCATCGAGTCACCCCTCGACTCGCGCATCTTCGTCTCAGGTCGTGCAGGGACAGGGAAGACAACCACAGGGGTCGAACGGATGCGCTTCCTGCTTGAGCAAGGCGTCCCCGCCGACTCGATCCTGATGCTCACACCACAGCGCACACTGCAAGAACCGTATCTCGAGTTGCTTTACAGCCCGGAGCGACGTGCAGGTGGTGAAGTGACTTCCGCCACCATTGGCGGCCTCGCCAAACGCATGTGCGATCTATTCTGGCCCATCGCCGCCGAAGCGGCTGGGGTCAAAAATCCTGAGCGGGCCCCCGTTTTTCTCACTCTTGAAACTGCACAATATTACATGGCATTCATTGTGCGCCCATTGCTGGAACAGGGCTACTTTCAATCCCTGACCATTGACCGCAACCGCATGTATTCGCAGATCATAGACACCCTGAACAAGGCAGCAGTGGTTGGTTTCCCTTACACAGAGCTCGGCACACGCCTTGATGCCGCCTGGGTCGGCGACCCGGGCCAGCGCCGCATTTATCAAGATGTGCAGGATTGTGCCATCCGTTTCCGTGAATATTGCCTTGAACACAACCTGCTCGATTTCTCCCTTCAACTGGAGATATTCACTGACATCCTCTGGCCGCAGGAACAGGTTCAAAACTACCTCAAACAGACCTACCGCCACCTCATCTACGACAACATTGAAGAAGATGCCCCGCGCGCGCATGACATCATCCGCGAGTGGATGCCAGATTTCGAATCGGCGCTGTTGATCTACGACAATGATGCGGGGTATCGCCGCTTCCTCGGAGGCGATGCAGCCAGCGGTTATGCCCTGATCGAGACCTGTGAGAGTCAGATCGAATTCAGCGAGAGTTTCGTCTCATCCGAAAACATCATCCAGCTTTCCAATTCACTGGTTTCTGCGGTCACAAATCAAAGCACGGGTGAAGAGGCCTACCCACCGGACACGATGGAATTCATCATGGCGCACTTCTACCCTGAGATGTTGAATGAGGTGGTTGGCAAAATAAAAACGCTGATCGAAGAAGGTGTGCCACCCGCCGAGATCGTGGTGCTGGCGCCGTATCTTTCAGACGCATTGCGTTTCTCGATCGCAGACCGTTTGGAAAAGGAAAATATTCCGTGGCGCTCGCATCGTCCATCGCGTTCACTGCGCGATGAGCCTGCCAGCAATGCGCTCTTAAATCTTTCAGCACTTGCACACCCGCACTGGAATGTGCGGCCAACAAAATTTGACATGATGCAAACCCTGATGTTCGCATTGGACACAGATCTCGTGCGCGCACAATTGCTGACCGAAGTGGTGTATGGACAAAGGGATCTGCGTCTTTCGCCTTTTGAAGAGATCAGGCCTGAAATGCAGGAGCGCATCACCTACAGGCTCGGAGAAAAATACACGACCCTGCGCAACTGGCTGCTCGAATATCGTGAAGCCGCTCCCCTGCCACTGGATTTCTTTTTGAGAAAATTATTCGGTGAAGTGATCTCACAGCCCGAATACGGATTCCACAGCAACATGGATGCGGTGCGTGTGGCAGCAAGTCTGATCGAATCCATCAGGAAGTTTCGCAACGCGATGGAGCCCTTTGATCAAACAGGGTTCGACATGGGCAGGGAATACCTCTCCATGCTGGCAGATGGCGTGATCGCAGCACAATATCTTGAATCATGGCGCAGCGAAGATAAAGAGGCTGTGTTGGTTGCACCCGCTCACACCTTTTTGATGATGAACCACCCAGTCACTATTCAATTTTGGCTGGATCCTGGTTCTGTGGGCTGGGTTCAGCGCCTTTCACAGCCGCTGACTCATCCCTACGTGCTTTCGCGTGGATGGGACCCGTCACCAGCACATTTCTGGATGGACACCGATGAGGTACGCGAAGAGACCGACGCACTGGCAAAACTGGTCGGCGGGTTGCTCAGCCGATGCAGGGAAAAAGTATTTCTGGCACTGGCCGATTTAAGCGAATCTGGAATGGAACAGCGCGGTTCTCTATTGCGTGCGTTCCAAAAAGTGTTGTCACTGCAGGGACAGGAATGAAATTCATTTCCTGTAACGCGGACTTCAGTCCGCAGGGTTTTATGACCAGGATGAAATTCAACACGCATTCCAGAAAAATTGGATTGGAATGAAAACACGCGAACTCCTGTGGATTCTCCTCCTCGCGGCTCTGACGACGCTGGGGCTTGATCTTGTCACGAATGCCATCAACACGCAGGGAAATGCCTGGGATTTCCTTTATTACATTGCGCTTGCCAAAGATGGATTTCACGCCGACCCATTGGCCAGTCCGTTTGCGTATCGCTACCTGACACCCTTCATTGTCCACGGGATTTCGCTGCTGGGATTCTCCATCGAACGCGGATTCGGCATCATCGCCTATTTTGGTGCGATCATGCAGTTGACGGGAATCTTCTTTTTCATCAAATGGCTGGGAAATTCGACCAAAGGCGCTTATCTGGCCATGGCAGTGACAGCGCTTTCATTGTTCAATGTGAAGTTCCTGCTTTTCGATATTTACAGGCCCGACCACCTGGCCTACGCACTCATTCTTTTGCAAACCTATCTGGCATTCAATCGAAAATTCCTGCCATTGCTGTTGACCACCCTCATTGCCTCGCAGATTCGGGAATTCAACATCATTCCGATGGTTGCCTATTTATTTATGTCATTTCGCACCACAGAGCGTGGACTTTTCATCAAGCAAGCCGCCATTTCAACAATCTGCCTCGTCCCCGCTATTCTCCTGCCGCGCCTGCTCATCCCTGTGACAGAAAATTACCAACTCGTTGGGCTTTCAGGCGATGCCCTGCTCACCACGGTCATTTTGCCCTTCATCCCAAGCGTGGATGTGAATTTCATCTTCTCCATTTTCGCCTATCTTTTGCCATTGCTATTCCTCGCCGACCTGAAAACCATCAAAGCCGCATTCGCCTCCCTGCCTGAAAATCAACGCGGATATGTACTGGCCTACACGCTACTCGTCCTGCTGCTCAGTTTTTTCGGCGGCACCGATTTCAACCGCTTTGCCACCTTCCTCTTCCTGCCGCAAATTATTTTGATCGGCCTCATTACACCCGCCATCTCCAGCCTTCAGATCAGCCTCATGCTTGCCGTCACTTTCATTTTCAACCGCCTCTGGATGCACATCCCCGATTGGGACGTGGAAAAGTACCGAGATTTCTACGGCGGCTTTTCACTGCGGTTGAACATGTCTACGCTGAATCGGATCATGGAACTGGCCGCTTTTTGGGCACTCGGTTTCGGTGTGAGAAAATGGCAGGGCAAAACCCAAACATTAGAATCACAAAGGCACGAAAACACCACGCCTCAAAGAAAATAACTTTGTGGCGATCAAGAGATTCTCGAGGGCAGTTTGTCTTTTTATTCCCTGAATTACACCCTGCAAGACCTCATCGGTTACACACTCGCGTTCTTTCTGTTTCCATTGGTGATCGTGCTGCCTGGGTATGTTTTCAGCTCCGCACTGGACCTGTTCGATTTCAAACGCCGTCTTCCCATCGTCAAATTCGGGATCGGATTGCTCGTTTCATTTGCGGTTTCTCCCATTATTTTCAACCTCACTTCCAGCCTCGGCTCAATGACCTTTTCCATCATCGTCATTGGCGGGTTTGTGCTGGC
This sequence comes from Anaerolineales bacterium, assembly GCA_035339375.1. Taxonomy (GTDB): domain Bacteria; phylum Chloroflexota; class Anaerolineae; order Anaerolineales; family Villigracilaceae; genus Villigracilis. The sequence goes on along the minus strand of DAOQID010000062.1, from coordinate 4,163 downwards.
TTTTCTCTTTTTTCTTGCAAAAGAAAATTTCAGCCTGCAAATCGCCCCGACCGCCAAATCGCTTGTGTGGATCTGCATCGGCTGGGTGGTGTTTGTCGCTTATTCATTGGTGGATATTCACTGGGGCGACCAGCTTTATGTTAGCGTGGTCTCCTTCGACCAGACATCACGCGTCTCGGTCATTGATGCGATGACCCGCACAGGTGTGCCGCCGATCAACCCAAGTTACTTCCCTGGTGCGCCGACCCTGCTGACATTTTTATATTATTTCTGGTACATCCTCGCCAGTCTCGTGGATATCCTTGGCGGGACTCTTGTTGATGCGCGCGCCGCGCTGAATGCCAGTTCGGCATGGTCAGGGCTGGGGCTGATGGCGGCGATCGCTTTTTATCTTCGGGTCAGAAATGTCAATTTGGGCAGGGCAGTTTGGAGGTCGGCACGAATCGGGGTCAGCTTGCTGGCCGTCAGCGGGCTCGATGTCCTCCCCACAATTATCATCATGCTGGGCGTGCGTCGTATCTATGGCACGGTCGAAGGCTGGAATTTGCAAATGCAGATTCCCACCTGGAATTCATCCATTCTGTGGGCGCCGCATCACATTGCAGCGATGGTGGCGTGTTTCACCGCCATCCTGCTGGCGCTTTCGGCGCGCGAAAAACCATTGCGAAGAAAAATGACCTTGATGACGATCGCGGGCATGGCCTTTGCATCATCGTTCGGGCTTTCGATCTGGGTGACATTTTTATTCGGCGTATTTTGGGCGGTTTGGGTGCTCGCGTTGTTCATTCAAAAAACGGACCGCAGCTTGGTCGTGCCGATGATCTTTTGCGGTGTTGTGGCTATTCTCCTTGCGGGCTCGTTCATCCTCGGGCTGCTTCAACCGCAAGGCGAAGGCGGGGTAACTCAATCCACGGTGATCTTCGATGTGCGCACTTTGTACTTGCTTGAAGGTTTTGTCACTGCATGGCCGCCGCTCGCGCGCTCATTGCTCATGCTGGCTCTGCTGCCCTTGAATTATTTTCTTGAACTTGGCTTTTTCATTGTTGCGGGTTATTTCTGGGTCGGATCAAAAAATAAGACCGAGATCGTTTCCGATCCGTTTTATCTGGTTGAGGTCCTTTTGATGAGCGTCGTATTGCTCATCGGCTCGACCCTGAGATCCACCATCGCAAACAATGACCTCGGGTGGAGGGTTTGGCTGCCTGGTCAATTCATTTTGCTGATCTGGGGCGTGGATGTGATCGAGACTCTCTTTTCGACGAAGTCCGCCTCTGACTCACCGAAAGCTGATTCTGTCAAAAGAAAAAATCTTGCGCTGACATTGCTCATCCTCGGCGTCTTGACCTCCTCTGTGGATGCCCTCTTCCTGAGAGTGACCTGGCCCCTGCGTGTCGGCGTGGACGAAGGCAGGCGCGGCTATTCTGCGCGGCTGGCCTACGATTTTCTGCGCGATCAGGTCCCCGCCGATGTCATCACGCAAAACAATCCGCTTCCCCTTGCCGACCGTCCCAGCGGGTTATATGGCACGCATCAAATGGTGATCTCCGACCGCACCATTTATGGCGTTTCCCTGACAACCTACGACCAATTTGTTCATGACCTCGCGTTCCTGTTTACCGAAAGTTTTTCAAACTGGCAGCCCATCGACACCGCCTGCCAAAAATATTCCATCGACCTGTTGATCTTCAACGATCTCGACCCCGCCTGGCCCAGCCTTGCCACGCTTAAAACCCAGCGACCTGCATTGTACGAAAATGAGCATTACTCCATTTTTGCGTGCGGAAGTTATACGAAAATCAGGTAGCATGCACCATGTTAAAATGAACAAGACAGGCTTCGAGCAGCGCGGGAAATTGCCAGGAACACTTTAAAGGTTATACGATGTCAGGAGAGAGAATGAAAAACAAACAAATCCCAACACTTATCGGTTTTTTTATATTGATGTATGCCTGCAATTTTGGAACGCCTGCCAGCATCACGCCCACACCAGATCGTGTCGAAACCCAACAACCTGCAACCGCTACTGCGGAAATTTCCCCAACCACTGCGCCTTCCCCTTCGAATGGGCCGACTCTCGCAAACTGCCCAATGTTCCCCGCAGACAATTATTGGAACGCACCCATCGATACACTCCCGACTCATTCACAATCTGAGGCGTGGATCGACAGTATCGGCCGCACTGTAAGTTTCCACATGGATTTCGGCTCAGGCGAATATGATGGCGGCTTGATCGGAATCCCATTTAATATCGTGACTGGATCAGCTGTCCCGAAAGTTGGATTCGAGTTTGATTATGCAGACGAATCAGATCCAGGTCCGTATCCGATTCCTGAAAATCCAAACCAGGAAGCGGGGGGCGACCGTCACATTTTGGTTTTGGATACCGATACTTGCACACTTTACGAAGTTTTTGATGCCAGTTTCGATGGAGGACAATGGAGGGGCGGCTCTGGTGCGATCTGGGATTTGAACTCGAATACTCTGCGCCCCGATACATGGACATCCTCCGATGCGGCGGGTCTGCCGATTCTGCCTGGCCTGGTGCGCTATGATGAAATCGCTGCAGGCGAAATTAAACACGCGCTGCGTTTTACGATCGAAAAAACGGCTGGCTACATCTGGCCCGCGCGGCATCTGACAGATGATCCACAGGATGGGATTCCGCCCATGGGTGCGCGTTTTCGTTTGAAAGCAGATTATGATATTTCAGGTTTCCCGCAGGAAATGCAAATCATTCTGCAAGCCATGAAAACATATGGAATCATTTTGGCAGACAACGGCTCAAACTGGTACATCAGCGGCGCACCCGATGAGCGCTGGGATAACGATATGCTGCACTTGCTTGATGTATTGACGGGTAATGATTTCGAAGCCGTGGATACTTCAGGAATGATCGTGGATGTGGATTCGGGAGCGGCGAAATAAGGCACCAGGGCCAATGAGTGATCCCTACGAATTCATCGACATGGCCCAAAAAGCCTTCGATTTCCTCGTGAAGGACTTCGGCTTTCAAGTCACTGTGACAAAATCACAGGGAACCTATCACAGCGAAGTCGTATTCACGACAGACAAATTGAAGATCACCGTAGGCATTTGGGGTCAAAGCAACGAGGCGTGGATCATCTTCTTCCCGCAGGATAAAAACTTTCCACCCCTGCACTTCTCCAGCCTCCTAAACCGCATCACGGGAAATAAAACCTATTTTCAAGAGCAGGTCGAAAACAAACTACCATCGACTGTATTCGCTCAAAACTATCCGCAGTTTCTCAGTCTGTGCGCGGATGAAATAAAAAGGCATTGCCAGTCAATACTCGCTGGCGATTTCTCGCAATGGGAATCCAATCGAAAGAATGATCGCGGACTATAATTCTTTATGCCATACTGGAAGCTCTACTATCACTTTATTTGGGGTACCAAACAACGCCTGCCCCTCATAGACTCTGCACTTGAGCCAGTTTTGTATCGCGCCATCGCGGCAAAAGCACAAAATCTAGATGGATTTGTGCATGCACTAGGCGGCATCGAAGACCATGTACATCTTGCAGTATCCATACCACCTAAAATTGCACCTGCAAAATTCATCGGTGATGTTAAAGGAAACAGCTCACACTTCATCAATCACCTCATCCAACCTGATTTCGAATTCTACTGGCAGGATGAATATGGAGTACTGTCTTTTGGCGAGAGGAATCTGGCTTCGGTGGTACGATACATTCACAACCAGAAGCAACACCACAAAGACGGGACGTTAATCTCAGCGATGGAACACATGGATGAAGGTTGAGTCCACTTTAGTGGGCTTTGCAGGAATAGCCCGACGGTTTATCGTCGGGCGAGGCCACAAGGTAGAATCATTTTATCGAGGTAGGAAATGCCAAAGCACAACTCTCTTCAAACACGGCTTCTGCCATTGGGCTGTTTCCCGCTGCATCACCGCGCGGTGATAAACCACCGCGCTATCCATACGAACCCCGCTAAAGCGGACTAATTCGATTACCGAGTAGAATCATCTCAACACATGACACCTAATTTCACTCCCCGCCCTTCCCAACAAAACATCCTCCGCTACAACGGCGGACGGCTTGGCATTGCCGCCGTGCCTGGCGCCGGCAAAACGCACATCCTCTCGGCGCTTGCGGCGAAGATCATCAGGGAAGGCGACC
>DAOQID010000061.1:6310-24607 GCA_035339375.1 Anaerolineales bacterium | reverse complement strand
CTGGCTGTTTTTCCTGTTGTATAATTTGAATATGACACGCAGGACAGTGATTACCCGTATCCGCAAGCACCGCGCCCAATTGACAAAACTGGGCGTAAAGTCATTGTCCTTATTTGGGTCGGTGGCACGCGGAGAGGAAGGTCCAAACAGCGACGTGGACATCCTTGTGGAATTCAAGGGGAAAGCGACACTTGACCGTTACATGGACACGAAGTTCTATCTGGAAGACTTGCTCGGCTGCAAAGTGGATCTGGTCACCCCGAAGGCGATCAAGCCACGTATGAAACCCTATATTATGCAGGACCTAGTCCATGTCACGGGATGAATCACTTTATCTGGCAGATGTTCAAGAATCTTGTGAAAAGGTTCTGAGATTCACCAAGGGGATGACCTATAAAGACTTTGTCAACGACGACCTTCATTTCGACGCAGTGTTACGCAATCTGGAAATCATCGGGGAAGCAGTGAAGAATATTTCCGAGGCAACACGGCAGAAATACCCCGATGTGAAATGGCGAAAAATCGCTGGCTTCCGTGACATTGTGGCGCATGAATATTTCGGCATCAATGATGAAACAGTTTGGGACATAGTGGAAAATGAAGTCCCTGCTTTATTGGCAGTCATGAAAATAATGCTTGAGGAAAAGTAACACTTAAAAAATTACAAGCACATAAGAAAAACAGCCAGTCCACTGCAGACTGGCTGTTTGCATCTGACAACATCCGCCGTTACGGCGGTGAAAACACATTGATGACGCCGACGAACACCATCACGTATCCAAAAATGCCCAGAGATTCAAAGAAGCCGATCACTCCAAGCACGATGGCGGCAATCGCCAAATTGCGATTGATCTCACCTGCACGCAGTGAAAGGATTCCCAAAATGGCGCCGATCAGGGGCAGGAGTGCGGCAAGGCACATCAACGCCTGCGCAATGTACCAGCTGGGTTTGCCTTCCATAAAAGCATCGAACCCATTCGGGTTGTTGACCAGAACGGAGATGCAGCAGAAGAAAAACGAGGAAAGCGAAAGCAGCAGGGCAGCGATCGGGCGGTTCGATCTTTTTTGAGGGTTGGGTTGAACGGGGGAAGACGCATCCATGAAAATTCTCACTTGTAATTTTTATTGATTCACATCGCTTGCACAGCGAAAGCCAAAACTCAAAAAGACATCGGTGGGGACAACCCCAAGACGGGCACTGGTGCGAAGCAAATATTCGTGTTGATTCCAACCGCCGCCGCGCAGCACACGGCGCTCCCCGCTCTCGGCCCCAACCGGGTTATCTGTCTCTGAAACATCGTATGCGGGCGAATACCAATCGGCCACCCACTCCCAAACATTGCCCGCCATGTTATAGGCGCCGTACGGGCTGAGGCTGCCCGCATAGGAATCGAAAGGCTGGGTATCTTCAATACAACTCAGGTAATTCGCCTGACTGCAAGCGATCCCCTCACCCCACGGATAGGTACGTGCGTCCATTCCGCGCGCGGCTTTTTCCCATTGCGCCTCGGTGGGCAGTTGCGCATCGCGCCAATCGCAATAGGTCCTCGCCATCTCCCAATCCACATACACCACGGGATGATTCTCATACTCGGGGTTGTTGTAGTTCGTCATATCCTGTGGAGGTTTGCAGACCCCATCGACCACACAGACTCTGTAATCTAAATTGGTGACCTCATATTTATCAATATAGAATTCATCCAGATACACCGTGTGGACGGGCCGCTCATCTTCATCACCGTTATCACTGCCCATTACAAAATCACCTTCAGGCACAAGCACCATCACCGCATTTTTAGAATCGGTGATCTCCGCTGCCAATGGGGTGGATTTCTTCTTCATCAACACTACTGCCGCTGCGACGACGACGGCCAACAGGATGACTCCACCCAAAGTGGCGGCCTTCCAATTAAACGGGACCAGTTTTCGGCTCGGAGAAGACGCGTCTTTCCTAACCGACGACTGGCCCGGCGATCCTTTGAGAGTCTCCATCCTGTTAATGGGTACCTTCGTTTCCGCATTGCTCAACAACAGTTCCATGTCTCTAATGAATTCGGTCATGCTGGCATGGCGGTTGGAAGGTTCGCGAGACAAAGCCTTGAGCAAAAACTGCTCCACCGCTTCAGGCAGGTGCGGCACAATATCACGCGGAAAAAGCACAGGTTCGGTCACTTGCATCATAAAAACGCCGCCAGGTGTATCGGCTGTGTAGGGCCTGCGCCCGGTGACCATTTCGTACAGAACGACTCCCAGGGCATACATATCCGATTGCGGCACGGTCTTTCCCGTCCATTGTTCGGGCGCCATGTATTCGGGTGTTCCCATGGCCATGCCCGAAGCGGTGAGCAGCGTGCCCTCGTTTTGGAATAACTTGGCGATCCCAAAATCAGACAGGGTGGGTGTTTCATTTTCGGCAAGCAGAATGTTCGAGGGTTTGATATCGCGGTGAATAATCTCGCGGTTGTGGGCGTATTCAACTCCGCGCGCAACAGGCAACAGTAAATGCATGGCATCCTGCCACGCAATGGGTGAACCGATCTTTTGTTTGAGCGTGCCGCCCGGGAGATATTCCATTACAAGGAAGGGCGAACCTTCATATTCCCCATAGTCCAACACCTTGACAATGTTCGGGTGTGAAAGCCGCGCCAGAGATTTCGCCTCACGTTCGAACCGTTTGAGTTCATTCTGCAATACGTCGGGCGGAAAGGCTTCATGCCGAATGACCTTGAGCGCCACTTCACGCTCGAGGCGGGTGTCGTAGGCTCTATACACGGTGGCCATGCCGCCCTGTCCCAACAGGTCGATAATATTGTAACGGTCAATGTGTTTTCCGATAAAATTTTCCATTCCGTCTGTCACATCCGATCACATTAAAGAATGAGCCACCGCGAAATTATACGTCATTCCCCCCGCACTAGGGCGCATCCGCCGCGCAGCGGAACCCGACCCTGCTAAAAAAATCTTCGGGAAAATATGCCCCGCGTGCCGAGACCCGTTTAAGGCGTTCAGTGGCATCAAATGCACCACCACGCAAGACATGAGATTCGCCACTCGAAGGGCCCTGCGGGTTTTCAAGCGGGGAAATGGAATAGTATTCCCGCGAATACCAATCGGCCACCCACTCCCAGACATTTCCCGCCATATTGTACACACCATAGGGGCTTTTTCCCTCTCCAAAACTGCCGACTTCCAATGTGTCAGCGGTGCAATTGCTTTTTGCACAGTCGGGCGCATCACCCCAGGGATAAATGCGATTATCGGTGCCACGTGCGGCTTTTTCCCATTCTGCTTCAGTGGGCAGGCGGCCGCCGCGCCAGGCGCAGAAAGTACTGGCCCTATCCCAATCTATATTAATCACTGGGAAATTCTCATACTCAGAGACACCATAGTACTCTTCCCTTGTAAGTGACCCGGTGGAGATGGGTGGTTTGCAGGCTGAAGAGTCCACACATGCCTGATAGGCAGCATTGGTTACTTCATATACATCAATAGAATAGGCATCCAATCTCACCAAGTGGATGGGAAGTTCATCTGCATCACCGCCTTCACTGCCCATATTGAAATCACCTGCAGGAATCAGCACCATCTCAGGGGTGACAGGTTGCGTACTCACAACAGCAGGTTGACCGGGTGTGGGAGAGGGTTCTGGCAAAGAAGGGGATGCAGTTGCAACGACAGGGCTTGGAGCTATCTGTGCAGAGCTTTTTCGAGAACGGGAATACAAGAGTATCCCACCAGCCACTACAAACATACAACAAAGAAGCAATACCCCGACAATACCTGCAACCCGCAGCCATTTCGATGAGGAAGGCTTGTCAACAACTGCATCCTGACGGAGTGTAACCGTGACAGTGCCTGCCTGCATTTTTTGTTGAAGGGATGCGATCTTCTCTTCTACACCAAAATAGGCAGGGTCAATGCGATTCACCTGCCTGTAATTCTCTATGGCCGCCATCCAATCGGCGTCCTTTTCCATCTTCTCCGCTTGCTGGACCAGGAAAACGACCTGCCTCCTCTTTTCCGCTTTGGCATCGAACCGCATCAGGGAACGCGCATTGGCCCGGATGCGATCACTACGAAGGACAAGGGCGCGCAAAAGTTTTTCATAACCATTCTCTTCGAACAGATCCACCCATTGCCATTTACTGAGGCTTGCCAGACTCTCGCATTCCTCCAAACGGGCAGGGATGATAAAGATCTCCCCTTCGGGTTTTTCCATGGCGGTATCCAGTGCAAGCCGCACTTCTTTTTGACGGAACCCCGCCTGATTGAATTGATTTGAAAGGCAGATCACCACTACATCAGATTCCCGCACCGCCCTGCGAATTTCCAATTCCCACTCCTGCCCAGGCAGAAGTTTTTCCTTATCAAGCCATGCATCCACGCCGTCTAAAACCAGGCGGGAATACAAAGCACGTACGGCAGTGCGGTCTGAATGAGAATGGCAAAGAAACACCTTAAGGGGTCGTGGAGTTTGGGACATGGGAGGGAAGTTAAGGTCAATAAAGTAGTGACTGGATTGTAAAATGCGGCCTGATAAATTTAATACCCGATTTACTCGTTCGCGTTACGGGCACAGCGAAAGCCATAATAACCGAATTGGGCCAGCGAGGGCACCACATCCCAACTGCGCATGGAGGAGGGCATGGCACTGGATACGTTGCTCCATGAACCGCCGCGCAAGGCACGGAACTGACCCGTTTCCGGGCCCAGAGGATTGAACGATGGAGAGATGCTGTAATAGTCCTCCTGATACCAGTCACTGATCCATTCCCAAACGTTGCCCGCCATATCGTACACACCATATGGGCTTTTGCCGCTTTCGTAATAGCCAACAGGTGAGGTATCCCCAAAGTAGTCGTTGTAATCCTTGTTTGCCCAATCGATCGGACAATTGGAATCGCAGAAATTCACCTTGGTACCGTCGAATTCATTGCCCCACGGGTAGATCAAACCATCCGGGCCGCGTGCGGCTTTTTCCCATTCTGCTTCGGTGGGCAGGCGGCCGCCGCGCCAATCACAATAAAGCCTGCCATCCGCCCAACTGACATGGATCACAGGATAATCCGCAAATTCCGGCAGGCCGTAATATTCATCCCTTGTAAATGAACTGGTCGGCGATGGCGCAACGCAGACATCCGCGGCTACACACTCGGCGTAGCGCGCATTTGTCACCTCGTACATGTCAATGTAATAATCATCGAGCCGCACCAAATGTTGAGGCGTCTCATTTGTGAACCACGATAATTCACACTGGCCGTTGGTCTCCTTCTCGCAGGTTGCAAAGTCCTGTTCCACCCGTTCCTGCAGCGACCCCATCAAAAACGGCCCTGACGGGATCAATACCATGGGAACACCCTTTTCATCTTCAATGCGGGCGGGCAATGGGGTCGGCGCACTTGTAGGTGTTTCAGTAGGCGGCACAACGGGAGACGGCGTCTCAGTCGCCGCCACAGGTGTTGAAACCATGGCAGAGTTCACAGGCAGATTCTTCAAACGTTGAAACACAAAAAAGAGACCTGCTCCTGCAACAAGACAAAACAAGCCTGCAACAACTCCCCACTTCAAGATTTTCCAACCTGAATTTCCGTTGGCGGATTGGACTGTCTGCGTTCTGGATGTACCCCAGGTTGATCCTGCCTCGAACTGCGGAGGTGGCTCTTGAAGCAGCCGCTTCATCACAGCGCCAAATTCCTCCATGCTTTGATAGCGGTCATCGGGATGTTTTGCCAGTGCTTTGAGCAACACCTTTTCCACTGCGTCAGGTAAATTCGGCACAAACTGGCGCGGGTGCGGAAGGGGCTCGCTATTGTGTTTGAGCAGCACGGCCATCGGGGTATCTGCCAAAAAAGGTTGACGGCCCGTCACCATTTCATAGAGGACGACACCAAGAGCATAGATATCGGCACGATGGTCAACGGTTTTGGCGGTGACCTGTTCGGGGGCCATGTATTCCGGCGTACCGATCATCATGCTTGTGCCTGTCAACTCCTGTGTATTTTCGAGGTCGAGGATCTTGGCAATGCCGAAATCGGCCATCATGGGCTGTCCGCGTTGGGTGAGCAGGATGTTGGACGGCTTCACATCACGATGGATCATGTTTTGACTGTGGGCATAATCCAAAGCTTCGGCGATCGGCAGCAGCAATTTGAACGATTCCTGCCAGGAGGTGGGCTTGCCCAATTTTCTTTTCAGGGTGCCGCCGGGCAAATAAGGCATTACCAGATATGGCATACCTTCAAATTCCCCATAATCAATGACCTTGACGATATTCGGGTGGAGCAGACGTGCCAGCAACTTGGCTTCACGTTCAAAACGTTTGAGGGCACTATCCAGCACGCTGGGCAGAATATTATCTGTGCGGATGACTTTGACAGCCACATCAGTTTCGAGGCGGGTATCGTAGGCTTTATAGACGATGGCCATGCCGCCTTCGCCCAGCTGTTCACCGATGTGATAACGTCCCAAAGACTTTCCAACCAGATCAGGCATAACCACCTCTATGCGAATCAAAACCACATTTCACAACCATGCCTGCATGAGCATTTCTTCAGCCGTATCCCTCCCATGCCTTTGTGATGTTTAAATTATAAGTCAGTTTCCGCTTTTGGTTCATTGGGAATCGCTGTGGCACAGCGTAAGTCGAATTTGCAATTCGACTTACGTGATTCACCTTTTCCATATCCAGCAAAATATAAAAAAACAACCAACCTTTGTCGGGTTGGCTGTTCGAAAATCGGGTTGGTTCTATTTACGCTTCCAGAAATATACCAGGGCGGAGACGATGGCCACCACCACTGCAATGATCCACAACGGGAAGGGGGCGGGGCTTTGGGTTTCGGCATACTCCATTGCGGTGGGGCTGGTCGGCACGATGGAGGGAGTGGCGGTTGCAGGCTGGGTGGGTGTGGCGGCAACTGTTGCGGTGGCTGTCGGCACCGGGGTTGGCAGGGCAGGCGTCGGCGCGGGATCGAAGCGGGCGTTGACGTCGGCAATTTCCGCTTGAATGGATTCGCCCGGGGCGAAGATATCCAGCATTCCATTGTTGATCACAAAGCCGTCGTTTGTGCCAAGCTGTAGTTTTGCCTTGCGAAGATCAAGGACGAAAATACCGTTGACGCCGAGAGCAGTGGCGCCGTTCTCATCAAGCATGATGGCGGTATCTTTGTTGACACCGATGGCGATGAACTCAGGGTGGTTGTAGGCCAGTGAGAACAGGCGGCCAAAACGCAGGTCAGCCAGCAACTGCGGTTCAATGGTGATCTTGAGGAAGCCAAGGCCGGGCGCCATTTTGGTGCGTCCCTGCCAGAAGGATTTTTGTGTGGCAAGCTCTTCCAGTTCCGAATCATCGGGGGTGGGTTCGTGGTTGGAATAAAACGCACCGAGGACGGGCGTGACCGCGTTATCCGCCATGACCGGATTACCCGCCAGCCAGAAATCCTTGAGCGGTGCAAGCGCTTCCACCTTGACCTTGGATGTGTCCTTGCCTACGACCAACACGGCGGTGACATCATCAGGGATAACGATGGGGGCATCACCAACCACCAGCGATTGAACCTGCATGCCAAGACCCTCGGTATATTTTTTGATGGCGGTTTCTGCAGAGCGTGATGATGGATACCCCGTGGCAACAATGAGGATATTTTCACCCGCCACTTCCTTGAATTTTTCGAGAATGGGGCTGTCTTTGAGCGTATCGAGTTGATCGCCGCCGAGGAAGAGCGGACCTGCACCAGCGGGGAGGGTCAGGGCATCAAAATTGCGTTCAAGCACATCAGGCGGATTGCCCAGTGATGAAGTGCGGGTCTTGAGGTCGTAGGTGACATCACCCGGGGAAAGCAGGTTCAAGATGATATTGCGAACACTGATGAGCGGCGGGCGGGTTTCGCTGAATTCGACATATTTCACGGCGTCGGCTGAGTGATAGGTTTCCGCATCCAAAACAGTGACGGTGTACAGGCCGAAAACATCGCGCAAGACTTCATTGTCTGAAACGACACCGGTATAGGCATCAACGCCCACGCCGACATGAGGCTTGCCGGGCTGGGTGATAACGTTGACAAGGCGTCCCATGCGGGCACGTTGAAAGAAATGCTGGTCGAGGACGGCGTTTTGAATGCTGAAGGAAAAACCGTGCTTTTCTTCGGTATCCCAGAGTTTCAACGCGCCTGCCTGAAGTCCATCATCGGTGGCATAACCGATGTTGAGTGAGGCGATCATAATCTTCGATTGCATTGCCGCCCCGGCGCTTGTGCCCGCAATAATGGTTCCCATTTCATGCAGTTCGTTGATGCGCTCTTCGACAGGGGTATTGATGATGGCCCCCATGCCGGTCTCCTGGTCGCCGCCAAGGATGAAGATCATCGAAACATCATCGGTGAAATAGGCGAGGGTTTCAGGGTTGTTGGAGTCTTCCTGGGTGAAAATGGGCAGGAGCTCTACTTTGCAGGTGAGTGTGGAGCCTTCGGGAAGGTTGCGCTGACAGGCGCCTTCGGTCTGGATGCGGCGTTCTTCAGCATCTTTCAGGTTTTGGGCGCGTTCACCTTCGGAAATATGTTCCGCATCGGTGGAGTAGGGAGAGGCAAGTACGAGGATGTGAACCACGTCCCCTTTGGCGTTGGCGACGGCGTATTGCCCGAGGGCGGTATAGGTGTCGGTGTAGCCAGCGCCGATGGGCAGAAGCAGGCCGGGGGAAGTTTGAGCCGAGATTCCCTGCGGAATTCCAAACAGCAGGGTGATTAAAACAGTCAAAATAACGAGGCGTGATTTCATTTTCAGTCTCTCCCAAAATCGTGGATCACAAAGCGCAGCAGGCTTATACTCAAAAATTGCCGCGGTCTATTTCTTTACAGAATGGCGGGGGTCAAGGGCATCGCGCAACCCATCACCGAGATAGTTGATGGCGATGACAACGATGAAGATCATCAGGCCGGGAAAGATGGCGGTCCACGGAGCGGTGGTCATCTGGCTTTGAGTGTTTGAAAGCATGTTGCCCCAAGTGGGTGTTGGAAGTTGAACACCAAAGCCGAGATATGAAAGACCCGATTCGCTGATGATGGCGCCAGCCAAACCCAGGGTTGCAGAAACGATGATGGGGCTGGCAATGTTCGGCAGAATCCGCAAAAAGAGGATGCGCGTATCGGAACCGCCCAAAGCACGGCAGGCGTGTACGAATTCGCGTTCGCGCAGTTCAAGCGTGGAAGCACGGACAAGGCGGGCGGTTCCCATCCATGAAAGCGCGCCGATGACGATCGAGATCGGCAGAAAGGAACCCGCTTTCAAACTGGGCAGGTCGAGTGTGCGCAGGAACATGCCCAATGCAATGAGCACAAATAAACTGGGAATGGACATGAAGATTTCGGTCATACGCATGAGGATGCTATCCACCCAGCCGCCGTAATAACCGGAGATCAGCCCGATGGTGGAACCGAGAAAAATTGCAATGGCCATGGCAAGCATGCCCACACTTAAAGAGATGCGGCCGCCATACATGACACGTGAGAACATGTCACGCCCAAGATCGTCGGTGCCCATCCAGTGCTGGCTGGAGGGCGGTTGAAAGCGATTGAGCAGATCCTGTGTCATCGGGTCGTAATTGGAGATCAGTGGAGCGAACACGATCAGAATGAGGACAAGGAGCGTTACCACGCCACCGATCAAAGCCATGGTGTGCTTGCGGAAACGAGCCCAATAGAACATGAACAGGGATTGTTCACGCAGGGATTTTGGACGTTCGGAGGAAAAAGGGGAAGTGGCTGCCATGGTTACGATAACCGAATGCGCGGGTCAAGAGCCGCATAAATGAAGTCAACAAGCAGGTTCGAGCCGATGATGAGAGCTGATTCGATCATCAGCACCGCCATCACGAGCGGATAATCGGTCTTGAGGGCGGCAGTGAAATACAAGCGCCCGATGCCCGGCCAGGCAAAAATGGTCTCAGTGAATAACGCGCCGCCAAATAATGAAGGCAGGTCAAGTGCCACCAACGTCACCAGCGGAATAATGGCATTGCGCAGGGCGTGGCGGTAAATGACCAGGCGTTCCTTCAAACCTTTGGCACGCGCCGTACGGACGTAATCTTCATGAATGACATCAAGCATGGAAGAACGCAGGTAACGCATATACCCCGCTGCGGAAACAAAGGTCAGCATGGAGATCGGCAGAATGAGGTGTTTGATGCGGTCGGCAATCGAAAAGGGTTCACCCAGCGTATACATGCCCGACCCCGGCAGAAGCGGTTTGCCATCTGCACCTTTCAAGGTGACGGCAAATATAATGATGAGCAAAAGTCCGAACCAGAATACAGGCAGGGATTGCCCCGCAAAGGCAACCGTGGTCATGATATGGTCAAACCAGGTGTATTGCTTCACCGCTGAAATAATACCCAATGGAATGGCAACCAGCAAAGTGGTCACCATCATGATGCCCATCAGAAGCAAGGTGTTCGGCAGACGATCTGCGATTTCTTGAAGCACGGGGCGTTTCGTGGTGAACGAATTTCCCATGTCACCCTGAAGCATGGCAGTTAACCATTTGAAATAGCGGACAGGAATGGGGTCATCAAGGCCAAATTTCGCACGAATACGCGCCAGGTCTTCCTGTGTAAAGTCAGAGCGTTCTGTATAGGCGCTCATGAATCCGCCGGGCACGGAGGATATCAGGCCATACAAAATCATACTGATGACGATCAATGTAAATAATGATTGCAGAACACGACGGGTGAAATAAATGGCCATAATGATGACTTTACCCAGATTGCTGTTTTATCCAAAAAGACCCGCGGCCTTTTTGGTGGATGGATGCATCCATCCATTGAGATGCCGAAATTATACTTTGACTAAAAAACTCAAGTGAAGATCGAAGATTTCAAAAGGATTGCCCCTCCTCCCATGATAAGAGGAGGGGCAAAATACACTTTAGATTACTGGCTCAACCACCAATTGGCGGCATCCCAGGCGAAATCCACGAAGGTGGGGGAAATCTTCAAACCGTGGAATTCATTGCGGTGTCCCATGATGGAGAGACGTTCATACAGATAGATGCGGGGCAGGTCTTTGTTGACCTGTTCAACGACCTGGCAATACAGTTCCTTGCGGCGGGCGGTATCGGTGATGGTGGCAGCCTCATCAAGCCAGGAATCGACATCGGCATTGATGTAGCGGGCGAAGTTGGCACCGGAACCTTCATTGTCAGCGGTGGGGATTTCAGAGCTGTGGAAGCTGGAGTACAGGTGGCTATCCGGGTCGGTGGAAGGACCGGTGGTGTACATCACGATATCGTAGGTGCCGTGATCGCGCATACCATCGCTCTCCCAGCTTGCGAACAACACATCGGAGGGAACGTTTTCAATGACGAGTTCAATGCCAGCGGCCTTGAGCATTTCAGCCAGTACCTGCTCGGTCTGTTCGCGGAGTTGGTTGCCGGTGGTGGTGGCGATCTTCAAGCTCATGCGAACGCCATCCTTTTCACGGATGCCATCAGCGCCAACAACCCAGCCAGCCTCATCCAGGAGGGCATTGGCCTTTTCAAGGTTGAATTCGCTGACAGGCTGCGGGCAGCCGAAGGTACCCACGGGTACGGCGCTGTTACCAGCCTTCACATTGCCATAAAGCAGGGTATCCACGATCGTCTGCTTGTCGATGGCAAGCTGCAACGCTTCACGCACCTTCAAATCGAACAGGATCGGGTGGGGAGCCGTGGCGGGGTCAGCGGGGGCAGTACCGTCATTGGCACCGAAGTTGAGGGAGAGCAGTTCATTTTCACCGGTCACGGTGGAGACGAACGAAACACCCTGTGAAGAAAGTTGTTCAAGTTCGGGGAAGTTGGCTTCGGTCAGATCCCACAGTGCGTGGATTTCGCCCGTGCCGAGCAACTGCATACCCACTTCGCGGGAAGGCAGGATCTTGATAATGACGTTATCGAGGTAGGGCTTGCCTGCTTCACGATACAGCGGATTGCGGCTGAAGGTAAGGTGATCGCCAGGTTCCCATTCGGTCAAAATGAACGGACCGGTACCAACCGGGTTGCGGTTGATATCCCAGGTTTCCATGTCTTCCAAGGCACCGGCGGTATCGGGCACGGTGTAAGAGAACAAGCGCAGGTAGGGGGCGTACACTTCACCGAAGGTCGCAACCACGGTGTAGGGATCGGGGCATTCGAGGGTTTCGATATCGCGATAGCCTGAAGCGCTCACCTGAGAAAGATCGGAAAGGGCACCTTCCATGGTAAAGCGCACATCATCGCAGTTGAAATCGGAACCATCAGACCACTTAATGCCTTCCTTCAAAAGCCAGGTTACAACGAGGCCATCTTCAGAAACGGTCGGCAATTCCTTGGCCAACACAGGAACATACTCGCCATTTTCGTTGGTGGAGACAAGACCCTCACCAAACAAGGACACAACTGCATCCTCAATGGAAGAGGAGGTCAACAGCGTGTTCATCATGCCAGGTTCCTGCGGTGTACCGATAATCACAGTACCACCACTGACGGGAGCATTCGGATCAACAGCAGGGGCTTCGGTCGCGGCGGGGGCTTCAGTCGCGGCCGGGGCATCGGTTGCAGCAGGGGCGTCGGTTTCAGCAGGCTGCTCAGCGGCAGGGCTGCCACAAGCAGAGAGCACGAACGATGCAACAACCATCAAAACCAAAACGTTCTTCAAAAACTTCATAATCTTCTCCTTTTTTGATCTATGCTCCCTAATCGATCAGGAGCTTTTTTTTCGGGAGGGCCGCTTTTCGCGTCCGCCCGTCGAACACACTGTTATGGGTCAACACATGCACAAGCAGATTGGAAACCGCCACCGCGCCGCCATGTTCGATCTCGGCCACATCAGTATCGGCGATTTGAAACCCGTCCACGATCGTGACCGCACCCGAACCTGCCACTGTCAAACGGGCATCATCTTCCACGATGGCGGCGGTGTCCTCGTCAATCCCCACACCGATCACACCGGGGTGTGAAGATACGGCATAGATCAGGCGACCCAATCGGTCGCGCTGACGGAAGTGCTGGTCGAAGATGAATTTATCGGTGAAACCAAGCCCCGCCGAAAACTGGATGATCCGCTCACGGGGAGTCGGACCGCCATTTCCGTAGGCGATCATGGTCTTTGAAAGAATGGATGCCCCGGCGCTGGTCCCGCCAACGATACATCCGCGGTGATAAGCTGCATGGATTTCCGCTTCGAGGGCTGTACCGCCCATGGCAGCGGCGATCCGCATTTGGGTTCCACCGGAGAAAAAGATTCCGCTGGCTTTGCGAATTAACTTGATCTGTTCGGCTGTGCCGGCCTCGGAACGTTTGCGAAATTCAAAAGAGACCACTTCTTTCGCGCCGAAAGCTTTAAACAGTTCAATATATTCTTTGCCCGTATCGCGCCGAGCCGAAGCCTGCGGCAGAATGACAATGCGCGCCTTTTTTCCACCTGCGCGGCGCAGAAATTCCTGCAGCACGGTCGGGTCTTTGCGTTCATCAAGTGCGCCGCCCATGGGCATCAATGTTGTTGTGGTCATGAACTCACCTTGAGGGATTCGATCAGGTTGCGTGCCGCAGAGAGGATGTGATCTTTCATGGCGTCGCCTGCCTTTTTACCGTCATGCTTCTCCAATGCATCCATGATGGCGCGGTGTTCCAATTGGTCCTGCATATCGCGTTGCGGCAGCGGTTGCTGGGCTGTTACGGCAAAATTGCCGATCAGCATGGTGGGAAAGGCCTCCCACATCTGAGTCAGTGTGCGAATCAAATACTCACGCCTGCTGATCAGGAAGATCGTTTCATGAAATTTACGGTTGACTTTGCGGTATTGGGCGATCTGTTCCGGCGGCAGAGATTCCATTTCAGCCACCATCAGTTTCAAATCCATGATTTCCCCATCGGTAATATATTCCACGGCCTTTTCAGCCGCGCGTCCTTCAAGAAAGGCACGATGCTCGTACAAATCTTCGATATCTTCCATCGAGAGTGCCACCACACGCACCCCGCGGTAGGGTACATGCTCAATCAAGCCCTCTGCCGCCAGTTCCTTCATTGCCTCACGCACCGGCATCTGGCTGACCCCCAACTCCTGAGCCACCCGTTCCTGACGCAGCCACTCGCCTGGCTTGAAGCGCCCATCAAAAATGGCAGCCCGAATTTGGTCTGCGACAAGTTTTCTCAGCTGGCGATGGGAGGGAAGTTCCTCAAGCATGGGCCTGTCCTTGATATTAGATATAATATCTAAGATAGCATACCAACAGGCAAGAGTCAAGCATTCCCCGGTATTTTAAGGTCACCAGTTATGCAGGAAATAAAAAACGGCTCGTTTGAGCCGTTTTTTCAAGAATTACGCCAGATATTTTTTCGCCTCAGCATTCGAAGCAAGGCTTTCCGCCACCATTTGGCGAGTCCACACCCCCATACGCCTTACGGTAAAGCCTGGAATCCAGTCATCCACATATAAAACGGGTTTGCACAGGTTGAATGGAGGCAATTCAAGGTTCAGCTGACGCGCCCCTCCCGTCACAATATCGGCATTGGCAGTACATTCCGTATGAATGGACGTAAACAGGTACTGAATATCGCTGCGCACAAAATTCGCCAGCGTCTTGAAAATATCATCATAAGAAAAATGGAACAGGCAATCGCGGCACATCCAGAATTCAGAAGAAGGCAGGGGTTCGGTGATGACATCGAGTGAAATAAAGCGGGTGGAGGCATCGCCATATTTGAGTTGGTTCTGCTTTATCAACTCCTCCACGATGTCGCCGCCAATGTATTCCATGCCAGCAGGGCGCTGAACAGCCTGAAACCAGTTGTAATCGCCGCAGGGGGCATCCAAAAACTTTTTCACGCCAAAGCGATTCATCAACAGCGGAATCTCCCTGCGGACATTTTCCGTGTACTCCATTGTTGAACCAGCCCCCGAGACACTTTCCTTGTTACCCCAAAAGTTGTTGAAATAATAATCAGTGAAAACGCTGCGGGGATCGGCAGGTTTGTTTTCAACGGGCGGCTCCACCACAGCAGGCGCAGGCGTTTTCACGGGAGCAGGCTGTGGTTTCCGTCGTTTTTCGACGATCCATGCCACGATCCGTTCGCCGTTCGGCAGAAGCAAAAGCATATTTTTCACAAAGGTCTTGAAAGCAGCCATAGGGAGTCCTTGAAATGAATTCAAATGCCCGCCCATTATATATCCCTTTCAAAGCAATTTTGTGGGAAAATCAGCGGCATGTCAAAGCACGATGTCCTCATCATCGGCGGCGGCCCGAGCGGACTCTCCACCGCCCTCCATCTAAAAAAGATTGACCCGCATCTCGCCTCCCGAATCCTGATCCTGGAAAAGGAGCAATATCCGCGCTTCAAGTTGTGTGCAGGCGGACTTGTCATTGATGCGGAGATCATCCTGCAACGCCTCGGCCTCGATGTAACCGAAGTGCCGCATGTAAACGTGGATAGCATCCATTTCGATTTCATGGGCAGCGGCCTAAAGGTGCATGTACCGAACAGGCATGCATTACGAGTCATTCGCCGCAATGAATTCGATGCCTGGCTTGCGAAGAAAACCCTTGAAGCAGGCATTGAGATCCGCGAAGGAGTGGCGGTTATGAACGTGACTCCGACCGATGACGGTGTAACCGTTGAAACCGATCAGGGTGTTTTTTTTGCCCAGGTCGTCATCGGCGCGGATGGCTCGAACGGTATAACCCGCAGGTGTATTTTGCCAAACGCGCCCATTTCCACCGCCCGCGTGCTGGAAGTTTTAACTCCCGCACACCCTCAAGTATCAAGGGGACGGGAGAAAGATGCATTTTTCGATTTCTTCCCTGTGCCAAATAATATTGCAGGCTATGTTTGGGATTTCCCCACCCTGGTCAATGGTGAAACCATGCGCTGTTGGGGAGTGTACGATACCAATCTACTTGCAGATGAGAAGCGGCCTGCCTTGAAAGAACCGCTTGCCAGGGAAATGGCACGTCATGGCTTTGATCTAAACCAATTTGAGCTTAAGGGGCATCCCATCCGCTGGTATGCGCCGCAGAATCAGATCTCTGTGCCGCGGGTGTTGCTGGTGGGTGATGCCGCAGGGGCAGATGCGATCTTTGGCGAGGGCATCAGCATGGCGCTGGGTTATGGAGCGATCGCAGCGCAGGAGGTCAGCGAGTCGTTTCGGCGCAGCGAATTTTCATTCCGCAGATACAGGCATCGGTTTGCGCGAAGCGGACTCGGTCAAACGCTGTTTGTACGCTGGGTCATTACGAATATCATCTATCCCATCAAGTGGAAGTGGTTTCAAATCCTGTTATGGAGAATTGCCAAACCCATCGTCCTCATCATTGCATGGGTCTTTGTGCTGAATTGGAGCAAACGAATTAAATGATCCCAGGGCTGGACGGTTTACGGGCGGTGGCATTTCTGATCGTCTTCTTTTTTCACACACGCAATCTGCCCTTTGGTTGGATGGGAGTGCAGTTATTCTTTGTGCTTTCGGGGTTTCTGATCACAGATATTTTGCTGCGCATGAAAGAGAAGTTGCCGCAGCGCGAATTTTTCATCAAGTTTTACGGGCGGCGTTTTTTACGCATCTTTCCACTTTATTATTTTTACCTGCTCCTGCTTGCAGGGCTTGTTTTTGTACTACCGCCGTTGAACATAGGGTTGCTGAATGCGGAGCTTGGCAAATCCTTTATCAATCAAATTTGGGTGGCGGCTTTTTACCTGTATGATTTTTTTCATGCCAGCGTTTTTTTTGAGAGAAGCCGTTTCTTTACCCATCTTTGGTCGCTCTCGGTGGAAGAACAGTTTTATTTGTTGTGGCCGCTGCTCATTTTCCTTGTGCCGCGCCAAAAATTCAAGCAGTTGTGCCTTACCGCCATCGGGCTTGGATTTGTCTTTCGGTTGGTCATCACCCTGGTCTATCGTGCGGGGATATTCCCGTTTCTGTTAAATGACCCGCAACAAGCCGTGAACGTTTTGCCGTTCTCCCACCTTGATGCGTTTGCTTTTGGTGCGTACATCTCACGCTTTGAAATTCCGCGTCCGCGCTTGCAGCTGGGTCTGCTTGCGATTTTCGTCCCTGCCCTCGGTCTGCTGACAGATTTTCTCTCAAAAGGCTCCGTTGTTGTCGCGTCACTGGGTTACGACCTGCCGATGACCGGCTTTTACAAGGAAGTATGGGGCTACACCCTGCTGAATTATCTTTTCGCCGTGTTGATCCATTGTGTGGCACGCACTGAACTGCTCAATTCCATACTGGAGAGCGCCCCTTTGCGCTATCTTGGAAAGATTTCCTATGGATTGTATGTCTATCACTATGGGATCATTGCACTGGCGGTTGCAGTCTTCCGGGAATACGGCCTGCCCTATTCTGTGCGGTCACCGCAAATGTTCGTCGCCGCGATGGGGTCAACCCTATTGATCGCCACGTTGAGTTTTTATCTGCTTGAAAAACCGATCATAGATCTGAAGGATAAATTCTTCCGAATCTAAATAACATTTATCATCTTCCTTTTTGGAATTTTCAACGTATAATACTTTCAGGGAAAACACATTGCCATGGGCACTGCAGACCTGCATATTCACAGCATCTATTCACACGACGCCACCACTACAGTACGTGCCATTCTCAAACAAGCCGCAGATGTCGGCCTGGATGTGATCGCCGTTACCGATCACGATGAAATCCGCGGTTCGCTTGAAGCCTGCGAACTCGCACCCAAGTACGGGGTTGAAGTCATCCCCGGCGCAGAAGTCACCACCAAAGATGGTCACCTTGTGGCACTTTTTGTGGAAACCCTGCCGCCTGCGGGGCTTCCACTTGTCGATACGCTGATCCACATCGGGAAACAGGGCGGCATCGCCATCGCTCCGCACCCATTCAACAACCTGCCGGGCAGTCTCTCGATGGAATCCGTTGTCAGTGCGCTCACCAATCCGCGCGCAAAGAGCGTACTCAAAGGTATGGAAACGCATAACATGGGTACGCAATCATTCGATTCGGTGGCGCAAAAACTTTCCATTTACCTGCCGCTGGCAAAGATTGCATCCAGCGACGCTCATATTTATTGGGCGGTTGGAGCAGGCCGCACCGAATTCCCCGGCAAAACCGCGCAGGACCTTCGCACTGCACTCGAAAAGAACACCACAGTTCCCATCCCTTATCATGAGGAATTCTCCGCAAAGGCCATCCTCAGCTGGGTGCGCCGCGTAACTTTGCGCAGGTTTGGTTACGCATCTGACAGTATCTCTGCAACGCAGCCCATCAACACACAAAAGCTGTCCGAATCCTTTATTCAAAAAACAAAAAAGAAAATAATAAAA
>DAOQID010000061.1:0-6210 GCA_035339375.1 Anaerolineales bacterium | reverse complement strand
ATTTAACGCAGCCGTCAAAGTATGTGACCTGTGTGGAAATTCCCCCCGCACAAAAACGATTTTCTTCATGATTTGACCCGTTTGATAAAACCCGGCGTATTCAATTCGCGCTCAAGCAAATAGGTGAAATAGCCTTGCATCAAGGCTTCCGCTTCCTTCTGGACCTCGAAACTGGGATGTGCGCGAGAAGCATCTCTGTAACTTGACCTTTGGAAGTGCCGAAAATATTTAAGCGCTTCCATGGAGATCTTCGCCAGATTGGGCAACCCCAACCCGCACTGCGGACAAATCACCCCCCCCGTCACAAACGAAAAGTATTGATCTTCAGGCAAGATCTCCCGTCCACAATTCGCACACTCGAACAACTGTGGACGAAAGCCGACAATATCCAGCAGCCTCATCTCATAATAACGGACCGGCAGCCAGGCTTCGTCCTCTTTTTCGATTCTCCCCAAAGTATCCACCAACAGCTTGAAGAGCGATGGATTCCCGCCTTCCTCTTCATAGGAAAACCGATATAGCAATTCAACGATATAAGCAGCATAACCTGTCTTCACCAGGTTATCGTGCAAAGGCAAAAAGGCATCCACGGTTTCAGCCTGGGTCACAATCAACAGGTCACGCCCCTTCGCCAATTGCACAGTGACATGGGTAAACGGCTGCAAATGCCCCGCCTTGCGTGAATTGATCTTTCGCGCACCTTTGGCAAGTGCCTTTACCATTCCCTGTTCACGTGTGTACAGCGTCAGCAAACGGTCCGCCTCACCCCAATCGGTGTGGCGCACAACAACAGCAGAAGCACGAAACGAACGGAATTCGGTCATGGGAGATAATTCACAGCAACGAGCGCGGCTCGTTACCATGCAACACCTTATACTTTACTGCAAATGTTTTGGCGTAAATGCCTCAGGCAGCAGATCGGCCACCGTTAATTCTTTATGCAAGTTTCCATCCCCATCTGCGATCAGAACAACTGTATCCAGGCCGAATTCAGCCATCACCTGTCTGCATCCGCCACAGGGGGAACCGCCATTATTGGTCACCACTGTGATCACATCAAATTCAGACTCACCCTCAGACACCGCCTTGAAAATTGCCACCCGCTCGGCACACATGGTCTGCGGATATGCCGCATTTTCAATATTCACGCCGGTGAACACCTTTCCCGATTTTGTTCGCACTGCTGCCCCAACGGGATAATTTGAATACGGGACGTAAGCTCGTTTGCGAATTTCAACAGCTTGTTTTATCAGTGTCTGTCGTTCATCATTGGTTAGATCCATAGTTCACCTGTCCATTTTCTTTCTGGCCTACTTCTTCGTTTTGCGCTCCAACTTCTTGATCGCCCGGGCAGGCATCCCTACCACCAGGGTATCTTCCGAAACATTCTTTGTCACGACAGCCCCTGCGCCTGTCCGCGCACCTGCGCCGATCTTCAGGGGAGCCACCAACATGGTATCAGACCCGATGAATACATCCTCACCGATCTCGGTAGGATGTTTCTTTTCGCCATCATAGTTACAGGTGATGGTCCCTGCACCGATATTGGTATTCGAACCGATCTGGGCATTGCCGATGTATGAAAAATGTCCCATCTTCACACCATCTGCAAGATACGAATCCTTCACTTCACCAAAGTTCCCCATATGAACATGATTCCCCAAATGCGCCCCCTTGCGCAAACGGGCGAACGGTCCCATATCCACATGGTCATCAAGAAGGGCGCCTTCCATCACTGAAGCCAGTACCTTGCAGTGATTCCCGATCTTTGAATCATGGATAATGGTGTTTGGTCCGATCACATTTCCTTCGCCGATCTCTGTCCTTCCATGCAAATAAGTGTTCGGCATAATGACCGTATCCCTGCCGATGCCTATCCCTGCTTCAATATATGTGGAAGCAGGATCGATCATTGTGACACCGTTCAACATATGCTGTTGGTTAATTCGGCGGCGCATGGCAGCTTCCGCGTCCGCAAGATGGATGCGGGTATTAATTCCGATGGTCTCTTCGACATCATCCATCACCGTGGCCTGCACTGGCAACCCAGCCTGGGAAGCCAATTCCACTGTGTCGGTCAGATAATATTCACCCTTCTTGGGATTCTTTGGAATGCGGTGCAAGGCATCCCAAAGCCAATTGGCATCGAAACAATAACCGCCCACGTTCAATTCCTTGACCTGTAACTGCTCAGGCGTCGCGACATATTCCTCCACAATGGCATCCACGGTACCATCCGTCTTGCGGATGATACGCCCAAAGCCACGCGGGTCATCCGCATGAACGGTGAGCATGGAGATCGGTCCTTTGTTCTTCTTCTGCGTTTCAACCAATGCCTGCAAGGTCTCTCCACGGAGCAGGGGCATATCGCTATAGCAAACGACTACCAGATCGGTCTTGCCTCTTAATAGGTCCTCGGCCTGCATCACTGCATGGCCGGTTCCCAGTTGCGGTTCCTGTAAAACGGTTTGTGCAGAATCGCCCAGATATTTCGTCACTTCTTCTGCGCCATGCCCCACCACTACAATTGGCTTCTCTGTGGTGGACTGACTGATCGCCTGCATGGCATGCCAGATGAGCGGCCTGCCTGCAATGGGATGTAAAACCTTGGGCAAGCTTGATTTCATGCGGGTTCCCTGCCCGGCGGCAAGGAGAACTGCGGTCACTTTCATGATGTCACCTCGATAAGGATATGCGTCTTGCTACTTCACTCGAAACGAACAGGGAATAACGAAAATAGGATTTGCGCGGCAATGCATTGCTCGACGACAAATCCTATTTGAGAAAAGAATCCCCGCGTAAGCGGGATGTATGGCTGGGGCACCTGGATTCGAACCAAGATCCACAGCTCCAAAGGCTGGTGTGCTGCCATTGCACCATGCCCCAGTGCGGGCAAAATTGTATCACAAATTTTTTACTTTCCATCTCCAGGAAGCAGCCCCAGTTTGCGGGCATCTTCAAGTGAGATCACTTCCTTGCTGGCAGGTTTGTTGCCGTGTTTTTCTGCAGCCTGATTCCAGAAATCATCCATGTTGGCGGTTTGGTCTTTTGTGGCAGCGGCATTCTTCAATAGGGCTTCAAGCTCGGGGGAAGGAGCTGCTTCAGCGGGTTTCTCCATCGGTTTAATAGAAGCAGGTATCGGGATGGTGGGAGCCGCTGCCGTCGCCAGAGGAACGGTCTTCGGGGAAATTGACTGCAACTCGCCAGTGACCCCAAGCGAGCGCAGAGATCGTTCCACTTCCTTGCGTAAAGCAAGCAGGGCGTTCACAGATTCAAGGATGCGATCTTCACGGACAAGTCCATTCCCTGCAACCAGCAAGGCATACATGGGTGCGACAGGGATGAACAGGAGGTCATTATCGCCGCTGCTGAACACATGATAGGAATCGAGTTTTTCCTGATGGTTATACTTTGCCACTTTAAGGCTCGCGTTGTGAATCGCCATCAAAGTGGAGAAGAGCGAAACTTCCATGCTTTCGTCGCGCAGTTTGCCGGTGCGGGCCTGTACAAGCCCGCGTTCATTCAAAAGGAAGACTGCTTCGGCGTTAATATCCTGTCTGAAATTTGCCAGCAGGTCAGATACGCGGGCATGACGTCGTTCTGTTTTTTCGTCGGAGGGGCGTTCTGGGGGGAAAATGGTTTGAACGAATCCAAGTCCGCGTTCAACTACATCCAAAAAATCGGCGAGGGGAATCGGTTTATCGAACACCGCAAGTGCACCGGCGTTGAGCATTTCTTCACGTACTTTGCGGTCGGTCAGACCAGTGATCAAAATAACTTTTGCTTCCGGATGGCGCACACGTACCTTGTGCATCAATTCCAAACCACTCATACCGGGCAGTTTGTAATCTGTGACAAGCAGATCCACCTTGTGGCGGGACGACTCGATCAAGGCTTCTTCGCCTGAAGGGGCTTCGAATATCTTGATCTCCGTTTTTTTGAGCGTTTCAAGTGTGGAACGCAAAAGACGCAGGATATCGCGCTGGTCATCCACAAGCAAAATATTGCGATCCATATTTTCCTACTTCACCATCCAACAGGCGACAAAATGACCGGCAGCAGCTTCACGGAATTCGGGCTCCTGCTCGGAGCAGATTTTGTCGGCAATGGGGCAGCGCGGGTGGAAACGGCAGCCCTTGGGTGGGTTCAACGGACTGGGCACATCACCCTTCAACACTTCACGCTGGCGTTTGAGTTTCGGGTCGGGGATCGGAATGGCAGACATCAACGCCTTGGTATAAGGATGCAACGGATTCTTGAAGAGGTCGTCGCGGGAGGTCAATTCCACCATTTTGCCAAGGTACATCACAGCCACACGGTCTGAAATATGCTCAACCACGCTCAGGTTGTGGGCGATGAACAGGTAGGTGAGACCAAATTCCTTTTGAAGGTCTTTCAAAATATTCAACACTTGCGATTGGATGGATACATCCAACGCAGAGACAGGTTCATCACAAATAATGAAATTTGGGCGTAACGCGAGCGCACGCGCAATACCAATGCGCTGACGCTGACCACCGGAAAACTCATGCGGATAGCGGCGGGCGTGATAATCTTCAAGACCGACCTTTTTGAGGGTTTCGATCATCAGGTCGTAGCGTTCCTGCGGCGAACCGATCTTGTGAATATGCAAACCTTCCATCACCGATTCGCCAATGGGCACACGCGGATCCAAAGAAGCGTACGGGTCCTGGAAAATGATCTGCATATGGCGGCGGACATCCTTCAATTCACTGCCGCGCAACTTCAATACATCCCGCCCGTCGTATTGCACAGACCCGGAGGTCGGCTCCACCAGCCTGAGCATGGAACGGCCAATGGTGGTCTTTCCACAGCCCGATTCTCCCACCATGCCAAGGGTTTCCCCTTTTTTCACAGTGAATGAAACATCGTCCACAGCCTTTACCCAATTGACCACGCGCTGCATCAACCCGGCGCGTACCGGGAAGTACTTCACCAAATGTTCAACTTGTACCAGGTCTTCTGTTTTCTGCATTTCCGTTGTTTGACTCATGCTCATCGACTCCAGACGATTGTTTACGATAACGCGGCAACCTCCCCAAACGGCCGCCTAAAAAACTAACCCTGCTTGGCCTTCAACGGCGCTTGGTGATCTTTTGCGTTTTGATACAGCCAGCAACGAACCTTGTGGCCGGGGGCGGCATCAGTCAGCTCGGGTTTTACTTCGGTGCAAATCTTTAAGCCGAATTTTTCACGAGCCGTACAACGCGGCGCAAAGCGGCAGCCGGGCGGCAGGTTCACCAAATTGGGCACGGAACCTGGAATCACATCGAGGCGTTCCTTGATCTGGCCAAGGACCGGAATGGAACCGATCAAGCCCTGAGTGTACGGATGCAATGGTTGCTCGAAAAGCGAATTCACTTCGGCCTGCTCCACCACTTCACCTGCATACATCACCGCCACACGTTCGGCCATCTCTGCCACCACACCAAGATCATGTGTGATCAAAATGACCGAGGTCCCCATCTTTGTGCGCAAATCGCGCATCAGGTCAAGGATCTGGGCCTGAATGGTCACATCAAGCGCAGTTGTGGGTTCATCCGCGATCAACAGTTCCGGCGTACAAGCCAGCGCCATGGCGATCATCACACGTTGAGCCATGCCCCCGGAAAGCTCGTGCGGATACGCATCGGCGCGGCGCTCGGCATCTGGGATCCCCACCATCTTCAACAATTCGATGGCACGCTGTCGGCCTGCTTCCTTGCCAACTGCTTTGTGGATATTTAATACTTCGGCAATCTGGTTATCCACCTTGAACACCGGGTTCAAAGCGGTCTGTGGCTGTTGAAAGATCATTGAGATCTTGTTGCCGCGCATTTTTGTCATTTCGTCTTCAGAAAGGTTGAGCAGGTTTTTGCCATCCAGCAAAATTTCCCCTTCAGTGATCTTTCCGGGCGGTGCGATCAGGCGCATGATGGAAAGCGAGGTCACGCTTTTTCCACAACCCGATTCTCCAACGATACCCAACACCTCACCGGGATACACTTCAAAACTGACGCCATCAACGGCGCTTACCACCCCGTCTTCTGTATAAAAATAGGTCTTAAGATTTCGGACTTCCAACAAAGGCTTCCGGTCAGTTTTTGTCACAGCCTGCTCCTGAGAATGAATTACGGCGATTATACTGCCTCTCGCTTCTTTCTCAAACAATTATAACTTCCAACAACAAAAATGCGAATTGCGCCACCT
>DAOQID010000060.1:17411-25107 GCA_035339375.1 Anaerolineales bacterium | reverse complement strand
CCGACTGGTTCGCTGGCTGGGTCTGGCAGGCTTGTGCGGATGGCTTCATGAATGGTGTGGGCGGCGGCTTGTTCGACCCGAACAACCTGCTCACCCGCGGCCAGGTTGTGACCATCTTCAACAACATCTATGAAATGGGCGGCGGCACCGGCGATTATCTCGATTTCGCCAATGGCAACGTCCTCAGCCAGGATTGGACCAGCTGGGAAAACCCGTACCTGCGCGAAGCCGCGTGGACGGATGTCTCCGTTGGTGCGTACTACGCCATCCCCGTCCTGCGCGCCTATGGCATTGGTGTGGCCGATGGAACCAGCGCCACCACCTTCTCGCCTGACCAGGCTGCCACCCGTGGTGAATTCGCCAAGATGCTCTACCGCGCCATCAGCCAGCAATAACAAGCTTTCTGTTCGAATGTAATCTGAGCGGACCCGTACGGGTCCGCTCTTTTTATTGTTTTCCCAGTCACTTTGGGGGAGTTCTGCATCCATAATTGACTTAGGAATTTCCCTCATATAAAATAAAAGAATTCAGGTCGCCATTGTCTGAAGTTGTTTTTACCGAATGGCATCCATATTATTTGTAGGAGAGAAAATGAGCAAGAAAGTATTTACCCTATTATTGCTGGCTGTGTTCATGTTGGCCCAGTTCAGCGTCGCTTCTGCGGTTGCAGTGACCGGAGATGCGAGCATTACGGCATTGCCCGATTTTTCAACCGGAGATGATGTAGACCTCGATTGGGCAGTGACTGGCATGGCCGCTGGCACCAAGAACATATTGGTGTGGGGTCGTGTGAGCGCAGCGGTTCCTGTAGCTTACGACTGGAATGATTGTCAATTGATCGCCACGATCAACGGCACCAGCGATGCGAGCGGCACCTTCACTTATGATTACACTACCACCACCAACCTCACTGCGCTGTCTTCCGGTGACATCGTTGAATTCACCCTGACCGTGGATGACCAGACCTGTGCTGCCGCAGCCACCCCTGCGATCGACTCTGTCATGGGTTCCAACTATGTGGATAATGATTCAATGGGTGGCGATTACTTCAACCCACCCTCTCTCATCGCTTCTTTTAGCAACATCCCCGTCTCCTGCAATACCTTCGAGATGTGGGCTGTGGTGTCAGATAAAGTCACCGTCCCTGCTGGTGATGCATACTCCGGCTTTGGTTCCTGGAACCCGACCACAACAGGTACCTTCGTCCCTGCCCCGATCGGTGCGGATAGCGCGTTGTTCTCGTGGGTCTTCACATTCCCCTCCACTGCCAGTGGTGCGTGGTTGTTGGGCTTCAACCCGATCGATGCGGCCGGGAATAGGTGGGGCTTATCCTATTTCCGTGATGGTACTGCGCCAGTGGATGTGGTTGGAGCGGACGAATTGGAAGATTGTGTAAACTTCACGGATGTGGCCGGTCACGAATACGAAGTGTACATCCGCTACCTGGCCGACCTTGGCTTGATCAGCGGCTTCGCCGATGGCACCTTTGCTCCGGACAACAACCTGACCCGCGCCGAAGCATCCACCCTGTTCGAAATTGCCAACGGCTACGATGCCACCACCCTGCCCACCTCGGCTCCTGGTGGTTGTGACTTCACCGACGTGGCTGCCACCGACTGGTTCGCTGGCTGGGTCTGGCAGGCTTGTGCGGATGGCTTCATGAATGGTGTGGGCGGCGGCTTGTTCGACCCGAACAACCTGCTCACCCGCGGCCAGGTTGTGACCATCTTCAACAACATCTATGAAATGGGCGGCGGCACCGGCGATTATCTCGATTTCGCCAATGGCAACGTCCTCAGCCAGGATTGGACCAGCTGGGAAAACCCGTACCTGCGCGAAGCCGCGTGGACGGATGTCTCCGTTGGTGCGTACTACGCCATCCCCGTCCTGCGCGCCTATGGCATTGGTGTGGCCGATGGAACCAGCGCCACCACCTTCTCGCCTGACCAGGCTGCCACCCGTGGTGAATTCGCCAAGATGCTCTACCGCGCCATCAGCAAGCAATAACAAGGTTTTTGTTCAAATGTAATCTGAGCGGACCTGTATGGGTCCGCTCTTTTTTATGGCAATTGACGCATCCCTCAATCAACTATAAAATGCTTCTGTCACGATCAAGATGGGAGTGTCTCTTTGAAGAAATTACGTGTTGCTTTATATTGCCCCGATCACCATCTTTCCTATGATGGCAGCACCCCGGATAAACAGGGAGTGGGTGGCGGTGTCATGGTGCGGATTCGTCTTGCGGCGGCGCTGGCAAAACTGGGGCATCAGGTCACAATGATCTGCAATTGTCCGCGTGCGGCGGTGTTCGATGGGGTGCAATATCTTCCGCTGGCACAGGTGCGGAGCATTGATGTGGATGTGCTTATTCTCAGCAGCAGCGGCGGCGATCTGGATCTGCGCCCGGCTCTGGCTCTTGATATCAAAGCGAGTCTGCGCCTGATCTGGGTGCATGGCACACCCCTGCTCAAAGGCTTGCATGAGATTCCATTTGATTATGTCTGTTCGCCGAGTAATTTCATCCGTCAGTGGGCGATTCAAGAGTGGGGCGTTCCGCGTGAAAAAACATTTGTCAGCTATCACGGCGTGGACCCTGCCTTTCTGCAGGAGCCAGGTCTTTTCAACCGCAGGGAGCGAAATCTTTTTAAATTGGTGTATGCAAGTCATCCGTCCAAAGGTTTGGATGCGGCGCTGGGCGTATTGAGGATTTTGCGTGCGCAGGATGCCCGTTTTGAATTGCACATCTACGGGGGCAACCGTCTCTGGGGTGGGGCTGAGCAGGCTCCGGCGCAGGAAGACGGCGTCTTCTATCATGGCATGGTCGGTCAACGTGAGTTGTCACGTGAACTGCGTACCAGTCACATTGCTTTGAATCTTCAAGACCGCCTCGAACCCTTTGGCCTTTCCTTGATCGAAGCAATGGCTTCGGGCAATATCGTGGTGGCCAGCCCGGTGGGGGCGTATCCGGAGATCGTCCGCGATGGGTATGATGGTTTTCTCGTGGAAGGGAATCACATGGCGGAGGAAACCTGGCAAAAGGTGGCGCAAATGGCGTTGACTTTGGTGAGTGCGCCCGATTTTTCGAGCACCATCCGACACAATGCGCAAGCCGCCGTGCGGAATTGGGAAACGGTGGCACGCACCTGGGTCGGTCATTGGGAATGGGCCATGCATGTCTCTGAGCGGCGGATGTGGGCGGATCCCTGCCCGGACTGTGGCGGGCTGCAACTGCCTCTGGCAGACGGTTATCATTGCGCCTCATGTGGTTTGTATCTCAGGAAAGGCTGAAAACTTTAATGCTGTATAGACTCTATCGAAAAGCACTTAATCTTTATCAACAGAATCCCGAATCGCTGCTCGCACGCCTTGTGCGGATGGAGATCAACTGGCTGGTGAAGACTCTGCAAAGGCGCCAGCAATTTCATTTTCCCGCACGGGCAACTGGCGGGTGGTGGTGGATCGAACGTTTCCGCTTTGAGATTCTGATGCGCTGGCTGGAAGTCGAATCGGTGGAACGTGTTCGGAAGGTGGTTCAGCCTGGCATGACCGTGGTGGATATCGGCGCGCACATCGGCTATTACACCCGCCTGCTTGCAGACCTGGTCGGCCCGAGCGGGCGTGTGCTGGCGTTTGAGCCGAACCCTGAGAATTTCAGTGTGCTGCAAAAGAATATGTCTTTGCCGCGTTACCGCCATGTGGAACTGTTTAACTATGCGGTTGGCGAACGGGAGAGCATTCTGCCATTGTATGTTTCACCCGGTAACAGCAATCACAGTTTGATCGAAGGCTATACCAAGGCGGAAGGCGTGATTGAAGTACGCTGTGTGGACCTTGATTCCTTTTTGCAGGAACGCGGCATCGAACAGATCAGTTTTGTCAAAAGCGATACTGAAGGCGCCGAGCCTTTGGTGTTGAAAGGCATGAAGAACATCGCGGCGCGTTCTACAAACCTGCACCTGCTCATGGAGTTGAATCCCACTGCCCTGCGCTGTGGACATGTGGAGCCTGAGCAGTTCCTCGAAAGTATTCGCAGCATGGGGTTCGAGATCGAAATGATCACCTCGGAGCTTTCAGCCAAAGAGAGCGATGCCAATATGCTGTGCAGCAAGGTGTTGAAAAAATAGACCTCTTGCAAAATTCTGAAATCTTAACCACCGAGGCACTGAAACACTGAGAAAACCAAATCAAGACTCCGTGTCTTTGTGCCTCAGTGGTTCAAATGGTTTTTTTTATCCAGTAAAGAAAACGCCGCGATGGTAAAAATCTGCATTTTCAGCATGAATTAGAATTCTGATCTTGAAGGTGTAAAGTAGTCAATCTGGCGACAAAGAATTTTGGAGTGCAAATGATTCAGCTTTTCAAAAAGACATCCATCATCCTGCTTGTGATCCTGATCGTGCTGGCGGCCCAACCGTCCATTGTGGCACATGCCGCACCGCCTGCCCCCATTGAGATCACCCTGTACCAGCCCGATGGATTCGCGTTTCAGGCGCGGGCCTGGGGCGATGAATGGTCGAATGGCATGGAAACTCTGGATGGGTACACCATCCTTCAGGATGGGCAGAGTCTTTTCTGGGTGTATGCTGCTGAGCCAACTCATGACAGCCTGCGTCCTTCAACTTTGATCGTCGGCAGGGATGACCCCGCCGCCGCAGGCCTGCCTTTGCATCTTCGCCCGAATGTGAATCGTCCTGCGGGCAGTCCGCCTGCAGGGTTTCAACCCATTCCAGAAGACAGCATCAACGTGGGGACACAGCGGGTGCTGGTGCTTTTGGCGCAGTTCCAGAATCAACCGTCGCTGGGCACCGATGCCGCTTATTGGAATGACCGGATCTTCGGTCCCGCTTTGAGCGTGAAAAAATATTACAAGGAAGTTTCCTACGGACAGCTCAATCTGCTTCCTGCCATTGAAAACTACGGCACATCCAGAGACGGCATTGTCGGCTGGATCACGCTGCCATACAACCATCCCAACTCCGGTGGAAACGTTTCCGATCACAATCGCCAGATCACACGCGATGCCATTTTGGCCTCAGCCCCGTATGTGGATTACACCGTCTACGACACGAACAACGACGGATACATTTCGAACAAGGAATTACACATCATTGTGGTTGTGGCTGGGTATGAAACAGCCTTTGCCAGCACCAGTTCCTGCAAGCCCGGCATTTGGGCACATTACTGGGGTTTCGAAGGCGGCAAGGTCCCTGCGCCGGTGGTGTACGGAAAAACCATTGGCGAGATCAGCGCGGGCGGCGGATATGTGCAAGTCGGCGAGTGGCATTGCGCCGACCTGCCCGGGCTTACGCCCGGTTACCCCGCCACGATGGGCGTCATCGCGCATGAGTTCGGCCACAGTTTGAATCTGCCCGACCTGTACGATACCGGCGGCGGTTCATCGGGCATCGGCGTTTGGGGCATCATGGGCATGGGTACCTGGAATACGACTGGAACTCAGTTGGGTGACCTGCCTGCACACCACGACGCCTGGAGCAAATGGTACGAAGGCTGGATCACCCCGCTTCAGCTTCGCGGACTTTCAGCTGGTCAGCCGATTCCCCAGGCAGAATCCAACCCGACAGTTTTCCAGCTTTTGGATAACCCGAATGGCTTGGATTGGAAATTCAAATCAAACTCAGGCACAGGCGAATACTTCCTCGTGGAGAATCGTCAGCAGACCGGTTTCGATGCGGGCCTGCCCGGTTGCGGCTTGTTGATCTGGCACATTGACGAAAGTGTGCCGTTCGACAACTCAGCCAATGCGGGGAATCCACGCAGGCTGGTGTACCTCGTGCAAGCCGACGGCACCGATGAACTTGGCCGGGGCCGCGACACCGGCGATGCAGGCGACCCCTTCCCGGGGTCACGATGGCGGCAGGCCTTCTCCGCTTCCACAACCCCGAACAGCAATTTATATGATGGCAGTCCGAGCAGCGTCAATGTGTTGAACATCAGCGGCTGTGCCAGCACCATGACCGCCGATTTCCTCACACCCGGTGATGGCACTTTTGCAGATATCGCTCCCGATTATTGGGCCGTGGATTCGATCGAGAAGCTGTATCAAAACGGCATCACTCAGGGATGCGGAGTCTATCCGCTGATCTATTGTCCTGAAAGTTCAACCACCCGCGCTCAAATGGCGATCTTCCTGTTGCGCAGCAAACATGGAAGTAGCTACACTCCGCCCGCGGCCACAGGCACGGCTTTCGCCGATGTCCCTGCTGACCATTGGGCCGCCGCATGGATCGAGCAACTGGTCACTGAGGGAATCACGGCAGGCTGTGGTGACGGAAATTACTGTCCTGAATCCGAGGTGACGCGCGCTCAAATGGCGGTCTTCCTTTTGCGCAGCAAATACGGCGGCAGTTACACTCCGCCCGCGGCCACAGGCACTGCCTTCACAGATGTCCCTGCTGATTACTGGGCCGCCGCATGGATCGAGCAACTGGTCGCCGAGGGAATCACTGCAGGCTGTGGCGATGGCAACTACTGTCCCGAATCCGCTGTGACCCGCGCACAGATGGCGGTCTTTTTGGTGAAAACCTTTGCTTTGCCGTAGGGTTGCCGGGAATTTGAATGAGTCTACACAAAGGCGTGTTATGACAAAACCATCAGGTAAATGCCCAAAATGCGATGGCGACATGGTCAGAGGATTTATTCTCGATTATTCAAATGGCGCGATCGTCCTCCCAAACTGGCATGAAGGCGTGCCCCAAAAATCCTTTTGGCTGGGAACTTCAGAGCCAAAAACCGAGGGAATCCCTGTTGCCGCATTTCGGTGTTCAAGTTGCGGGTTCGTGGAATTTTATTCTCACAAAAAGTACAAGGCAAAATAAGGACGTTCTCGCCGCCGTCCTCGGCGGCGAGAACGTAGAATGGATTGCTGAGGAAGAGTTGGATACTTACCAAGATTTGAAAATCACCGATAAGCTCATGGATTATTTGGGAATTGCTGATATTGACTACCTTAGTGCGCGTCTATTATTTATGTCAGGTTTTCCAATAGTAGCAATGGCTAAAGCTGCCGAAGCGCTTGAGAAGTTATTTAAAATATTGATTGTGATGATCACACGGATTTATTCACAAGTAGAACTGACAGATGATCAACTCAAGAAAGATTATGGGCATGATTTGGGGAAGCTCTTGAAGGGTTACAACAAAATTGCACCCGAGTCGGTGAGGTTGATTGGGGATACAACCATCTTGGATAATTTACGGAAGGCTTATAATTTGAGATATACGGGGAGAGACAAAGAGATTAATTTAGAATTCTCTTTGGAAGAATTTGACAAGTGGTATGTGTTATTGCGTAATCTTATTGTTCGAAACACCCCAAAAGAACTGGCAATAGAAGTAAGACAATTTGGTACATTTCACGGCAAGCTGTATGAAGCAGGTATGGAAAAGATACTGTCTCAGTATAGAACTTTGCGACCAGGTGATATTCTTCGGTATCAAAATGCAATGTTTGACAAACTTGATGTCGACCTTCAATGTCCTTTGTGTCAGTATCGGAGTGGCGAAATTCGGGAACCTACTTTAGATGACAGAACATAGCACAGAATGTGCCTTTTATTTTTAGTGTGGTACGTTCTGTACATTATTGTCTTGGTGACATAAACTGGCTTTGTAGCGCGACACTTATGTCGCGCTACTTTTTTCTGGCAATTTATCATCATTGCCTCCTGCATGGAGT
>DAOQID010000060.1:0-17311 GCA_035339375.1 Anaerolineales bacterium | reverse complement strand
TTATGTCGCGCTACTTTTTTCTGGCAATTTATCATCATTGCCTCCTGCATGGAGTTCGATGATAATAGGCGGACATTTCCTGGAGAGGCAGTATAGACAGTGGATAAAAACAATAAAAAGACCATTCTGGTGGCAGGGTATTACGGGTTTGGCAACGTCGGTGACGAAGCCATCCTCAGCGCCATCCTGACCGACTTGAGAAAACAACGCGAGGGACTTGAATTCATCGTCATCTCGTCGAACCCCGAAGAAACCGCCGCATCGCACAATGTCCGTTCGGTGCATTGGAAGGAGATCAACGCCTTGATGGATGCGGCCCGCGAATGCGACCTCATCATCCTTGGCGGCGGCGGCATTTTTCAGGATTATTGGGGCACCCCTGCAGGCACGCATTTAACCGAATTTCACTGGGGCATTTCGTATTACAGCAGCATCGGCTTGCTGGCTTCCCTGTTCGATAAACCCTTCATGATCTATTCCGTGGGCATTGGTCCGCTGTTGACCGATGAAGGCAAACGCTGGACGCGCCTCGCCTTTGAACTGGCCGATGCCGCCACGGTACGCGATGTCGAATCAAGGGATCTGCTGGCTTCACTGGGTTTTCCCAAAAAACAAATTCTCATCAAACCCGACCCTGCGCTCAACCTTTCCCCGAAACTGAAAGCCGCGGCGGAGATTCTTCAAGCTGAGGGCATTTCTCCCAAAGAACGCCCCATGGTCGGCGTTTGTATCCGCAATTGGACCGAAGGCGAAAAAGGCGGCGCATGGAAGCAGGAACTGGCGTCCGCACTGGACGCCTTCCTCGAAAGACATAATGCGCAGATTGTGTTCATTCCCTTCCAGGTGGGTGAGCACGAACTCGAGAATGACTACACTGTTTCAGTGGAGGTCATCTCCATGATGCAGAATCAGGAACGGACGAAGGTTTTGCCGCAAGCCTATTCCCCGGAAGTGGTCGAAGGGCTTATCGCCCGCTGCCGCGTTGTCATCGGCATGCGTCTGCATTCGCTTGTTTTTGCGGCCAGTGTCGGCGTTCCATCGGTTGCATTGATCTACGATCCGAAGGTCAGGAACTTGATGAAGTTCCTCGGTCTTTCAGAGTACGCGCTCGATCTTCAGACCATGAATGTAGATTCGCTTTCAGATACCTTCCACTACCTTTGGACTGACCAAAAACAGGTGCGCGCATCACTGGCGGAGCAGGGACAGAAGTTTAAGCAGCTTGTTCAAACCAACACCACCCTGGCTTTGAAATTGCTCGACCAAAAGACCAAACGCATTGAAAAGCCCGTGGCGTTGCAATTGATCCGCGATCTGGCTGTTAAACAGACGGGCGCCTTCTTCGTCCGTGAAAAAGAGGCGCAGGCTTTGACTGCCGAAGTAGCGAGCCTTAACCAGCAAGTGGCCGACCAACTTGCACGCATCGCCATCAACGAATACGAGATCGACCGCATCCAAAAGATCGTGGATTATCAACAGTATCAACTGCATGAAATGGTCCACAGCACTTCATGGAAGATCGCGTTGATTTTCCAAAAGATCAGAACCACCCTCATTCCGCTTGGCAGCCGACGCGAGAAGTTGGTACGCTTTGTTTTCCATTGGTTCGTTCGCAAACCATTGTCTTTGATCTCGCGGATACGGACCTCGATCCGAGTCAACGGGGTGTTTGGTGCCATCCTTAAGGGCTTTGTCGCCATTTGGGTTGCGCTGACCTACCCGATCAAGAAGGCCATCTTCAAGCAACGCTATGAACGTGAGTTGAAAGAGTTGGAAGCCATCATCGCCGGGCATAACGGTTTCTTCGACCTGTTCCACATTCCGATGGGTTGGAACACGATGTTATTCCAGCGTTTCCAGCATGTTTCGCTGCAATCTGCCAAATTGGGCGGAATTGCCATCTATGGCGGCCACCCCACTGTGGACAAGGATATCTTTGTTTATAAAAAGGCTGCCGAGAATCTTTACGTTTTCAAAGCCACCGATCCGCAGATCACGGAACGCATTTTGCAAGCCCTTGAGAAAAAAGGCAATTCCACCGTGCTACGCATCGAATCCATTGACCTGGTGACGACCGCCGAAGATGTGGCAAACTTCCTGCGCCGCGGTTTCCGTGTGGTGTATGAATACATTGACGAGATCACATCAGACATCACCGGCAACGTGCCCGAACTTGTCCGTGATCGGCATCAAGCCTTGTTGAGAAATGAAGCCGTGTTTGTTGTGGCAACCTCCGATCAACTGTATGAAGAAGTAGCCCGTCACCGCGCAAAGAATTTTGTCCTCAGCACCAACGGCGTGGACCTCGAAAACTGGCGCATCCCCAAGGGCGAGCCGCCCGTGGATATGAAATCCGCGTTTACTGGAAATACCATCGTTGCCTATCATGGCGCGCTTGCCAAATGGCTCGATTACGACCTGCTGCGCATGATCGCTGATGAAGGCAGTTATGAACTGGTGCTGATCGGCCATGAGCATGACGATGCCTTCGAGAAAAGCGGTTTGAAGGGGCATCCGCGGGTGCATTTCCTCGGAAGCAAACCCTACTCACAGTTAAATCAATATGCGATCCATTACGGTGTGACGATCCTGCCGTTCAAGAAATCCAATCTCACCGAGGCGGTCTCGCCTGTGAAGATATTCGAATACATGGCGGCCTTGAAACCGATCGTCACCACCGACCTGCGCGAGTGCAAGAAATACAAGTCCTGCCTTACGGCTGAAACGAATGAGGAATTCATGCAGCAATTGAAACGTGCCTCTGAACTGCGGAGCGATGAAGAATATCTCAAGGTGCTCGATACGGAAGCGAACGAGAATTCGTGGGAACACAAGACCATCGAGATCCTGCACATGACCGGGGTGAAACTGTGATCAATCGAATACTTCAATTCGCGCTGCGTATTTATCGCAAATTGCCAATGCCTGAGCCGCTTCGCCGCAGGCTTTCGATGCTGTCACAGCGGATCTTCCGTCCGCGCAGTGCGCCTGCCATGCCCGAGCCTGCGAAGACGAAAATGTACGAACAGTACACCAAACAGGTTCTTGCAATTCCCGATAAGACCGATGACTATGTGGATCTGGCTTCCGATGCCTATGTGCCGCAGGCGGGCGATCCGCTTTTGCTTGCATATTACCTGCCGCAGTTTCACCCAACCCCTGAAAATGACGAGTGGTGGGGACGCGGCATCACCGAGTGGCACAACGTGGCCAAGGCTGTGCCGCAGTACGTGGGGCATTACCAGCCGCGCCTGCCTGGTGAGTTGGGATCGTATGACCTGCGTCTCAAGGAAAACATCGCCCGCCAGATCGAATTGGCGAAATCGCACGGCATTCACGGCTTTGCCTATTACTTTTACTGGTTCGATGGCCGTCGTTTGCTTGATAAACCTCTTGATATGTTTTTGAATAACCCCGATCTCGATTTCCCCTTCTGCCTGTGCTGGGCAAACGAATCGTGGACCCGCCGCTTCGACGGGTCCAGCGGCGAGGTCATCATGTATCAAAACGAATCGGTGGAGAGTTATAAATCCTTCATCGAAAGCATCAAGCCCTATGCCGCCGACAAGCGTTACATCCGTGTGGATGGCCGCCCGGTGCTGATCGTGTACCGCCCATCTTTCGTGCCTGATTGTTCCAATGTACTTGCGCACTGGCGGGCATATTGCGAAAAGGAAGGACTTGGCAACCCATACATCATCGCGGTCAAGGAAAACACCTTTGATGGCGACCTGTTGGCGCTTGGTTTTGACGCCCAAAGCGAATTCCACCCGGGCACGGTCTTCCGCTATTGTAAAAACATCACCAACGAAATCAACTTCATGCGCGATGATTTCGGCGGAATCGTCCTCGATTACGTGGACCTGGTGAAGAACAAGCAATATTTCAAGTTTCAGGCGAAGAAATTACACCGTGCCATTATGCCCATGTGGGATAACACGCCCCGCCGCAATAACACCCCCATGATCTTCGAAGGCGCCAGCCCCGCCTTGTACAAGGAATGGCTCATTGACATTCTGCGTGAAGCCCGCAGCAGCAAGGAACTTGATGCGCCCTTCATCTTCGTCAATGCCTGGAATGAATGGGGCGAATGTGCCTACCTCGAACCCGACCGCAAATACGGTTACGCCTTCCTGCGTGCCACCCGCGAAGCCATTGAAGAGACCCGCAAAGCCGAAGGCGAATAGATATCCCTTCGCGTCTCTTTGTAATTCTTCGTGGCTTATTTCAACATGAATGCCCCCCTCATCTCCATCGTGCTTGTTGCCTGGAACAGCGCCGCTTATATGCCGCGCTGTTTCCAGCATCTGCTTGCGCAAACCGTGCAGGATTTTGAGATCATTGTTGTGGACAATGGCTCAAAGGATGATGGGTGTGTGGGCCTGCAGGAAAAATATCCCACCCTTGCCCTGCGCGTGGAACGGCTCGAAACAAATCACGGCTTTTCATTTGCAAACAACCTCGGCGCACAGCTTGCCACTGGCAAATGGCTGACCCTGCTCAACACAGATGCCTTCCCCGAACCCGATTGGCTGGAGCGTTTGCTCGAAGCGGCCCAGATGCACCCGAACGCATTTTTTTCCTCGCGCCAACTTCAGGCCAATACACCCGAATTGCTGGATGGTGAAGGTGACGTGTATCACGTCAGCGGGTTGGCGTGGAGAAACGGTTATGGCTCACGCACCTATCCCCTGGATGAAACCCGCGAAGTCTTCAGCGCCTGCGGAGCCGCCGCATTTTTTCCGCGCGAAAAATTTCTCAGCGTGGGCGGTTTCGACGAAGATTACCTTTCCTATCACGAAGATGTTGACCTCGGTTTTCGTCTGAGATTACACGGCTTGAAGTGTTTTGTAGTTCCCCGCGCGGTTGTGCATCATGTCGGCTCGGTCACCTTCGGCAAGAAAAGCGACTTTTCCATTTATCACGGCCACCGTAACCTGGTGTGGACCTACGCCAAAGACATGCCGTCTGTGCTGTTTTGGTTCTACCTGCCGCTGCATATTTTCATCAATGTGTTCTTCTTGTTTTACTTCACCGCCAAAGGGCAGGGCCGTACCATCTGGCGCGCAAAATTCGATGCCCTGCGCGGATTAGCCCCCATGCTCAAAAAACGCGGCGCGATCCAGAAAAATAGAAAAGCATCCATCGCTGAATTGCATCGTGCCATGTCGCGCAATTGGCTGGCTCCCTTCCTCACTTTTCTAAAACGCAACACGGAAAATTCATGAAACCTGATATTTCGATCTGCATTACGAATTACAACGCGAAGGATTTCCTGCGCGACTGTCTGCGGTCCATCTACGGGACAACGGATACGCTCACCTTTGAGATCATCGTCGTTGACAATTTCTCCGGCGATGGCGGCCCTGAAATGATCCGCAGTGAATTTCCCCATGTGAAATTGCTGACCAACGAAGGCAACACCGGCTTTACCCGTCCCTACAACCAAGCCATGCGGCTGGCGCAAGGTCGCCATGTTGTCGTCCTCAACCCCGATACTGTCATCTTTCCGAAAGCCTTTGCCGAACTTGTTGGCTTCCTGGATTCACATCCCGAGGTGGGCATTGTCAGCCCCAAAGTGTTGAACCGTGACGGCACGCTTCAAAAGCAATGCCGCCGCAGTGAAGCTCGTCCATGGGATGCGATCTGTTATTTCTCGGGCCTTTCCCGTCTTTTCCCCCAAGACAAACGTTTTGCAGGATATCTGATGACCTACCTGCCCGAGGACCTCACTCACGAAACAGAGGCAGTTTCAGGTTCGTGCATGGTCGTTCGTCGTGAAGTCGTGGAGCAGGTCGGATATTTCGACGAAGATTTCTTCGCCTACCAGGAGGATTCCGATTATTGTCGCCGCACCCGTCTGGCAGGTTGGAAGATTTTTTATGTGCCCACGGCGCAGATCACGCACTACGGAGGGGAGGGCGGCTCAAAGGTCCAGCCATACCGCACCATCATCGAATGGCATCGTTCGTATTATCTTTATTTCCGCAAGCACTTCGCGAAGGATTACTTCTTCCTGTTCAACTATTTGTATTATTTGATGATGCTAACCAAGCTCGGCTACGCCCTGTTCACAAACCTGTTCCGCAGAAAGAAGATCGTCAGCACACCCAAACCGTAAATCAAAAACTGTCCACTCCACGGAGCGGACAGTTTTTCTTAACGTGCTTCAAAAGCCACAGGAAAACTCAGGGGTCAATTATTGTTCTTTTGCGCTGGCAATTTGTTGCCTTCGCCTTCCTTCGTAACTTCCACCCAAAGCGATGCCGCCAATTCATAACCGACGACATGGTCGTGCGGCTTCATGTTCAATCGCAACGGACCCTTGAACGGCGCACAACTTAACAAGTGAAACGACGTGCCGGGCACAAGACCCAGCTCACCGATGTAGGTCAGTTTTTCGAAATCATGGGTCCGCACACGGCTGATGACACAATCTGACCCTGAGGGCACATCGATCAGTGACATGTCCCGGACCACAGGCATTACCCCGTCTTTTGTGGGAATCGGCTCTCCGTGCGGGCAGCGTGTAGGGCGGCCAGCCAGTTCATCCATACGGTCTTCGATCATGTCATTGACGCCGAGTTCGAAAGTATCAGCCAGTTGATGGGCAGTGGCCCAATCGTATTTCATCACCTTGACGAGGAAGACCTCCGTTAGGCGATGGCGGCGCAGGGAAGGCATGGCGATCTTTTCGCCAGTGGGGGTCAGGCGTACACCGCGATACGGCTCATGGACAAGATACCCGTTTTTTTGCAAACGTTTGACCATGCTGGCAATGGCCTGTGCTGATGATTCAACATGCGTGCTTAAAAGCGAAAGCGGCACCTGCTCATGATCTTGTTGCAGGCGATAGATCTCCGCGGCATAGCGTTGCATAGCAGAACTGGCTGACATTCCTTGTAAACAACTCCAAAATCTTCAATTCGATTGAAAATCCAAATCAACTCTATTTAGATAAAATTTAATACAAATATCTAGATTATTCAAATCCCCGAAATTATACTACGCGTCGCTTGAACAGGATGAAAGTAATCCAATTTATTTATCAAAGGATGCAGTATGTTTCAAACCATTCAACCCCTCAACCTGGATCTGACCGTTGTCGAACGCCAGAAAACCATCCGCGATGCTTATAACACTGACCGTTCGCAGATGACATTAATGCTGGCCCATCAACTCCGAATCCCTGAAGTGGAAATTGTTCGCGCATTGGAGGGTGACTCTGCACATGAACTGGATTTCTCACGCTGGCAGGAGATCGTCTGCGCTTTTGAAACGCTGGGCAATGTGCATGTCATCGTCTCAAATGGAGCCGCAACCATCGAAGCCTATGGACAGTTTGGCAATCTCACAAATAGCGACGGCTTTTTGAACGTCCGCACCAAATCGCTGGACATGCACATCCGCAGTTGGGAATTGGATTCGGTCTTTGCCTTCCGCAAGCCCAGCCATCTTGATGGGATCGAGACGCTCAGCTTTCAATTCTTCGATCGGCAAGGTGCCGCCGCATTCAAAGTCTTTCTCAATTTTGGCGGCAAAGTCCCTGCGCCCGCACTGGTGGAAAGATACGATGCGCTGATCAGGCAATTCGGGAAAAAGTAAGCCAGCCAATGCATGCCCCAAACCCTCACTAAACTCTAGTAAAATTCTACATAAATCTACATGGCTCTATGAAGATTTACGCCTAAAATACACAATGAGGTGAGGGCGCGTAAAACGCCCTTGCTTTGTTTAACAAAACCAATGACCAAGAGACAAAACCACCCACTATGTTCATCAAACGACTTCAATTAGCCCTGATCCATACCGCCGTTGCCATCACCCTTGTGCCGATCAACAGCACACTCAACCGTGTGATGATCTTCGATCTGGGCGTTTCCAAAACCCTGTTCACACTTTTGGCCATTTTCCCTTATTTACTTTCGCCCATTCAGGTGGCCATCGGCTCGTTCTCAGACCGACACCCCATCATGGGATATCGCCGTACTCCATACATCCTTGCGGGGTTACTCCTTTGCGTGTTGGGTGTGGCCATTGCTCCGCAGATCGCCGTGTTGGTCAGTGAAAACTTCACACTTGGGATCATGGTGGGCATCTTCGCATTTGGGTTGTGGGGCATGGGCTACAACCTCTCTGCTGTTTCCTACCTTTCGCTCGCCTCCGAACTTTCAGGAGAAAAGGGGCGTGGAAAAACCGTCGCAACGATGTTCACCATCATGGTGATCGGTTTAATTGCGACGGGGATCAGCCTGAGCCGCATGGTGACAGTTTATGACCCTGAAACGCTTTCGCGTGCCTTTCTCATCGTCGCCGCTTCTGCCCTGACCCTTGGCCTGCTCGGCCTCTTCAAGCTTGAGCCGCCCTTTGGCAGATCAGACCAAACCCCGCGCTCTGAAACATACACCGTCAAAGAGATGACCGCTGCCATCACCTCCAACCCTGTGGCAAAGATATTTTTTGCCTATCTGTTGCTTTTGCTTGCCGCCATCCTCGGTCAGGATGTTCTGCTCGAGCCCTTTGGGGCGCAGGCATTCGGCATGAGCCTCG
Organism: Anaerolineales bacterium; assembly: GCA_035339375.1. GTDB lineage: Bacteria > Chloroflexota > Anaerolineae > Anaerolineales > Villigracilaceae > Villigracilis. The sequence continues at coordinate 8,761 of DAOQID010000060.1, read as the reverse complement.
AACAAACCTCACGCATCGTATCCATCAGCAGCACTTTTACACTGGTGGCATTCATTGTGGCTGGTGTTCTGGAAGGGCGGGTGAAGAAGAAATACATTGCCCAAATGGGCAACCTTGGCGCGCTCATCGGTTTTCTCATCATCGTCGTCAGCGGGTTGACAGGCAGCCTGACGGCTTTTTACCTTGGGATCACCCTGCTGGGATTCGGCACGGGTATTTCCACAGTTGCGAACCTGTCGTTGATGTTCGACCTGACCGTCCCTGAAAAGGTTGGGTTGTATATTGGCGCATGGGGTTTTTCGAACGGGCTTTCCCGCCTGGTTGGGTTGTTGATGGCGGGTGTGGTTGCAGACCTGGCCACACAGATGACAGGCAGTGCCCTGAGCGGATACCTCGTTGTCTTCAGCCTTGAAGCATTGATGCTGCTGGCTGCCGCGGTCATGTTGTATCGTATTGATGTGGGCGCATTCCAAAAGCAGGCCCATGAACCGTCATATGTGGAAAAAGTGGCGCTGAGCGTGGAGTAATTATGACCGACGAATGGCTTTCCCTGAGTGATGCGGCAAAGATCCTGGGGGTGCATCCTGGCACGGTCAGGTTATGGTCTGATAAAGGTTTCCTGCCTACGCATAAAACACAAGGCGGGCACCGTCGTTATCGGCGCAGTGAAATTTCCCTTTGGGCAGAATCAAATCACAGGTCGAATGCGATCGAACCCGAAGGGATGATGAATGAAGTCGTCAAAAATGTCCGCCTGCAGATTTCAGAGGGACGCTTGCAGGCTGAATCCTGGTATCAAAAACTGGATGACGATGCGCGGACGCAGTACCGCATGAGTGCAAGGTCGCTGTTCCATGGCTTGATGAATTATGTCGCAACCCACGGAGCAGAGGCTGAAAGCGAATCTTATGCCATCGGTTATGAATATGCTTCACGAGCCCATCGTTACAGTTTGAATTACGTGGATGCAGCCAAGGCTTTTTTGTTTTTCAGAAATACGCTGATCGAATCGGTGATCAAGGTGTACGGCGAAGCCAATGTGCCTTCGGGACAAACTGCAGAAATGTTCCAAAAGATGCATGTGTTTACAGATGAAATTTTGATCAGCCTTTTGCAAACTTATCAGTCATTGAATGCCAGCCGTTGAACGGTTGGCATTTTTATTTGTTCACCCATCGTTGCGGAACGGCGCAGCCCTTCGCGATGATATAAAACCTAAAGGAGTTTCAAATGCAAGCTGTTACCCACTATATTCCCATCTTTACCACCGTGATCTCATTCTCTTTCACGGTTGCTTTGTATAAACACTGGCAGCGCAAGCCGGAAGCCAGATACCTCATGTGGTGGACCATTGGAGCGTTTTGTTTTGGCATCGGCACGTTGACCGAGTCCATTAATACGCTGGTTGGTTGGAGTGTATGGAACATGAAAGCCTGGTATATCAGCGGCGCGTTGCTCGGTGCATTCCCGCTTGCGCAGGGGACGGTGTATCTGTTGTTGAAGAAAAAGACCGCAGATTTCCTGGCCTGGTTCTTCGTGGTTTATATTGCAGTCGCTTCGGTGGCGATCTTTCTCGCCCCGGTGGATATGTCTCTGGTTGACCCAGCCCGCCTGACCGGCAAAGTAATGACCTGGACCTGGGCTCGTATGTTCTCCATCCTTCCCAATACTTATGCCATGATCTTTCTTGTGGGGGGCGCGGCCTGGTCGGCAATTCAGTATGCCCGCAAATTGGATTCTGGCAGCCGCGTGCTTGGCAACTGGCTCATTGCCATTGGCGCACTTTTGCCGGGCATCGGCGGTTCCTTCACCCGTTTTGGGTACGTGGAGGTGCTCTTCGTGACCGAATTCATCGGGATCTCTTTGATTTGGGCGGGGTATCGTGCCATGACCCAGACGCGGACCGTATCCATTCACACCGCGCAGGCTGCAGCGGATTAGAGAAGCGGGTTTGCATCCGCAGGTGACGATTTTTGAGGGGCGTGTCATCTGCGGGTGCATTTGTCTAAAAACTGCATCATTGCTTGCATCATCATATTGATGTGGTTATACTTGGGCTTATGCCTATCCCATCGAAAATCGGACGATATGAGGTCAAATCAGAGTTGGGGCGCGGTGGCATGGCTACTGTGTACCGCGCATATGATCCCAGCTTCGACCGCGAAGTCGCAATCAAAGTCCTGCCACGCGAAATGTTGCACGATCCACAGTTTCGTGGGCGTTTTGATCGGGAGTTGAAGATCGTTGCCGGTTTGGAGCATCCCTCCATTGTGCCGGTGTACGATGTGGGCGAGGAAGACGGCCAGCCTTACTTCGTCATGCGTTACATGACGGGCGGCTCGCTTTCAGACCAGATCGCATTGGGGAAGATCTCTGTACAAGATACGGCCCGCATTGTTGAACGGATTGCAATGGGGCTTCACTATGCCCATAAAAAGGGCATTGTCCATCGCGACCTGAAACCCGATAACATCCTCTTCGATAACAACGGTGACCCGTTCATTTCTGATTTCGGCATTGCAAAGTTGACCGAATCTTCCAGCGGCAGCCTGACAGGCAGTGGCGTGATCGGTACACCCGCTTATATGAGTCCGGAACAGGCAAAAGGGGAGCCGATCGATGGGCGCAGCGATATTTACGGGCTGGGCGTCATCATTTATCAAATGTTGAGCGGTCAACAGCCATACAACGCCGATACTCCCATGGGTGTGGTGGTAAAACATATCACCGATCCCGTGCCTGAAATCCTCAATATGATTCCCAGCCTGCCCATTGAAGTGGATGGCATCATCAAGATGTGCATGGCCAAAGACAAGACCCGCCGTTACGCCAATGCTGTGGAACTGGCCAAGGCCATGAATATGGTTGCATTTGGAAATGAAGGCAAGGCTGGTCTTTCGAACACCGGGTTTCGAACCGTTCTTCCGGGTACATCCACCCTGCAATCGCCCCGCGCGCGGACAGGCCTTGCCGTGGCTGGTGTGGTTTTGCTGGTGGTTGTGGTTGGGGGATTCCTGTTGCGCAATCAATTATTCACCCAGCCGGAAGCCACTTCCACACCTACATTGACCGCCGTTGTTTTCACTTCCACGGTGGAAGAAGTTCCCACCGAAAAACCGACCCTGACCTCCGAGCCGCCGACCGAAACGGTCGCTTCGCCTCTGCCTTTTGCTCCAGCCTGTGCGGAGGGGATTACCATCCCCATTCCCGAAGTGCGCGAGACGAACAAGGCATGCGTCACCAAGATTCCCTACACCTCGGTTTCCATCCCAGAGGGTGCGGAATTCGAATCACTCAGCCCCGATATGACCTGTGCCATCGAAACCACATCCGATGGAAAAAGCATCGTCGCATGTACGGGCAGGCAGCTTTATTCCTACGAACTCAAAGTTTGTACGCCGCCTGTGGTCGCGAATGAAGACCTCAACAAATGTGAATCGGGTTCGCTCTTTGAGGCAGCCAATCAATGCTGTGTGCCCACCCCGAAAGATGGCGCGGGCTGCACCACCTTTAAGATCGACCTTCGCTCCTGTCAGTAAAATAGTCCCCCGATATAAAAACTCGCCGACAAGCATAGATGAACGCGGATTCAAAAAGAATCCGCGTTTTGATTCACCCTCATATCTGATTTACCTGCGGCAAAACGAATTACCGGAACAGAATGATAAAATAAACAAATGGGCACCCTTTTTCTTGTAGCAACCCCGATCGGAAACCTCGAAGATATTTCCCCGCGCGCCCTGCGCATCCTCAAAGAAGTCCAACTCATCGCAGCGGAAGATACCCGTCACAGCGGTGTGTTGCTCAAACACTTCGGGATCGAAACCAGGCTCACCAGCTATTTTGAACACAACAAAATTCATAAATTGGATCAGATCCTCTCCGCCCTTGCAGAAGGGGATGTGGCCTTGATCTCCGACGCAGGGACTCCCGCCATCAATGACCCCGGCTACGAACTGGTACAGGCTGCCCTCGCTTCCAACTTCGACGTTGTGCCTGTTCCTGGTCCCTCGGCCCCCATCGCCGCTTTGACCGTTTCCGGCCTGCCCACAGACTCATTTTTATACCTTGGCTATCTTCCCCATAAATCGAGTGAACGGCTTGGTTTTGTGGGGCAAGTTAGTAACCTGCCCTACACGTTGATCTTCCTCGAAACCCCACACCGCTTGCTTGACTCACTTGAAGACATTCTCGCCGTCCTCGGCGATCGCCGCATCTGCATTGCCCGTGAAATGACCAAGCGCTACGAAGAATACTGGCGTGGAGATATCAGTGGCGCGCTGGAATATTTCAAATCCAAAGACCCTCGGGGCGAATTTACGTTGGTGGTCGAAGGGAAGAAGAAGGAAGAAAGCAGCAAGTGGGAAGAATCTGAGTTGATGGATGCCATTCGGAAAGAATTGCAAACGGGAAGGTCCGCAAAGGAAATTTCTGCAGACCTGGCCGGGCAAAGCGGTTGGAATAAAAAAGACGTGTATGCGTTGGTCAATTTGGTGAAATGAACGAACAGAACAGCCCCACCATCCCACCACTGCTTGGCTCCTTTTCTCAACGGTTGCTGTATTGGATCTTTATCCCAGTTGCTCCAATAGTCAACTTTTCGTTTGTTTCGGCCATGCTGCCTTTATGGCAGACAGGGAAGTTTTCCGATTACATGCTGTTGATGCTTTCCCCCGAAGCAGCCGCATTGACCCTGCCCCTGCTTGGGTATTCGGTTATCTCCTACCTGATGCTGATCAGTGACGAAGAACGCCAGAGCGAATCCCTCGTTATTCGATTTGGCATTTATGGCGGAGTGCTCCTTTCCTTTCACTATAGCCTCCTCACAGCCCTGTCCATGGACTTGTCGCCTGTTTTATTTGGCTTTGTTTTTTTTATATTTCTCCCGCTTCTTATTCCAAAACTTCGTGCATGGCTTCAGAACGAAAAGGTTTTTCGTGCATTGATTTTTGCCGTATTTGCGATTCTAGTTTTGTGGCACATTGTCGCTGCAATTTTTGATTACAGCACAGCCCCTGTCCTTCTTCTGATCATCTTGGTGCCGATGTCTGCACCCTTTTGGTGTTTCTTCATTGCTTTGCAAGCCGCCCGTTGGTTATGGAAATATCATGAACCCAAACTCACCCATGCGCACGGTTTTGGGCTTTTTACCTGGCTTTCTGCGTATGGGGTTGCCCTGTACTACAACATTACGAAGATGTACGAACTATATGCCACCCTGCCGACCCAGCCGCCCAATTGTTACATTGCCACCGCCGCCGCAAATGGACATTCTGCTTTTGTCGGTTCACAAGAGATCCGCCTGGAGAATGGAATATCCATGCGCGTGAACAGGCAATTGCAAAATCTGAAATGTGCCGAACTCACCCTGATGGTTATCGCGCCGCATCTGCACAAAATTCTCCGCTCCATTTATGATCTTTTCGGAAAGGCGCTTGCCCGAAGAATTCAGAATCCCCTCCTTGCGGATGCCGCCTACCTTTCTCTGAAACCATTTGAATGGACGGCTGTAGCCGTATTGGAGCTTATCGTCCCGAATTGGGATGATCTTGCCTCCAAAATATACGTCCGCTAGTTGTAGATTTCAGCAGTACTTTATTGCGCTGCTGATGATTGAAGCCACCCTGTTTATATGTGCTCGTGGTGAAAATTCTCATATAGGATAAAAAATGGAATACCTTACCGCTATCTTCTCCAGCATTCTCCCCCAGCTTCCGTCCCTGTTCCTTCACGCCGTCGGGCTTGGATTCTCCATTTCACGACGGAAGGAATATCCGCGCACGGCGCTTGCCGCGGGCATTTACTTCGGGCTGGCTCTTTTGATCGGACTGGCCACGCAAGTGTATGTTGTTTTGCCCATGTACATGGTGGATCAGGGCGGTTCTACACAGGATATCGGCAGCATCTTCACCACGTTGACCTTTATCTGTGTTCCGTTTCGAGTTGTAATGGAAGTCGCCCTTCTTTATGCTATATTTGCTCCACGCAACAGTAATTCCAGTGACCCCAATCAACCTATTTTCATGGGAGATAAAAATGGCTGAAAAGAAACCTGAAGAAAAGAAAGATGAAAAGAAGGACGAGAAACCCGCTCCAAAAGACAACCTGGTGGAAACCAAACACTCGGTAAAAATCGGCGGGAAGACGATCAAATACACCGTCACCACGGGAACGATGGTCGTCAAAGAAGAAGTGTGGGATAAGGACAAAGAGGCCGAGGTGGATAAGCCCCGCGCCCAAATGTTCTTCGTGGCCTACACACTCGATGGCGTCAAAGACAGATCCAAACGCCCGATCACCTTTTCCTTCAACGGCGGACCAGGCTCCTCGTCTGTGTGGCTGCACATGGGTGTGTTGGGACCGCGTCGCGTCGTCCTCACCGACGAAGGCGAAATGCCCCCGCCGCCATTCAAACTCACCGATAATGCTTTTTCCATCCTCGATGAAACCGACCTCGTTTTCATTGACCCGATGAGCACTGGCTACAGCCGCCCTGTTGAAGGTGAGAAATCACGCGAGTGGCACACCTTCTCGAAAGATATTGCCTCGGTCGGTGATTTCATCCGACTGTATTCCACGCGTTACAACCGCTGGCTCTCACCGAAATTTCTCGCAGGCGAATCTTATGGCACCACCCGCGCCTCGGGTCTTTCAGGCTATTTGCAGGAACGTCATGGCATGTTCCTCAATGGCCTCATCCTCATTTCTGCAGTGCTTGATTTCACCACCATTGATTTCAACCTCAATAACGACCTGCCGTATATTTTATTTGTCCCCGCTTATGCGGCTACGGCATGGTATCACGGCAAGTTGAGCTTCAAAGCGTCGTTGAAGGAAGTCGTTCGCGAAGCTGAAGAATTTGCAAAAGGCGAATATGCCACCGCGCTGCTCAAAGGTGCGGCTCTCACTCCTGAAGAACGCGCCAGTGTCGTCGAAAAATTATCCCGTTACACAGGCATTTCAAAGGAGTTTATTGAACGCACCAACCTGCGCATCTACGACCAGCATTTCTTCAAGGAACTCCTGCGCGAGCGTGGGAAAACCGTCGGCCGCTTGGACAGCCGCTTCACAGGTATAGACCGCAATGGCGTCACCGCCATGCCCGATTATGACCCGCTGTTCGCCCAGGTCAATGGCCCTTACACGGCCACGCTTAATGATTACCTGCGCACCGAGCTCAAATTCGAAACCGACCTGCCTTACGAGATCCTCAGCGACAAAGTCTTCCTCAATTGGTCGTATGAGTATTTTCAAAATCAATACGTCAATGTTGCCGAAACCCTGCGCGCTTCAATGACCTTTAATAAATACCTCAAGGTCTTCGTCGCCAACGGCTATTACGACCTCGGCACACCCTACTTTGCCACCGAATACACCTTCGATCATCTCGGCCTCGACGAATCCCTGCGCAAGAACATCAGCATGGGGTATTACGAAGCAGGCCACATGATGTACGTCCACATCCCTTCGCTCAAGCAGTTGAAGAAAGACTTGAGCAAATTCATCAAGGACGCGAGCTAACGACCGCAGACAGAAGGCGGCAGACCGATGGCAATTGACCGCGGTCTGCCGCCTGATTTCATAAAACTTTTCCACCACCTCATTCCATGAACCTAGATGACCTCGACCTCTTCAAAAAAATAGATACCCGCAACATGCTCGCCCAAATTGACGGCCTGCCGAATCAATTGCAAACCGCATGGGAACTGGGACAAACCCTGCCGTTGCCTGCTTTCAAGGATATTCAAACGATCGTCATTTCTGCGATGGGTGACTCAGCGGTCGCTGCCGAACTGGTAATTGCCTCTGTTTCCTCAAGCATTCGCCTCCCCGTGGCATTGCATCGCGGCTACGGCCTCCCCGCCTTCGCCAGCGGACCTCAGACTCTCGTTGTCTGCATTTCGCATTCGGGCAATTCCGAAGAAGTGCTCGACGTTTTCGAAGCCGCGCAAAAAAACAACTGCACAGTGATGGTCATCTCCACAGGCGGCGAGATCGCCATGCGTGCTGCTGATAAAAATATACCTGCCTGGAAATTCGATTCCAACGGCGTGGTGGATACAGCCGCTGTTGCCTACCCTTTTGGCCTGTTACTCGCCTTGTTCGCCCGTCTTGGGTTGATCCCTGACCCTGCCAGCGATGTCGCTGAAGCCGTCGCCATGATGAAACGCTCTCAGCAACACATCACCGCCGATGTGATCGCTGCAAAGAATCCAGCCAAACGGTACGCGGGTCAATTGGTGGGGCGCTGGGTCACCTTCGTCGGCACGGAAAATCTCGCCCCCGTGGCCCGCCGCTGGAAGATGCAGATCAACCAATTGGCCAAGGCTGGCGCCAATTTTGAGATCATCCCTGAATCCACGCACAACACTCTCATTGCCACCATCAACCCGAATCCCACACTGAACGCTCACACCATGACCCTTTTCATGAAAGCGCCCAGCGACCATCCGCGCAACAAACTGCGTTCTGATTTGATGCGTCAAGCCTTCATGCTCGAAGCCTTGAACACCGATGTGATCGAAGCCCGCGGCGACTCGGTCATTGCTCATTTATGGACCTTGATGATCTTTGGTGACTACATGGCGTATTATCTCGCCATGGCATATGGTGCAGACCCCTCTGAAGAAGATGCGTTTGTGAATTTCAAACGGTCGCTATCGTAGTAGAGACACGGCGCCGCCGTGTCCCTACCCATCACGCAAACTGTTCCAAATTGACTGCCACAAGCGGAAGCGCTTCGTCCACGAATTTTTCGAGG
>DAOQID010000059.1:5195-25505 GCA_035339375.1 Anaerolineales bacterium | reverse complement strand
TCACCCAATCAAGGTCAAGGGGCGTGCCGGGGTTACGAGTGTGATTACTAGTCATAATTTGCCTTTTCATTCAGCCAAACTAATATTTTCCATACTATAACATAAGGTGAATTCGAGCGGAGATTTATCACAATTGGGCGTGCAGCAAATTACCAAGAGAATGGTCAAAGGTATAAGGTTGCATGATTTCAATGCCTGTCTTTCACTGCCTTTGCACTCCCAACCGCGCTCAAAACAACCCCGCCCAATACCACCAACCCGCCGATCAAAGCATAAGCGCCCATGCTCTCTCCATAAAACAGAAACACCCAAATGGGATTCAAAACTGGCTCCAGAGTACCGATCAGGTTTGCCTCCAGGGCAGGGATATGTTTGATGCCCTGTGTAAAAAATATGAAGGCAAACCCAATTTGAAATACGCCAAGAAAAGCAAGGATGGACCAGCTTTCCACGGTCCATGTTTCTTTTAGCACGAAGGGAAAGCCAAATGCAGCCGTGATCAAAAATGCAATGAGGTTGCTCTCAGCGGGGTTGCCATCTTTTTGAGCACGGAAGGAAACCATCATCACCGCCGAGGTCACTCCACTGAGGATGGCAAGCAGGTTGCCGTAGAATCCCTCTGTGCTGAGCTTGTCACCGAAGAAGAGGGTCAGCCCAATAAAGATGATAAGCATCGAAAGCCAATCCACACGGGAGGGTTTTTCGTGCAGGAACCAGAAGGCAAGCAACACGACATAAATGGGCGCCGTGTATTGCAGAAAGATGGCGTTTGCAGCCGTGGTCAATTTGGTGGAAGTGATGAACAGGAACTGTGTCAGAATGAACATCCCTGCCGCCAGCAGCTGCCAAAGATTGAAACGCATCGGGATGCGGCGCAGGTAAACGAGAAAAACAATGGCGGCAAAGAAACTGCGGGCTGCCAGGATCGAAAGGGGCTGCCAATCCAAAATTTTGATGAACAACCCGCTTGTGCTCCACAAAATGGCGGCAAGTGCAAGAAAAAGAATCGCCTTTCGGCGCTCTGAAAGAGAATCCATCGAATTATCCTTATAAGAAATAGGGTTGGTTCTGAATTATACGGCATCGGGAAAGTTCTGCTCGAAACGCTTAAAAACAAAGAGCCGCCTTTATGACAGGCGGCTCCTTGAAGGGGACACAGATTAAGGCTGGCTGATGGTGAGCGTATCAATTCTGTTCTCAATTGGAATCAGCGTGCCAGAAGAAACACCGATCCCCACATAGCCTTCCTCCAACACAAACCTGTTATCAATCACAGTGCTGATCTCGTTGCCATTGATCCACAGCGAAAGAGTGCGGTCGTTGCAAATCACCGAATAATCGTTGACATTCTTCCCTGCATTAATAAGGCTCGAACCGCCATTGGCGATCAATGTGGAAATGGTCTTTGTCTTATCGTCGTTCCATTTGACGTACAAAATCTGATACAGACCGCCGCTGTCGAAATTAAATTCGTACCAGTCCTTGTCAATATGATAGCGGCAGATCACAGTGGCAACGCTGTTGTATTCACCGCGGTTTTCGCTGCGGATATCAACGCGGACATTGTTATAAGTTCTGAGCGTGTAATAGGTATAGTAGTGTTGATTTTTGCCGCTGAGTTCGAATTTCATATAGCTTTTTTCAACGCTTGTCTTTACTTCGTTCTCAGGATCGCCGACGAGAAAGGTATCCCAGTTCTCAAGATCGGTGTCAAAATCCACTGTGAAGAACTCAGGGATGACCACCTCAGGCTGGGCTGTGGCAGTGGGCGGGATGGTGGCGGTGGCCGTTGGGGGTGTTGTGGCTGTTGGCGTTGCTGGAACGGTAAAGGGCCCCATCTTCAGGAGGAATGAAGTTGTCATAAGCAGGGCAAAGATGCCGAGTACGGCAAAAATCCATGCTTTTGGTTTTGAGAACAGGGAATTCGAGCCCGCGCCTTCACCAGAAGGGTTGGCCTTCACATATTCCAGATATTCTGAAATCGTATTGAAGAGAACCTCGACCCCTTCTTTTTCATTTTGGCGCAGATCAACGAATTGATGGTTGATCATACGCAATGTCATGGTGGAACTTTCATCGCCGCGCAGCAAGACAGGGAAAATGCGTTTGTTATGCTGCTCGGCAAAGCTGATCTCACGGCGCACCCACTCCGACCGTTTTGCTTCAGGTGAAAGAATCGCAATTACAGCACTGCAAGACAGGATCGCTTTCTCGATCTCCCGCTCCCATGCAGGGTTTCCTGGAGTAAGTTTTTCGTTATCCACCCACACTGTCAGCCCATGCTTGCGCAAGGCATCTGCCAGGCGCTGTTGGGCTTTCGAGTCTACTCGGCTGTAACTTATAAAGATTAATGGGGAAGGCGCGTCGGTCAAGTTGGTCTCCGTAAAATTCGTCTCTTTGCCCTACCAGACAGGCTGTTCTTATTCATAAAACACCGCCGAAAACGGCGGCTGAAGCCTGTGCTGAACTTTAAGGCAAAGAAAAATTCGTAGGCATTATAAGCCAAAAGACCTTACTTTGACTTTGCTATTATGTTATGTAGAGAATCAGATCACATTTCCCAGCCTGACGGCGTGTTGCTTCAAGGCTGTTTTCAATTCTTTGGGTGTACGCACGGAAAAGCCAAAGGAAAAAATGGATAGTTGCCTGGCGAGCCAATCGAGATCATCCACACTGCCGCGCAGGATGATACCATCGCGGCCTGCCTCTAACACACCCAGCACATCGAACACCTCTCGCTGTGCGGTTTCAATATCTGTTTTTAGCACGATCTCAAATGGATATTTTCGCGGCAGGGTGGCAATCGCCTGCATGATGTGACCCAACGCATCAAACCCATCGGGACGGCTGAATCCTGCTTCGAGAGTTTTGATTCCGCTGATACGATCCAGCCGAAATGAACGCAGACTTTCGCGCAAGTGACAAAAGCCAATTACATACCATTTGTTTTGAAAATAGGTCAGCCCGTAGGGATCAAAATCACGCTCGGTCTCTTCACCTTGATCGGGGCGGTATTGAATGTGTACCTGTTTTTGCAATTGCGCCGCACTGCTCAAGGCGCTGAGGATCACCTCATTCGTCGGTATAGAGGATTCAGTTTTGAGATCGAGCGTGATGGTCTCCGTCAACGCGCGGACACGACTCTTCAGGTCGAGGGGCATCACCCGCTCCAGCTTGGCTAATGCACTTTCGACAGCGTACCCTGTATCGGCGGGGTTGAGGCGATGCACAGAGATGAGACCCACCGTCAGCGCCAGCGCTTCCTCGTTCGTGAACATCATCGGCGGCAGTTTGAATCCCGCAGAGAGTACGTACGCGCCGTTCCTTCCGCGCTCCGCCTCGATGGGAATGCCAAGGTCTTGCAGCATCACAATATAGCGCCGCAAAGTGCGGATGTTGACCTCAAGCCGTTGGGCCAACTCCGCACCAGACATGCGCCCGTAGGTCTGCAGCAAAGACAACACGGCCAGCACACGCGTAGTGGGGTGATACATACGCGCGAGTATACACGTTTTATTTCAGCCACGAACGCGGGGTGGGAGTGAGCCGCAACACCTCAGGATCACCGCTGACATGTTGACTCAACGATTTGGATATCTCCTTCCAAGCCTTTGACTTTAACATCGCCGCGAACGTTTCTGACTCGCGAAAGCCTGCGAACCAAACAAAAACATGTTCGCCCTCGCGAATTGCCAGCCTTGGATATGTATTCGGGCTATCCTCAGTGACAAAATAAGCCAGAATCGATGCCCCTGCTTCCTTCAATGCAGGCTGAAGCGTGGACTCAAAATATTCAATGAATTCATTGGTGACAGACCCATCAAAATAACAGATCGTCACTGCTACAAATCCATCTTGCGGGGTTGTATTGCCCCGTGGTGGACGAGCACCTATTTTCAATTTGAATCCAGAATCGGGGCGGGCGGGGTGCAGCAAAAGTACATTGCCCGAGTCAAGAATGGTGGCATTGGCAGCTTTGCGGTTCTCCATCCAAATGGGACTGGTATAAAACGCATGGAGTGCCTGTGCGCGGGCAGGCATGTCGCTGAATCCCTGCAGCCATACAAAACTTTGTGGATCATCCAAATTGCGAAATTGACCGAGTACTTGAATACCCACCGCTTCTCGAGACTCAATGAATTCACGTTCAAAGAGTTCGATCAGTTCATCGCGTCTGTTCTTTCGCAATTTGTACATGCGCAATTCAACGATTGGGGAATGGGTCTGCCTGCTCATGCGCGGATGAACTCCATAACCCAATTGGTCTCCCAGGTCTGGCCGCCGTCATCTGAAAGAGATTGCTCCCACTTGCAGGAATTCTCTTCGATGTCATACCAACGTGCGCGAGCAAGAACGGTTCGACCTTCAAACTCATCTTCTGAAAAGAACTCACCCACCCCATCGGTAAATTTCCCGATCATCGGGTCTTGTAAAGTGGCATTGGCGCTATCAACCCAATACTGACTCCACTGCTTTGTTTTTGGGTTGAATATGCTCAGGGAAGTGCCATAGAACCGCCCCGCGGTTCTTTCAAAGATCATTTCTTCAAGATTACCAATGCCGCCCATGATGGCACGGTCTACAACGGTGCTTTCGAATTCATCCCATTCGGCACAATTTTTCAAAAGTTCTTTGAGTTTGCGGTGTTTAACCGTCCAATTCCCGATGAAGAAATTAAAATCGTTCCTGCCATCATTTTCTGTTTGCATGTTCGGCTCCTTGAAATATGTTGAATTTATACGCGCTCGAAATCCATGACCCAGTTGGTTTCCCAGGTCTGGCCGCCATCGGCTGAAAATGCCTGTTCCCACTTGCAGGAAACGGTTGTGATCTCAGACCAAACGAAACGGCTGAAGATGTGACGGCCTTCAAAGACTTCCTGCGAATAAAATTCGCCAAGTCCGTGCTTGAAGCCGCCGATCATGGGCACCTCCAATATCCCGCTGATGCCTGTGGCCCAATACAAACTCCACTCCTGCGCCTGGGGATCGAACAACCGCAAGGTCACAGCATGGATCGGCCCCGTCTCACGGTACATGATGTTCTCGTCCATGTTGCCAAGGCCGTTCAGGATCTTTCTATCTACAGTATCGCCCTTGAATTCCTCCCAGTCAGACGACCCTTTCAGCCGCTCTCTCAACCTGCGATGATGTACCTTCCAGGACCCGACCAGAAAATCAAAACCATTTCTTCCATCCATTATTTATGCTCCTTATAAAGTGGTTAGTACAATAGCCTCAGTATAGGAAGAAATGCGGACAGGATCGTTCCTAATTTAAAAGGGATTTCTTAATAAAATAACCCACGTTCATCACATATTTTTGCAATCCAATCGGCATACAGCATGAACATGCTGAAAAATCCAATCGAGTATACTCACCATGAAAGTTCGTTCATCCGTAAAAAGAGGTGCTCAAATGACAAATCGTTACAAAATCCGCCAAAACCTGATCTCCATTGGAGATGATTTTTGGATCGAAAACGAGGAAGGCAAAAAGGTCTTCAAAATAGACGGCAAAGTGTTGCGCATCCGCAAGACACTGGTGTTTGAAGATGCAAAAGGCAAAAAGCTCGCTCAAATTCAGGAACGGTTGTTGACCATCAAAGACACAATGGTGGTGGAAGATGCCGATGGCAAAGACATTGCCACCATTAAGAAGGCGTTGATTTCCCCCTTCCGTGATAAATGGGATGTCAATGTAAAGAACGGACCCGATCTTGATGTGCAGGGGAACATTCTCGACCATGAATATACGGTCAAACAGGGGCGGGAAAAAGTAGCTGAAATTTCAAAGAAATGGTTCCGCCTGACCGACACATACGGCGTGGAAATCGAAGATGGGCAAAACGATATTCTCATTCTTGCCATTGCCGTTGCAGTGGATATGATGGCGCATGACGACAAGGAAGATAAGAAGCGCAAAAAGGAAAAGGACGAGAAAAAGGACAGGTAAATTCAAAAAAATATGCCGCGATCGCGGCATATTTTTTTCTTGGATAAAGGAAAGTCTTTATTGAGTCCCATCGCCAGCAAGATCCAGTTTCAACAAAATAAAGAACACTGCTGAAACCATCAACAGCATGGCGTAATTATGTTCACGGACTTCATAAACGGCCTGCGGAAATCTCATATTGGGATGCTGAAATAGCGACGGGAAAATCGGCAAGACCCGCATCAAGGTCTTTTGGATCAGATAATTCACAGGATATAACAGGCCGATTTGCAGCGGCAACACGGGAAATTTCGTTCCCAAAAAGTTTTTTACAGGAATAAAAAAGTAACAAACGAATGGCACCAGAAAACCAAAGGTCAGGGCGAAGATCGCACTCAATTGGTCAAAATCCAGCGGAAGTTTGGCGTCATCTCCTTGAAACACATTCAAATTATGAAAAGTCAATTCTTCCTGGACGTTCACATCTTTGATCAGGTTTGGGGTCTCAACCCCAAAAATCCTCTGCCCCCAGCTGATCTCCTCCATGGCGGCAAGAAAGAACAAACCGCAAAAAGCAAGGAAGAAAAGCCGCTTAAGCCAG
Source organism: Anaerolineales bacterium (assembly GCA_035339375.1). Lineage (GTDB taxonomy): Bacteria > Chloroflexota > Anaerolineae > Anaerolineales > Villigracilaceae > Villigracilis. The sequence goes on along the minus strand of DAOQID010000059.1, from coordinate 18,971 downwards.
GCAGGGTCTTTTAAACTAAGCTTGATCGGCGATCGATAGAATGCAACTGCAAACATGCTGGAAGTAACAAACAGGTAAATTGGAGAAAGGGTTTCATAAATTCGATCCTCTCGAACAAACGCATCCAAAACCTGTTCCTTCAAAAATACGGGGATATAGGCGGCAAACAGCAATACAAAAAAAATGATTGCTGCTTTTTTGACATCAAGATTTTTTTTCATTCGTCACCTTATTCGTTTTAAAGTTATTGATTATGCAGATGGCAGGAGAAGGGCATATTCAACGGACTTGATTAATTGCTATGTGAGATCAAATTCATATCAGCATCCAAAAAAAATCACCTTGCATAAAACTCTCCCATTAACCGAGGCAAGTATAGCATTAATTAAATTTCGAACATCAGAACCCAAAAAAAACCTTGGTACTATTCAAAAATAATCACAAAAAAAACAATGGGCTTTTGGGGGAAATACCGCAAAAACCCATTGACCTCAAATCAAAATTCTAATGAAATCTACACCCCTTTGTATTTGCCCTAGTTTGGGTGGATCAACATGACAGGGATATGGGCATGATGCACAACCCGATCTGCCACGCTGCCCATTAGCCAGCGTTGAATTCCAGAGCGCCCATGTGTAGACATGGCGATCATATCAGCATGGACCTCTTCGGCCACCTTCAAGATCATTTCGGGAATTGGCCCCTCACGCATCACACCGCTGACCTTCATCCCCTCCCCTGTCAGCTTTTCCACTTCAGCCTTGAGATACGCCTCGGTTTCCCTTTCGGCACTTTCGATGATCTGGCTGGCCAGACCAGGTGTGCGTTCGAGATAATCATAGCTTGGGGTGACTGGCACACTCAAAAGCACGATCTCCGCGCCTTCTGATTTTGCCAGAGCCTGCGCATGGGGCAACACTGCCTCCGCAAGCGGCGAGCCATCCAATGGAACGAGGATCTTTTTGTACATGGTACATCTCCTTTATCTGAAAAGAAAATCTTTTGAATAAGCTCATCTATACCATAGCACGGCGGGGGGAATTTTCAAGTGACAATAGACACATCTTCTGCAAAGCATATAATATGCCCATGGCTCTATATCTTGGCTGTCCCGTCTGGTCTTTCAAAGGCTGGGTCGGAAATTTTTACCCCAAAGGCACAAAGTCCACTGACTTTTTGCGCGAATATGCCCGCCGCCTGACAACCATCGAAGGCAACACAACTTTCTACGCTGTGCCTGCGCCAAAAACAATTGAAGCATGGGCAGAGCAAACGCCAGAGACCTTCCGCTTTTGTCCGAAGATTCCAAAGGCGATCAGTCATAACGGAAAACTGGCAGATTATGCCGACCGCGCCCGCCAATTTGTGGAAATCATGCGCCCGCTCGCTTCTCGTCTTGGACCGATGTTCCTGCAACTGCCGCCCAGTTATTCGCCGCGTCTGATGGATGACCTTGCCACATTCCTGGATGCCTTTCCAACAGATGTACGCCTTGGTGTGGAAGTACGCCACCTCGACTGGTTCGAGGAGCCGCATCGTACAAGGCTGAACCAATTGTTGACCGATCACAATATGGCACGGGTTGTCATTGACACGCGCCCGATTCGAGATCTGGCTGGCGATGAATCCATCAAGGGAAGTTCATATGAAAGTCTGCTCGAAGCACGGGAGCGCAAACCAAATGTCCCCGTCTTTGAAGAGCAAACCACAGATTTCACTTTTCTGCGGTACATTGGTCACCCACAAATGGAGCAGAACCAAGCCTGGGTGGAGGAATGGGTCAATCGAATCACAGACCAATTGTCGGCGGGGACAGATGCGTTCGTCTTCTGTCATTCACCTGACAATATGCTCGCACCGTCCATCTGCCGCGAAATTCACCAGAAAATTTCGAGCCGAATCAAAATTCAGCCGCTGCCGTGGGATGATATCCGCTCGGATGTTTTTGAACAGGGAAAATTATTCTAAATTCGCTCCACCCATTGCGCACGCCAGTTGGGGGCTTCAAATGGCTCGGGCCAGAATTCAACCTGTTTCCATATCTTCTCATCACGGATGGTGGAAAATGTGATGACGCGATCGTGCCTTACCCCATCAGTGACGGAGACATCGGTTACGACATTTTCACCATCGGCAACAATGGAGTTGATGACGAAGCGCCACTTGCCTTCCGCAGGATAGGCGGTGTTGAGTTTGGCAAAATTTTCCGCGCCGCGAATGCGTTCACCCGATTGAGGCCAGTCGAGGGTGTATTCTTCGTGCAATAGTTGGGCAACGGCATAAAAATCATTGCCCTCCATCATCTGCCAGAATGTTTCGATCACTTGCTTTGAATTCATGTCAACCTTTGGTGAGGGAAAGCAAGGCATCCATCGCACGCGAGGCATCTGCGATCGGGACAAAGATATGGTCGTGATAAAACGCAGCAACCACATTGCAGCTAATATTGGCCTCTGTCAGAACCTTTGAGACTGCCGCGGTTAAGCCGACCGCTTCAAGCGAAGAGTGGACGGTAAGTGTGATCCACGCACAGACGGTTGTGTAGGGGATGTTCATCGCCTTGGCTTTTTCTTTTGGCAGGATCATCGTCACACCTTCTTTTTCAATGAAAAAACAAAGTGGCTCTAATTCTGCGGCCTGCTTCTTTGAATCGGCACGGCAATATACGTATTCGCCCGTGTTGAGTTCGGGTTTCATGTTTTGCAAAAGTTTGATGAGCTCGGTTTCTCCGCTCATTTTCGTTTGACACCTAAAATCGCGATCTTGGTGGAATGATTGAATGGCGCAGGGTTGGTAACGGGGTTGCCCTGTCTGGTTTCGGGGTAACCTGTAAAATCTTCAGGAATGGGGATGAGCTCGTTGATCTTCAAATACCCATCTTTGCATAATGCTTCGAGGGACTGCATATATTCATCGCCGCTGACAAAGAGCGCATTATTGATCGCGATAAGAGAACCGCCGTCATTGATCAACGGACGGACCTTATTGATAAGCCGCGCGCTTTCATGCACTTGATCCACCCTGCCTTTGGATGTGCTGGAGAAAAACGGCGGATCGATCAGCACATAATCAAAAAAGGTGTTGGTACGTTTCATGCTGCTGACTTGTTCGAAGAAATCTCTGGCGATGAAATCTCCTTTACGGATCGGAAACCCGTTCAAAGTGTAGGATGATTTTGCAAGGTTGAGAAATTCACGGTTCAAGTCAATTTGCACGACACGGTTTGCCCCGCCTTTAAGTGCGGCTACGCCGAAACTCCCTGTGTAGGCAAATGTGTTCAAGATCATTTTGTCTTTGGCATTTTCGATGAGCCATTTTCGCAGGTTCCGCGTATCGAGATAAAAACTGGCATCTCGATTCAAAATGGGGTTAATGGCATACCAGGTATCGTGTTCTTTTATTTTTCGGTCGAACTCAGTGCCGAATAACAGAGTGCCGCGTTTTTCCTCCTGTGTACCATGGCGGGTTTTGACAATTCCCGCACGCAGCCAATTCAACGATGCGCGCAGAAATCGAGAGGCTTCCTCAACGAGCGCCTGACCGTGTTCAAAATCGTCTGCGTAGTTGTGGATCACAACGGTGGACGCATACACGTCAATGGCAAGCTCGGGGCAGCCTTCGAGGAATCCGTTGAAAAGACGAAAGGCCGATTCGTGTTTGGAATCGATCCATGCAGAGCGGGACGCGAGTATTTTTTCCAGCAGGGGGGTGAGCGGTATGTTTGTCATTTGGGGTGGTGAGATTATATCCCTTCCACATTCAACACTGGCAATGTGATATTCAACACCTTGACATTGCCATTCTACGGGAGTAAAAACAAACCGACCAGTCGGTTTTTATCACCTCCCCATTTTAGAAGCAGGAAATCATGCAACAGAGAAGCGAAGAAACCCGTTCAAAAATTCTTGGGGCTGCGATCAAGTTATTTTCCACACGTGGGTTTAACTCGGCAAGCGTGGACGATATCTGCAGGGATGCGGGCATCAGCAAAGGTGCGTTCTACCATCATTTCAAAAGCAAGCAGGCCCTTTTCCTCGCCTTGCTTGATGGCTGGCTGCAAACCATTGACAATGCCATTGAAGCATCGAAGGACAAGACCGTGCCTGAGACCTTCATGCAGATCACCGAGGCCTTTCCCTATATCTTTGAAACCGCAGGTGAAGGCCTGCCCATGTTCCTTGAATTTTGGATGCAAGCCAGCCGCGATGAAAAGATCTGGCAGGCGAGCATTGCTCCCTACCGCCGTTATCAAAAGCATTTCACCCAGTTAATCAAAAAAGGCGTGGATGAAGGCTCGTTCGTTGAAGTGGACCCTGAGTTGACCTCGCGCATGATCATATCCACGGCCATGGGGTTGTTGCTGCAAAGCCTGCTGGACCCGAAAGGCGCAAAATGGGAGAAGGTGGCCCGCGACAGCACCAATATGCTTGTAAATAGTTTACTGAAAAAATAGGAGTGGCAAAAGTGATTCTGGGCAGACTTGTTGCCAGTCCGCGAATTTAGCCACTCCCCAAAAATAAAACCGTCATAACCCAAAGAGGAGCAAACCATGAAAATCGTAACAGATTGCGCGGCAGATATGCCGAATGAAGAACTTGAAAGGCTGGGCGTTGTACAAGCACCCCTTTTCATCCAATTTCCTGAAGGCGAAGTGAACGCCATGGAAATTTCAGCAGATGAGTTTTACAACCGCCTTGAAGCCATGCGTCCGCAGATCCCAACCACGGCACAGCCATCCAGCGGAATATTCGCCGAGTTGTATCGCAAACTGGCACAGACGGAGAAAAACATTTTTTCTGTGCATATTTCTTCGGGGCTGAGCGGCACGATCAACTCGGCACGGGATGGCGGTGAGCAGGTCAAGGCGGAGGCGAATGTCAGCTTTTGGGATACGCTCACCCTTTCAGGCGGGGAACGTTTTCAGGTGGTGGCCGCTGCCTTGGCCCATAAAGCAGGCTGGGCAATGGATAAAATTCAGGAACGCCTCATGAAGATCCGCGAAAAGACCGAGGTGATCTACACGCTCGACACTTTGGAATATCTCGCGCGTGGAGGCCGTATTGGACGTGTGAAGGCATTGGCAGGAGCGTTGCTCAACCTCAAGCCCGTCATCCGAGTGGATACTGACGGCAAGTACAGCACCGTCAAAACCGAGCGGACGATCAACAAATCCATTGCGACGATTGCAGATCATTTGGTGGAAAAATATGGCAACACACCCGTATGGGTCACTGTGCTGCATGGACGTTTTGCAGAAAAAGCCGACCTGCTGGCTAATGAATTCAGGCAGAAATTAAACGTCGCCAAAATGGAAGTTCAGCGCATCTCCCCAGTTCTGGGCGTACACACAGGCCCGGGCATTGTCGGCGCTGCTGTAGTGCCAATGGAATTGATGAACGATCTTGGAGAATAAAAAAGAAAGACGAATGTGGAAAGAAAACGGGCTTGCAATTTCTGCAAGCCCGTTCAATTTTATGCGGCAAATCTTTTTGCTTTTTCGATCCGCTCGCCCAGCGGCGGGTGGGAATAGAACATGAAGACCACCCATTTTTCGGGGTCGATCTCGCCGAGGTTTTGATTCGCCAGCCGTGTGAAAGCGGAGGCAAACGCCTCTCCCTTTTGGGTGGAACTCAAGGCGTAGTCATCGGCCATGTTCTCGCGCCAACGTGAAATGGCATTGTTGACGGGTGAAGTCAGCAAGCCATAGGCAGTGAGGATGAGCATGAGCGCGGGCAGGGCGGCGATGTCTGCGGGGGAGGTGAAGGAGAAAAAGCTTACAGCGGAATCCAATGCCAGTGATGCAATGAACAGGCTGAGGGTTGTACTGACCGTGCCGAAGGCGATCAAAAAAGGAATATCCTTGTGGACGTGATGTCCCAACTCATGGGCGAGGACTGTTTCAATTTCATCCAAAGTGAACTCGGTGATGAGGGTATCGCCAAGGATAATGCGGCGTGTGTTGCCAAGCCCGGTCAACGCGGCGTTGGCAGCCTTTGTGCGTTTGGACATGTCGAACTTGAAGACACCTTTTACTTTTGTGTTTGCGCGTTCTGCCAGAGCAAGCAGGCGTTCTTCCAATTCCTTGTGTTCCTCACCAAGCGGGACATATTTATTGAAGAGCGGCATGATGAGCACGGGCGCAAGATTCGAAACAAGGATGTTGAAAAGCAGCAAGCCGCCTGCCACCCACAACCACCACGCATCACCAGTGAGACGCAGGGCGAGATACATCAATTCAAGCATGATCAACCCAAGCGGCGCACCAATGGCGAGGCCTTTGACCTGATCCACGAGCCAATCTTTGAGCGACTGATTCGATTGCCCAAACCGATGCGGCAGGACAAATCCGCTGTAATAACTGAGAGGCAGATTGATGATGGCAGAGATGCCGCCGAAGACAGCCACGTACAACGCGATGATGAGCCAATCGGCGCCTGTGGTCACCGACCATTGGACAGTGACCAGTTGATGAAGCCATTCGCGGAGTGAAATGCTCCAACCAAGGAAAAGCCATGCCAGAGCATAGGCCACGCCAAAAAGCGTATCCACCAGCCAAAGGCGGCGATTGATTCGGGAATATTCTTTTGCCTGTTTTTGTTTTTCGAGGTCGAGGGCGGTCATGGGGAGTGTGAGGTTGAAGGTTGAAGGTTACAGGTTGAAGGTTGCAGGTTTAAGGTTGAAGGTTCATTTCGCCAGCGAGCAATGCGATGACTTGATCTGACTTCATCACGTCGCCGTAGGATTGCAGTGCAGACATGAAAGCCTTGTGAACATGGTCTGCAGGGACGGTGGTGCCGTCAAATTGCAGGTCACGGGTGGCGCAGGCATCTTCGGCAACAATGACCTTGAAACCGAGATCGCTTGCAGCACGAGCCGTGGCATCCACGCACATATGACTCATCATCCCAGTGATGACAACACGTTCGACGCCCCAACCCTTCAACAGGTCAAGCAGATTCGTATTGAGGAATGAATTTGGCTCATGTTTGTAAACGATGGGTTCGCCTTCAAAGTGAGCCGCCGAATCGTGGATATCAGAACCGCTGTCACCTTTGATAAAAAAGGTTGCATCAGGCTCCAGAGAAATATGCTGAATGTGGACGTGATGTCCGCCATGCTCGCGAAAGCACTGCAAAAGCATGTAGGCGTTCTTCGCAGCAGCCAGCGGATTTACGAGCTCGTATTTTCCACCGGGGAAATAATCTTTTTGAATATCAATGACCAGTAATGCGGTTTTCATATTGCTCCTTTGAAAAAAACAGCCCAATGGCGCTGCACTGCTAAAATTTGCTCACAAGGCAGCCACTCGGCTTACACAACACTCTTCAACAATTCTTCTGCCTGACGTTTCAAGTGTAACTTATCCGCTTTCTCTGAGGCAAGCCGAAAATCGGCGGCGGCTTTTTCGGGGTCATTCAAGGCTTGGTGACATTTTCCACGCCCGAGGTAGAGATCCGCTTCGTGTGGGGCCAATTGAATCGCATGGGTGTAATCGGCAATTGCCTTCTCAAATTCCTTGTTGGTGCGGTACGCATCGGCACGCCCCTGATACGCCAGAAATGAGCGCGGCAATTTTGAAATGGCGCGTTCGTAGTACTCTTCAGCCCAATCGAGGTACCCTTCATAAAGGGTCATATTGACCGGTGAAACGGTCAACGCATCTTTTTCTGATAGGCGCAGGGCGGCATCCTGATCTTTATGCGCGGCCTCAACATTTCCCAGTTTGAAATGCGCCAGTGAGCGCACCACATAAAAAAGCGTAAATTGCGACATCAACGAAATGGACTGGTTCAACTCTGCAAGCGCAGGCCCGAACTCCTGTTTATCCATCAGAATCGAAGCGCGGTCAAAATGCGGCACGGCCCAGTTCGGACTGAGTTCCTGTGCGCGCGAAAAATATTCAAGCGCAGAGTCGTAATCCTTATCCATCGAGTACAACTCACCACGCAATTCCAGGGCAATGTAATTTTTAGGGTTGAGCTTCAGGGCACGGTCAATATCAGCCAGCGCGCGTTCTTTTTGCATCACGTTCAAGAGACAGGCGGCACGTGCAAGATAATGAGCAGGCTGTTCAGGCTCCCGTTCTATCTCACGGGTATATAACTGCGCCGCACGCTCGTAATCTCCCTGAAGGTAATAATAACCAGAACGTTTGAAAAGATAATTCACCCCCAGGTTCACCCAGCGCAACACCGAACGATTGAGCGTTCCGATCGCCAGCGCGATCAACACACAGGAAGCCAGAAGAAGATAATCACGTGTGTACAGCCCAAGGGCAACCAAACCCAGCAAAACGGGAATACTGACCAGCATCGTGATCAGGTCGGCGCTGCTTCTTCCAAACAGGCCATCCAACACCGCATGCATGATATTCCCCCCATCCAACGGATAGATCGGCAATAAATTGAAAACGACCAGAATGACGTTCAAAAGCGCCAGGGAAAAACACAACTCAATGAAGGTCTGCACCCAGATAAACAACTCAGGTTCAAGCCCACGCGGCGCAAAGATATGCAAAAGGATATACCCCGCCACAAAAATGAATCCAAGCAGCATGTTCACCATGGGCCCCGCTGCAGCAATGACCAGATTATGAAACGGCCTTTCAGGTTTGCGTTCGAGGCTGGTCAACCCACCCAACAGCCAAATGATGATGCTTTTCACGTCCACACCAACCAGTTTGGCCGCCAGCGCATGCCCCAATTCATGCAGCAAAATACAAAGAACAAACCCCGTCAACCACAGCAGGGCAAGCACTGTACTGCGCAAGTCAATGGGGCGGAAAATGAAATAGGTGATCAACAGGCTGAAAATCATGGAAAAATGGAAACGGACATCCATCTTGCCTATACGCATCAGCCGAATTGAGGATGACAACCACTTCAAAATAAATCACTCGCTTCGCAACCAGACCCCAAACCTGCTCGCCAAAAATTGAAAATTACTTGCGCCCAAAATCTGCAGGATTCTCACCCCACAACCCGGTATCCCACTTGATGATCTTATCTTCTGGAAGTTCGTTCTCCGCCAGCCAATTCTCCGCACTGCGGATGATGGCAAAAAGGACGGCGTTTTTTGGGCTGTGTTTCAAATTCGTTTTGCAAATCCCTGTGGCAACCCAGGCAATTGCATTTTCTGAATCGGAATAAATGGGGACATGCATGTTGTGTTTGGCCTGCCACGTCAACGCATGGACGATCGCCAGGAACTCCCCCACATTGTTCGTACCTTCGGCATACGGCCCCGCATAAAAGATCTCTTCGCCCGTTTCCGTGTTCACACCGCGATATTCGAGTTTACCTGTCGAGCCGCTGCAAGCCGCATCCACACAAATGGACGGCAGAATCGGTTTTGTGCTGGCCATTTTCCATTTGCCATGTGTGGAGGGTTTCCCCTTGTAATCTTCGTACTGTTTTAGAAAAGCAGCATCCGCCTCGGCTTCGCTTTCAAAAGCCTTGAACTGGGCGCCAACCACGCCCTTCACCTGCTTCTCACAATCCGCCCATGTGGTGAAGACACCCGTCTTGCGTCCTTTCCAAACCACATAAAACTTTTTCTTTGCCATACATCAATTTTACATCAAAGTAAAGCCGAAGCGATAAATACACCCGCCCGTCTCAGTGAATATCTGTCTTGACAAAAAGATTGATTGACGTAAAATACGCCAACTCTTATGAAAACCAACTATTGCACATGTCCATGGCGGGGATCGTAACCACCGCCCAAGACGACCACCCGCAACAAGCAGTCAACGACTTTGGCCAGTGGAACGCCCCCCGCGTCTTTTTTGACCCACGCAGGAAGGTTCGCTGTCCTTTTGTTTTATGTTGACTGCTTGTTTATTTTTCAGGCTATTACAAACTTTAGAAAAAGGAAACCCAAAACATGTCTTACGCTCATCCCGAATATCTGGTCGATACCGAATGGGTCGCCAACCACCTGAACGACGCGAACGTCCGCATTATTGAATCGGATGAAGACCCGTTGTTGTATGCAATCGGGCATATTCCAGGCTCGGTACAGGTGGATTGGTTCAGCACGCTTCAGCACCCGCTGCGCCGCGATTTCGTCACCAAAGAGCAGTTCGAAGAGGTGGCATCGAAACTTGGCATCACCAACGACACCACGGTCGTCTTTTACGGCGACAAGTCCAACTGGTTCGCGTGCTATGCGCTGTGGCTTTTTCAATACTACGGCCATGCCAATGTCAAGATCATGAACGGCGGTCGCATCAAATGGGAGCAGGAGAAAAGGCCGCTCGTGAAGGAAGTGCCCTCGTATGCCCGAACAACTTACAGCGCGAAAGAAGCGGATAAATCCATCCGTGCATTCCGCGATGACATCTTCAAACAGATCGAAGGAAAGAGGCCAATGGTGGATGTCCGTTCGCCAAAGGAATACACGGGCGAGTTGACCCACATGCCGAATTACCCGCAGGAAGGCGCGACCCGCGGCGGACACATCCCCGGTGCGGTGAGCATTCCCTGGTCGCAGGCGGTCAATGAAGCGGATGCGACGTTCAAAACGACCGAAGAACTGGTCGCTCTCTACGAAGGAAAAAACATCAAACCCGACGGAGAGATCATTGCATATTGCCGCATCGGTGAACGCTCGTCACTGACCTGGTTCGTGTTGAAATATCTGCTGGGATACAAGAAGGTCAAGAACTACGATGGTTCATGGACCGAATGGGGTAATCTTGTGGATGCCCCCATTGAAAAATGAGAAGGTGTTCGTCCTTTGGCCGCCTCAGGACGAATGAGTGAGGATTATGACCCTGCCAACCAAACTGCAAGAGATCGTGGATGATATCGCCAGCATGAGTCGCGAGGAAAAACTCGAGACCTTGATCGCGTATGCCGAATCCATGCCTGACCTGCCTGAACGCTTCAAGGACGAACGCTCCAAAATGGAGCCTGTTCCCGAGTGCATGACACCCGTGTTCATCATCGCTGAGAAGCTGGAAAGCGGCGGAATCTTTTTTCACCTCGATATTCCCCCACAATCCCCCACTGTGCGCGGGCTTGCCTCCATTCTCACCAACGGGTTGAATGGCTGCCTGCTCGAAGAGATCCTCTCGGTGCCCGCAGATTTTTACATCCCAATGAATTTGCAGGAGGCTGTGTCACAACAGCGCATCAACGGCTTCATCGGTGTGCTGGCACACATGAAGCAGGCGGCAGTAAAGGCGTCTTCGTAAAATCGCTCTTGCGTACATAACCAACAAAACCAAGATGCTCTCGGCGGCGTCCCCGCCGCCGAGGACGGCGGCTTGAGAAGGCTAATAAAACAACCCGCAGGGGGTACCCTGCGGGTTGTTGATTTTCAGTCTTTCTTTTCCTCTTCCCACCCTTGTTCTTCAACAGACATAAAAATATCGGTGGCAGAGATCAGGCCGATCAGCGACCCGTGTTCATCTGCAATGGGCAGGTGATGGAATTTATGTTTCTGCATCAATTGCGAACACTCCATCAAGGTCCATTCGGCGCGGCCTGTGATGATGGGGCCAGACATGATCTCACGTACCGTAATTTCAGCGGGGTTACGGTTCACCGCCACGATCTTGTCGCGGATATCGGTGGTGGTGACGATTCCATAGGATGGATTCTTCTCGCTGACATCCACCACTACGCTGTGGATGTTGCGGCGGCGCATAAGCGTCATGGCGTGCGAAACGCTTGAATCGGGGTCAACAACAACAACAGGGCTGGACATCCAATCTCGAACTAAATGCGGCATGGGATTCTCCTCAATAAGTAGGTACAGTTTAGTTTACTTGATAACCAATTTTACAGCATCCATCGCCAGCCAGGAGCCATCGGCGGCGCTGATGTCTTGAATTTCCAGATAGACGGTTGTTCCCGACGGAATGCCTTCAAGTGAGAAGGTTTCATTGAACGTGCCAGGCGCGCCAAAATCTGGCGCGGTGACCATCACAGGGCCAGCGGCAAGCTGATTGCCTGCTTCGTCAAAGATGAAATAGGAGAGGTTGTTTTCAAACGGCGCAATGCTGACCGTTCCGCTGACCTGCACACTGCCTGAGGCTTCGGCTCCGTTGGCGGGAGCGGCGATCTCAACGATTCGTTTTGCGCCTTCGGGGGTGGCGGTGGTGTAGTTGACCATCCGCAGTTGATTATTTACAAGGGTGTAGCGGCGCGTGGTTGGCAAGGTGGGGCAACAGCCACCGTCTTGAAAACCGTGTACGATGGCATCGAGAACCACCTCACCATTTTCAATGGACATGCTGTTGATCATGGGACGGTCGTCAATGAAAGTGGAAGTGAGGAACACTGGCAGACCGTTCACGTTTGAATAAATGGCAAGCAGGCCGAAATTACCTGTTCCGCCGTAGTTTTCCAGAAAGATGGCGGCGATCTCGTTGACACCATCCCCCGTCAGATCGCCAACGGAACTGAACTGGGTCAACCCGATGTAGGCAAAATCGAGGGTTGTGGCATCGGTGCCTTGCTGATATTTTCCATCGGTCAATTGGATGACGGCGTGGTCGTCACGTGCGCCAAGCTGGTACTGGGCATTCTTGAGTTGATCCACGGTGAGGCTGGGAGCGGACTCTGTCGGCGCTGGGACTGTCTCTTGAACAGGAGCAGGCGTCGGCGCGTTGGAGGCGGGCGCAGCCAATCCACAGGCGAGGGTTGCAAGAGTCAATATCAAAACAAGGGCTAGATGGTTGCGGTTCAAACAGTCTCCTTTCTATTTGCTGATGGTGAGTGTGGAAAACACGGTGTACATTTTGTTCATTATGGCATTTCGGTCAAATTCGGTGACGGTATCGGGCGGGAAGTTGCCGATGTTGGCGGAATGCATGTGATAGATGACCTCATAACAGATGTTGTTGTAGGCCATGCGATAGATCTCCTGCTCGTACAGGTTGCCAGCCCCAGCCCCAGCAGATGTGGAGTGGACAAAGGTAAAGCCGTTGATCACTTCGTTTCCGACGATTTGCTCAATTGCGCCGCCGTTCGGATTCGAATCGGTGCAGGTGGCAACCATTTGCGGGTCTGCACTGGAGCCGAGGAAGAAGTAGGCTTCACTGAGGTTTGTTTTTACATAAGTTTCCTGATCGTTCATGTAGAGAGCCAGTTCGGGGACGATCTTGTAATTACTGAATACAGGAAAAACAGGCGCGAAATAATCAGAATACGTGAGCGCTACACCATTGGCAGGGTTGGAATATTGGAAGTATTGCTCGCTCTTACCGGGGGGATTGATCGCAACCCGCAGCATGAATTGAATGACATCGGTCGCAGGGCTGAGTGTGATGAAATAATCCTGTGTGGCAGGCAATACCCCGCGCCAGGCGGTGCAATCGGACTCTGTTTGCGGACACAAAACGCTCCCATCGGCGCCTTTGATCTGCAAGGGAATGTAGGTCCAGTTATTGTCAGCGGATTGCGGCAGAACAGAGACCGACATGATCTGCCCTTTCATGGCGTTGACAGTATAAGTTTTGCTGGTATTGATCGCGATAAAGTCGTTGATATCAACATACGTGCCGTTGGCAGGGAATTGGATCGTATTGGGACGGGTTGAAGGATCGGGCGTGCTTGTGGGTGCGACAAAAGTTGGAAAGCCTTCAGTGGGCACTGGGGTGAAGGTCAACGTGGGGATGGGGGTAAATTGAAGCGCCTGAGTGGGGAGCGGAGTATTTTCCACAGGCGGGAGTGTGGGCGGAATGGCAGGTGTGGGGGCTGAGCAGGCGGTGAGGAGCGTAAGAAGAAAGAGGAAAGATGGGATTTTTTTCATGGGTTGCGGGGG
>DAOQID010000059.1:0-5095 GCA_035339375.1 Anaerolineales bacterium | reverse complement strand
TGAGGAGCGTAAGAAGAAAGAGGAAAGATGGGATTTTTTTCATGGGTTGCGGGGGTGAAGGTTTAAGTTTGCAGGGTCAACCTAAATATTCGATTACGGTCGCTTCACCCTGACCGACACCGACGCACAATGTGGCGACGCCGTATTTCGCATTGCCGCGATTCTTCATTTCGTGTACGAGGGTGGTGACAAGGCGCGCACCCGAACAGCCAAGCGGATGCCCAATGGCAATGGCTCCCCCGTTGACATTGACCAAATCGGGATCAATGCCGAGGTCTTCAATGACCGCGAGAGATTGCACGGCAAAGGCCTCGTTCAATTCCATCAGGCTGATGTCTTGAATCCGCAGGCCGGCACGTTGAAGGGCTTTCTTTGTGGCAGGAACAGGGCCATAGCCCATCACACGCGGCGGAACCCCAGCCGAAGCGGAGGTGACAATGCGTGCCAGCGGTTTGAGATTCAAGGCCTTGGCCTTTTCCTCGCTCATGATCAGCAGGGCAGCCGCACCATCGTTCAAGCCTGATGAATTGCCCGCCGTGACCGTACCGCCCTCCTTTTTGAAAGCGGGTTTGAGTTTGGCAAGGGATTCCATTGTTGTATCACGGCGCGGACGTTCGTCTGTGTCTACAAGTTTTGGGTCGCCTTTTTTCTGTGGAATGGAAATGGGGACGATCTCCTGTTTGAAACGTCCCGTGTCAATGGCCTTAACTGCAAGCTGGTGCGAACGGACCGAGAATTCATCCTGCTTTTCGCGGGTGAGGTGCGGGCGTTCCGCCGCAATATTCTCGGCGGTTTCACCCATTGAGTCGGTGCCGTACATTTCCTTCATTTTCGGGTTCGGGTAACGCCAACCCAGGGCAGTGTCGTAAGCGGTGAGATTTCCAAACGAGAAACCCGCCTCTGCCTTTGGAAGGGAATATGGCGCACGGCTCATTGATTCAACTCCGCCTGCAATGTAGATATCGCCCTCCCCTGCTTTGATGGCACGAGACGCCATGTTGATGGCATTCAGACCAGAAGCGCACAAACGATTCACGGTCACTCCACCCACTTCAAGCGGCAGACCCGATAATAACGCCGCCATACGCGCAACGTTACGGTTGTCTTCACCTGCTTGATTGGCACAGCCAAGAAAAACTTCTTCGATCAAGGCAGGATCAATTTGGTTGCGTTCAAGGATCGCTTTGATGACATGCGCTGCCATATCGTCGGGGCGGACGGAAGAGAGAATTCCTCCCAAAGCGCCAATCGGGGTGCGGATTGCGTCAATGATTACAGGTGTGTTCATTTGATTTTCTCCATGTGAGTTTGCAAAGCGATTTTACCACCCGCCATTGTAAGTGAGCTGTTTCACAGAAAAGGTAATTTCCCCTTGACAAATATAATCCTGCTTGATAATATTCCTGTGTAGTTATATAAAACAAAAGGAACACTCATGCCCCTCGAACACGCCATCCTCGCTTTTTTAGAATACAACCCCATGTCAGGGTACGACCTGAAAAAGCTCTTCGATGTTTCTGTCGCCCATTTTTGGTCGGCTACTCAGAGCCATATTTACAAATCGCTGGAAGGGTTGGAAAAAAAGGGCTGGGCCGAGGCGCAGATAATCCCTCAGGAAGGGAAACCCAACAGGAAAGAGTATCAGATCACGGCGGAGGGGCGAATCGAATTGCGCCGTTGGCTGGTCACCCCCATTCCACTGGGTCCAGTCCGTGAGGCATGCCTCATCCAGATCTTCTTCTCGCATTTCAGCACAAACGAAGAAATTGCGGGGCTCTTTGAAACACGCATGCAAGAGATCCGCGAGCATTTGCATATTTTGAAAACGGTGGCACAAACGGCCATTGACGAGAACGCCAAACAAGTCGGTGTGGAACGCGCCCGCCAACTCTGGCAGATCACCCTCGATTATGGGATTGATTATTACGAGTTCGAACTGGCATGGCATGAAAAAACCTTGAAGAAGATTCACAACCTGCCGCCGCTCACTCTGCCAAATTCATAAGTAAAACAGAAATAAAAAGTAAAAAAACTGCCTGAATGAAGGCAGGTGTGTTTTGTGCGCCTTGCGCACGGAAGGGAAAACAGCATGTTTCAAGTATTCGTCGGTTTCATCCCCTGGATCATCTACTGGAGTTTTTCAGGACCAGGCTTATGGACCATTGCTATTTTGGGCGGGGCGACCGCGGCGGGCGGAGTCGTGACATGGCGCTGGCTTAAGCGGCGCGACGTGAAAACCATGGAAATCGTCACGCTGGGGTATTTCATCTTCCACGCCATTCTCACACTGGGATTCGGATCTTCATTCCTAAAGACGTATGGTCCCATCGTCAATAGTCTGGTGCTGGCGTTGATGTCAGTCAGCACACTGGCGATGAAGAATCCATTCACCTATCAATACGCAAAAGAAGATTGGGACAAATCCTACTGGAACGACCCCGCCTTCATTCGGATCAACGAGATCATCACAAGCGTATGGGCGGGAATTTTCACGGTCAACACTTTGCTGGGTGTGCTGGCAGTTGCGATCCCTGCACAAAAATTGATCTGGGCGGTCATCGTCCCAAACGTCGGCGTTGTGGCGGGGATCATCTTCTCTTCGCGCTTCCCTGCATATTATTCCCGCAAAAGCGTGCAGGCACGTCTCGATGCATGGGACCCGTACAAATGGTCAGCGCCGAAATTTGACAAGCGTCCTGCTGCCACAAATGAACATGACGTCATCGTTATCGGCTCTGGCATTGGCGGGCTTTCTGCCGCCGCCCTGCTCGCCAAACGCGGACTCAAAGTAGCCGTCTTCGAACAGCACTACCTGCCTGGCGGATTCTGCACCGCATGGGATCGCAACGTCCGCATTCCTGGTCAGCCCATCGAATCGAGAGAGCGCTGGACATACATCTTCGACGCAGGTGTTCATGATTTCAGCGGACTCGGCGAGCGTGGCGGAATCCGTTCGCTGCTGCGAATGCTCGATATCGAGAATTCCATCGAGTGGAAACTCAACGAGCAGGAATATTTTCTGGGCGAGACCCACTTCAAGGTCCCGCATGATGCGAACGAATTTATTCAGCAACTGGGCGAGCGTTTTCCATCCGAAGCGCAAAACATCCGCGCATTCTTCGATGAAATGCTGGGCGTTTATCGCGATATGTATGCCGACATGGAAAAGCTGGGCGGCGCACCGCGCACACCCGATAACGTGGACGACCTGTTGGCGTATCCGCGAACTCACCCGCATTCCTACAAATGGATGGACCGACCTTTCATTGAAATGCTCGACACGTTTTTCAAAGATGCCCGCGTCAAAGAATTGCTTTGCGCGCTCACAGGCTATCTCAGCGACGACCCCAAGTCGCTCAGCGTCGGCAACATGGCGCCCATCTTCGGTTATCACTTCGATGGCGGCTATTATCCCGTCGGTGGTTCGCAGGCATTTCCAAACGCACTTGTGGATGCGATCGAAAAGCACAACGGCAAGGTGTTTTTGCGCACACCTGTAAAACGCATTCTGACCGAGAAAGGTCGCGCCGTTGGCATCGAACTCAAAGATGGAACCACGCATCATGCCAAGGCGCTCATCTCCAATGCAGATACGCACAAAACATTTTTTGAATTGCTCGGGCGCGAACATCTGCCTGCAGATTTCACCAACTATATCGAATCGCTCAAACCATCCACTTCTGCCTTCATCGTCTTTTTGGGATTGGATATCACCCCGAACCTCGCCCCCATCACCATGCTGGATGATATCGGGATCATGATCCCCTCGAATGTGGATCCGTCTCTTGCCCCGCCGAAACATGCTTCTGTAACTCTGTTGAAGCTCCTCCCCGAATCAGAGTTCGCCAAATGGGATCGCAAGGCTGAAGGTTACAACCAACGAAAACGCGCATACGCCGACCAGATGATCGCCTCCGCGGCGGAAGTCATCCCTGGCTTGCAGCAGCACATCACCTATCGGCAGGAAGGCACGCCAGCTACCTTTGCCCGTTACGCATGGACGACCAACGGCTCGATCTACGGTCCCGCCATGGGACAAAAACGCCTGACCGTGAAAACGCCCGTCAAGAATCTATATGTCGCTGGCTCGGGCGTGATGGGCGGCGGCGTGGAAGCGGCTGTCATCGCAGGCATCCATGCCGCGAATGAGATCTATAAAAACTAACTTGCAACTTTCAACCTGTAACCTTCAACTTCCAAACTCAAACGAGGTGTCAAAATGATTTACGCAATTGCCAAATGGATCCACATTCTCTGCGCCATCATCTCGCTCGGCGCGAACCTGACCTACTTCCCGTGGTTCATGACCGTACCCAAAACCCGCGAGACGCTGGTGTACACCCTCAAAACCATCCGCCTGCTCGATAACTGGATCGCCAACCCTGCTTATATTCTGGCATACGTCACTGGCGAGATCATGATGCGCGTCGGCGGGCAGATCCACTACTCCACGCCGTGGATGACCGTGGCGCTCATTCTGTATGTGGTCATCTCCATCCTCGGTCTTTTTGTCTATGCTCCCATGCTCAAGAAGCAGCAGCAATTAGCAGAGACCAAAGGCGCGGACAATCCCGATTACCAACGCGTTTCGCGCAACGGGATTATTTTAGGCACGGTCATTGTCATCATCACCATCGGAATCACTTATCTGATGGCAACCAAACCGCAGTTATGGTAAACCACAAAGAGGTCATATGATTTTATTTCTCACCCTTCTTCTTGTCATTCTTGCTGGTGCGGGCATCTTTGCCCTGCGCCCCGTCGTGCGGAATATCCAGACCGTATTTCACACAGATAAAACTGTGGACTATCAGATCAAGTTTCAATCTCTGCAGTTGATCCTGGCAGCGGTCGTGTTGGCATTGACATATCTTCTCAACCCGAAAAACTTCCAAACTTTCTTCCAGCCTGGCAACGTCAATGCAAACATCAGCAAAATTCCGTGGCTCGGTGTGACAGGTCAGGAAACCTGGTTGGAGATCGCCCTAACCCTCGGTTTTTTCATCACTGTTGCAACGGGCATCTTCATGTTCCTGCAATTGAAAAAAGCAGGCGTGGATTATCGCTTCCTGCTCTTCAGCCTGCTCTGGTCAAT
>DAOQID010000058.1:2746-25829 GCA_035339375.1 Anaerolineales bacterium | reverse complement strand
GCCCGTCTGATGTATGTATAAAGGAGAAAGTTTCATGACCCCACATCCAAAGCGCAAGCACTCGAAGGGCCGCCGCGACCGCCGCCGCGCACATGACGCGTTGACCCAGCTCAACACCGTCACCTGCTCCAACTGCGGTTCCAAGCGCCTGCCGCACACCGTTTGCTCGAACTGCGGTTTCTACAATGGCCGTGAAGTAATTCAGGTCAAAAAAGAAAAGAAAGCCAGCGAGTAAATCTCAACGGGTCGTGACGTTCACGACCCGTTTGTGTTTTAAATGGCAAAGACCCTGCCTCGGACAAGCCGAAACCAAACAGGTAAAACCACTGAGGCACGGAGACACTGAGAAAAACTTTATAAATCTCCGTGCCTCAGTGTCTCCGTGGTTCAAAAGATTTTCTTGTTTCTTTGTACAAGGATTTCACTTCCAAGTTCCTAAAGGTTTTTACAACCTGTGGGGTCTAACAAAATGGAGACTACATGAAACTTAATTTACAAACCACCGCATTCATCTTCCCCGGGCAAGGCTCGCAAACCGTCGGCATGGGCAAAGACCTCGCCGCACAACACCCCATCGCAAAACAAACCTTCGAAGAAGCCGATTCCATTCTCGGATTTTCCCTTTCCACCATGATGATGGAAGGCGCTGCTGACGAACTCAACGACACGGTCAACACCCAGCCCGCTCTCTTCGTCCATTCGATTGCCGCTTTCCGCGCCTTCTCGCATCTTTACCCCAATCTGACAACTGCTCCTGCCATGTTGGCGGGTCATTCGCTGGGAGAGTTATCTGCCCTCGCCGCCTCTGGAGCCTTGACCTTCGAAGACGGCCTGCGTCTCGTCCGCAAGCGCGCCGAATTGATGAAACACGCAGGCCAGCTTGCCCCCGGTGGCATGGCCGCCATCCTCGGCCTGGATATTCCGGCACTCGACAAAGTCTGCGCCGAAGCCAGCGCCGAAGGCGAATCTGTGCAGGTGGCCAATGACAACTGCCCCGGTCAGGTCGTTATCTCTGGCGCCAAAGCCGCTGTGGAACGGGCGATGGCTGGTGCCAAATCTGCTGGTGCAAAACGCGCCCTGCCTTTGGCGGTATCCATCGCCGCACATTCCTCTCTGATGGCTCCCATTCAAGACGAATGGAACGCCGCCGTGGCCTCTGCGAAATTTGCCGCGCTGAACATTCCTGTCATTGGAAATGTTCATGCCGCGCCGCTGGCCGACGCTGAAGCCGCCCGCGCCGACATCATCGCACAGATGCAATCCCGCGTGCGCTGGACCGAATCGGTGCAATACATGGCTGCCAATGGCGTCAACACCTTTGTGGAGGTGGGCACAGGTTCTGTGCTTGGTGGCCTTGTCAAACGCATTGCCGATGGGGCGGGCATTTATCCGCTGGGCAACCCGCAGGATTTTGCGGCACTAGAGTAAATTGGCTCGCGGGCGAACTTCCGCGTTATTCTCGCAAAAGCGGTATATTTGGTAGAGCGACATACCATGTCGCTCTACACTTATTATGAAAAAAATCCTTCTCCCATTCATCCTTATTACTTTAATTGTTGCCGCCTGCGAGCCGCTACCGACAACTCCGCAGTTCGTCACACAGATCCCTTTTTACGCGAGTCAGACACCCGAATTTATCATCCCAGTGACCGATACCCCGATCGTGTCTGAGCCTGTCACGGAAACACCAGCGTTTATCGTCCCTGTCACCGAAACTCCCACTCCTGAATTCATCATCCCTGTGCCCGAAACGCCGACCCCCGTTCCGCTGGCAGGCTGGTGGGAGGTCTATTTTACAGATCCGCTTGCCATCAATAACCCCGATGCGTTCGCAGGGTCCATTGAAGAAAAGTTGATTCAATGGATCAATGCGGCTCAGGTCAGTATCCATATTGCGTCGTTTGAATTCAATCTCACGCCTGTGGCCGAAGCATTGATCGCAGCAAAGAATCGCGGCGTGGACGTGAAATGGATCACGGATGACGAATACGGTCTCAAGATCGATTCAGAGCCCGAGCGTAGACAATTCTCCCTTTTAATGGGAGCAGGCATCGAGGTCAAGGATGATGCGGGGCGGGAAGCCTTCATGCACAACAAGTTCTGGATCTTCGATCAGCAGGCCGTGTGGACGGGTTCGACCAATATCACGGTAAACGGCATCTTCAAACAGAACAACAATGTGATCGTGCTGCGTTCGCCAGAGATCGCGTACATTTACGAGCGTGAATTCCAGGAGTTGTGGAGCGGGCAATTCGGTCCGCGTGCGCCTTCGACCATCAGCAATCAATGGGCGATTTTGGATACAACCCCAGTTCAGGTTTTATTCTCTTCCGAAGATAACGCCATGAGCAGCCTGCTGGCCGTGGTGAACGATGCGAAGTTCAGCATCCGCTTCCTTGCTTTTAGTTTTACTGATGATGCCCTGGCACAGACCATGATCGAGCGCTTCAAGGCTGGGGTGGATGTGCAGGGTGTGTATGAAACGCTTGCCAGCACCAGCATTTATTCAGATTTGAAAACGTTTTGGTGTGCAGGGGTGCCTGTGAGGCAGGATGGCAATGGAAGCCTGATGCACAACAAAGTGATCATTGTGGATAACAGCACCGTCATTACAGGTTCCCTGAACTTCACGGCGGGTGCGAATGAAAAAAATGAAGAGAACGTCATCATCATTGACAACCCCGAGATCGCCGCGCTGTATTTGCAGGAATATGCAAAGATCTGGAGTTTGGCCCATGATGTAGAGGCAGGGACTTTTACCTGCCAGTAAGTTTGCGTTACATTTGTTACAAGGAAAATGGGATTTTCGTTCGAGAGGGCATTTAAACCCGTATAGTATAATGACGTCATGAACGCCATGCCTGACAAGTTGATTGTCAGTGCCGCTTTCTTCCTGCGGTTATGGAAATGTATCTGGTCGGCTAATTGCCTGACCAGATTTTTATTTTAACGAAATGTCATTGTGGGCACGGAGCAGGCGTAGCTGGGAAAAAATCCGCGTCACACTGACATATCAAGGAGACTTATGAAACTAAGCAAACTTGCACTGGAGATCGCTGAATCGCCGACCCTGGCCTTGAATGAGGAGGCGCGTCTGTTGCGTGAACGCGGGGAGGCGGTCATCAATTTGGGGATCGGGGAGCCAAAGAATAAAACACCGATTGCGGCCATTCTGGCTTCTGGCGCAAAATTGAGCAGCGGAGAGGTGAAATACACACCGCCCGATGGCTTGCCTTCGATGAAGAAGGCTGTCATTCGATACACCGAAGAGAACTACAACCGACTGGTTGCGCCTGAGAATGTGATCATCACCAATGGCGCGAAACAATCGCTTTTCAATATCTTTTACTCCATTTTGAACCCACAGGATGAGGTCATCATCATTGCGCCGTTTTGGGTCTCTTACCCTGAAATGATCAAGATGTGCCTCGGCGTGCCTGTGGTGGTCACCCCCGAAGATGGGACCTTCACTCCGCGTTTTGAAGATATCGAACGGGCCATTACTTCATCCACACGGGCGATCGTTGTGAACAGCCCCAACAATCCGTCAGGCGCGATCTACCCGCCTGAATTGGTCGAAAAGATCGTGGAACTGTGTGAGCGCAAAGGCATCTTTATGATCTGCGATGACATCTATCATAAGCTGGTCTTTGGCCGAAATGTTGCCGTCCCTGCGTACTCGTTCACCAAAAAAGAAATAGACAATTCTCACATCATCGTTGTCAACGGTGTGGCGAAGGTCTATGGCATGACGGGGTTTCGTATCGGCTGGGTGATCGCTCCGCGCGATCTCATCAAAGTGATGACCAATGTCCTTGCACAGACGACCTCTTGCGTGTCGCCGATCGCACAGGCCGCGGCAGAAGGTGCGCTGAACGGCTTGCAGTCTGTGGTGGAGGCGCTGCGTTTGCAGATTCAAAATAACCGTGAGGTGGTCTTGCAGGAAATGCGGACTTTCAATGGGGCGCGCCTGATCGAGCCCAAAGGGACGTTCTATGCCCTGCTCGATTTACGGGCATTCAACACGAATTCGGTTGAGCTTTCCAAGTTTCTGCTGAAAAAGGCGTTGGTGGTCACCGTGCCAGGCAGGGAGTTTGGCATGGAGGGGCATATCCGCATTTCGTTTGCGGGCAGCATAAAAGACATCACCGAAGGCATTGCCCGCATCAAATGGGCACTCGACCCAACTTCGCCGAACGAAATTTACATTGGCGATAAGAAGATGATACGGGATTGGATGTGAAAGAGTTTCAGGTGACATGTTTCAAGGTGCTGGTCGCAAACTTTCACCCTTCAACCTGAAACCTTCAACCTGACTCCCAAACGGAGACTAACTTATGAATAACCTGTTGAATATCAAAACCCCCGCTGAGTCCATCGCGCAGACGCGTAAAGCGGATTACAACTTATCGAATAACGGAATTGGAAATTTACGGCTTGCCTATTGGAACCTGCCCACCGAGGCGCTTGTGGAAGAAGCGATTTTCCGCAATGAAGGCGCGTTGGTTGCGGGTGGTCCCTTTGTGGCAAATACAGGAAAACACACCGCCCGCAGTGCGAACGATAAATTCGTGGTGCGGCATACCGACTCCGAGAACAACATCTGGTGGGGCGTGTACAACCGTCCTTTTGAAGCGGACAAGTTCGAGGTCCTGTATGACCGAATGTTGGGTTTCCTGCAGGGACGTGATGTCTTTGTGCAGGATGTCTACGGCGGCGCAGATGAATCCTATCGTCTGCCTGTCCGCATTGTGACCGAGTTGGCATGGCACAGTCACTTCGTGCGCAACATGTTCATCCTGCCGCAATCGCTTGAGGAATACAAACGCTTCGTGCCTGAGTTTACGATCATCGCCATGCCGTCGTTCAAGGGCGCGCCCGCAGTGGACAGCACCAACAGCGAGACTTTCATTTGCCTGTCCTTTGAAAAAAAGCTCGCCATCATCGGCAATACGGCTTACGCAGGCGAGATCAAGAAGTCCGTTTTTACGATTCTGAATTATCTGCTTCCGCTCGATGGGGTGCTTTCGATGCATTGCTCTGCCAATGTGAACCCCGATAACGCGGATGATGTCGCTTTGTTTTTCGGTCTGAGCGGAACGGGCAAGACCACGCTTTCGGCCGACCCCACCCGCCGCCTGATCGGTGACGATGAACATGGCTGGAGCGATGACGGTGTGTTCAACTTTGAAGGTGGATGCTACGCAAAAGTCATCGGGTTGTCTGAATCTGCGGAACCAGAGATCTACGCCACGACGAAACGCTTTGGCACGATCCTCGAAAATGTGCCCTTTGATCCCGTTACGCGCTCAATTGATCTCGACGATGACACGATTACCGAAAATACGCGTGCTTCGTATCCGCTTGAGTTCATTGACAATGCCGTGCCTGAAAAGAAGGCGGGACACCCGAAGAATGTCATCCTGCTCACTTGTGATGCCAGCGGGGTGATGCCGCCGATTGCGCGCCTGACCCCGAATCAGGCTTTGTATCAATTCATCAGCGGGTACACTTCCAAGATCGCAGGGACAGAAGTCGGGTTGGGGAAAGAGCCCGAGATCACGTTCAGCGCCTGCTTTGGCGGACCGTTCATGGTGCATCATCCATATAAATATGCTGAACTGCTCAAGAACAAGATCGAGCGTTACGGTGTGACTTGCTGGCTGGTCAACACAGGTTGGGTGGGCGGGCCGTATGGTGTGGGCAAGCGCATTTCTATCAAGTACACGCGCGCTTTGTTGAACGCCGCGCTCAATGGAAAACTGGATCAGGTCAAATTCACGCACGATCCGATCTTTGGCTTTGAGGTCCCCACCCAATGCCCCGATGTGCCCGCTGAAGTTTTGAACCCTGCTTCATCATGGCATGACCAAAAAGAATATGACCGAAGATACAAAGACCTCGCGATGCGCTTTAAACAAAATTTTGGAAAATTCGAAATCGGTACCCCGCAGGATGTGATCGAGGCAGGGCCGAAGGTATAGGGAGGGTGGAAAGTAGCGAGTGAAAAGTGAAACAGGGCAGGCACAAAGGCCTGCTCTGTTTTTCTACCTACTTGTCGCCGTGTCGAGCAGGTTTTCGCCGATGTATTTTGCGAGAAATGTGTTGTTCTCTTCGAGCGTCACCACCACGGTCAGCGGGGCGCCGCTCCAACTGGGCAGGGTGCCGCCGAGAAACCACGTGACAACGGTATCGTTTGACCCACTGGCCTGACCAACGTGACTCCAAAACGGTTTGCCTTCCAGGATGAAGGAAAGCGCCGCTTCATCCGCCGCCCCGGCCTGAATCATCTCAACAGGCCGACTCTCCGCTGTGGAAAGCACCACCCATCCCTGCTCGGGCGTGTTCACTGCGGTGGCAATGCTCGGAACTACCATCATGCCGTGATTGCTCAACACAGATGCGGCCAGGCTGATCTGTAACGGACTGACCCGTAATTCATACGCGGATGGATTTTCCGTATCGTAAGCGATGGGCATATTGATCTGCGGCGCCTGATATAAGCCCAGTTTTTGATAATACGCTTTCAACTCGTTGTCTGTCGGTTGCGTTTCTCCAAAATTCGCGCGGATCAACGGCAGCATGGCCGTGCCGATCGGGTACAACCCCTGCGTGGCACGGTTCACGAGGGGTGCCGCTGAATTTGTCGCCTGTGACAAGGCTTCGCCTTCTTCATCCAGCTTGTTGGGGTCATAGGTTGGGTGCGACGCCATGGCAAGGATCTCACCTGTTTCTGCATTCATCAAAAGGATGGCTCCGCTGTGGCCGCCCAGCAATTGGTCTGCTTTGGATTGCAGGGCAAGACTCAAGCTGAGACGTACATCCAACCCGGGCGGAGGAGTGCCGTAAACCAGACGATCCCACCATAACAAGCTGGCTGGGTTTCCCTGTAAGCCGCGCAAATAATCATCGAGTGTGGCTTCCAACCCAGCTTGACCATAGATGGGATGGGTGTACCCAGTGATGGGTGCCAATTCTGTGTACACATACACACGTTGATAGGTTCCGCTTTCGCCCTCGGTAATGTTGATGGGTTGGTTGTCCCGATCCACCAACTCGCCGCGCGGCACGTAACGGTCTGCAATGGCGCGGCGCGGATTGTCGGTACGGTTGAGCAGGTCAGGTGCGCGGATCACCGCCCACCATGCGGTGGTCAATGCGCTGGTGGCGAGTCCGAGGGCAAGCAGACCCGCAAGGAAAGTGTATGGTTTGGGGTCTTGCAATTGGGCGGGCTCGCTGTCTTCGAGGTTGCTGATGGTGAGCAGAATGAAGAGGGCGATGAAAGATGTCAGCAGCGATGAGCCGCCGTAGGAAACGAACGGAAGTGTGACCCCCGTCAGCGGTACCAGCCGTAAATTGCCGCCGATGATGAGCAGGCTTTGAATGCCGAGATAGGTCACCACGCCTGCAGCAAGATAACGGCGGAATCTGTCTGCGGCGCGAAGTGAGGAGATCATGCCCCGGGCGAGGAGCAGCCAAATGGTGCCGAGCAGGCCGATGGTCCCAGCCAGACCCGTTTCTTCCGCAATGGCCGCATAGATGAAATCAGAGATGGCAACAGGAACAAGCAACGGGCTTCCCAATCCAGGTCCGCGCCCGATGGTGCCGCCGTTCGCAACTGCCAGAAGAGATTGCACGATCTGGTAGGACTGTCCCGATGGGTCGGCCCACGGATCAAGCCAGCCTTCCACGCGGATGCGAATGATGTCTATGAAAAAATATCCTAAAAAGAGCGCGAGCGCCAAAAAGAAAACCGCGCCAAACAAAATGCGCCGCCTGCCTGTGGAAAGAAAAATGATGACGGTGAAAATGCAAATGAAAATGGACGCGGTGCCGAGATCGCGTTGGACGAGCAGGAGCAAAAGCGCAACCCCTGTAACAACCAACGTGGGCACAAGCAAAGAGAGTGACGACGAGCGAATGTTGATGCGGTCGGCGAGGTAGGCGGAGAGATAAATGACCAGCAGTAACTTGAGCGGCTCGGAGGGTTGAAAGTATACGCCGCAACACCCCAGCCACAACCGCGGACCGACGCCAAGCGGATTTGTGCCAAGCAATAAGGTAAGCGCGGTGATGAGCAGTCCGCCGCCCAGCAATACATATTTATATCGCCTGAGAAAAAAAAGATTTTGCGGCAGAGACATTGCAAGGATGAAGCCCGTCACACTGAGCCCAAGCCAGATGGTTTGTCTGATCCCGAAGGTTTCATCCAACCGCCAGATGGTGAGCAGCCCCCATCCACTGAGTAAAGCTGCAGCAGGCAGCAGGTAGGGGTCGCGTTCAGGCAGGTGTTTGATGGAAGCGCGATGGGCAGCGGTCATGAACACGGCCCATGCAATGAGACCGACCCAATGTGAGAGCCTGTAGTCTACATCCCAGGAACGTTCGCGTACGGCTGGTGCCAGCGTCAGGATTGTGGATTGTATGAGGAGAAAAATTCCAGCCCAGCGAAGCAGGCGGGTTTGAATTTGGTCATGCATTCATTAATGGTACATCATTTTTCGATGGGAGTGGAAATTGGGTTTCTTCAGGAAAACGGCGGTTTGTGTACGAGGCAAGGAAAAAGCCCTGCATCAAGATTATTGGTGTCAGGGCTTTTTATTCATGGCTCTTGCTGGTAATTTTTTGAGTGCGGCTTTGATCCACTTTTAGAATGATGGATAACTGCCTGCTCAAGAGGCGTTATTTCATATATTTGCCAACCAACAGATCGAGGTTTTGGCGTGTTTCAGCTGGGATCACTTTCGGGTTGGTGATCAACGCTGTGGCAAGTGCTTCACCACATTTGCAATTGCGCTGTTCCTTCAATCCGCGGATAAGGTTGTGAATGGCTTCCTGTGCTT
Source organism: Anaerolineales bacterium (assembly GCA_035339375.1). Taxonomy (GTDB): domain Bacteria; phylum Chloroflexota; class Anaerolineae; order Anaerolineales; family Villigracilaceae; genus Villigracilis. The sequence goes on along the minus strand of DAOQID010000058.1, from coordinate 16,986 downwards.
TTTGTGTATTCTTGTTCAGGGTCTGGATGACCATTTCCACGGTGACGGGCTCTTCGCTTTCATGCCAGACATCATAGTCGGTGACGTGTGCCATGGTGGCATAACAGATCTCTGCTTCGCGCGCGAGGAAGGCTTCCGGGGAGGCGGTCATGCCGATGATGGACATGCCCCAGGCACGGAAGGCATTTGATTCCGCTTTTGTGGAGAAGCGCGGCCCTTCGATGGTGATTAATGTTCCGCCGCGATGGGTTTTGGCGTTGGTGGCACGGACGGCTGCTTCAAGGTCGTTTGAGAGGTCGGTGCAAAACGGGTCTGCCACACCGACGTGCGCCACAAATCCATTTCCGAAGAAGGAGCGGACACGGTCTTTGGTGTTGTCGTAAATATTATCGGGGATGACAATGTCACCGGGCGCGTAATCTTCGCGCAGAGATCCACAGGCGCTGATGCTGATGATCCGCTCCGCGCCGAGCAGTTTCAAGGCGTAGATGTTTGCGCGGTACGGGACTTCGGTCGGTGTGATGTGGTGACCGATCCCGTGTCTTGCAAGAAAGGCGACTCGCGTCCCTTCCAAAGTGCCGATGACGATGGGGGAACTGGGTTTCCCGAAGGGAGTATCTATTTCATGTTCGGTTGTGTTTTGCAAGCCAGCCATTTGATACAAGCCAGAGCCGCCGATGAGCGCGATGGATGCTTTTTCCATGTTCATTGATGCCTTTCCACTCTTTGTGTTGGGGATACGAAAGTGTCGGTTGAAAGATTGATGATGAGGCGGGTGTCGCCGCATTGAATTTCATCGCCAGAGGTCAGCACTGTTGGCATGGTGACCATGATGTTGTTCAGGGCTGTTCCATTGGTGGATGCGAGATCGTCCAGCCACCATTGCCCGTGGTGATAGGTCAATTGCGCATGACGGGTGGAGATGGTGTCATCGATCAAAGGGATGTCGCATCCGGGATCGCGCCCAATGGTGATCTCAGGTTGGGTAAAACTTTTTACGATGGGTGCCCCGCGTCCATGCCGAACCGTGAGGCTGATTCCGGGAACTCGTCTATTTGCCAGCGAGAAGCCTTGTTTTTGCACATCACGCCATAATACAAAAAGTGCCCAGCCCAGGAATCCATACAGGGCAAGGGCCATCATAAGGCGTAAAGCCAATATGATCGGGGCGCTCATCTTCTCTTTAATTTAGCTGTGGAATGTTCTTTGAGCGACGCAGTGGGGCGATCTGCTGTGGCGCTTTGGAAAGGAGCGGTATCTTTCAGGTCTGGGCGGGGAGGCGGGTTGTCCTGACCAAAGATCAGGGCCACACCGGCCAATGAAATGACATCACCAGGGTACAACACAACCTGACTGGCCCTCTGTCCATTCACAAAGGTGCCGCCTGTTGAATTGAGGTCGAAAACCACGAACCTGCCTTTGATCGCACGCAGTTGGGCATGATTCCGTGAGACCCGCGGGTCATCAATGATTAGTTGGTTATCCAGTCTGCGCCCAATATTGATAACAGGAAGTTTCAGCGGAAAAACCTTGACTCCCTCTACAATTAGAAAAGCATTTTCGGGAATCTTGCTGTAATCTTCCAGATTTCCAGTGTCAAGTGGGGTTGCGTTTGTGTCTGCCATAGGTTCTATCCGATAAGATGCCACGACCTGGGCATCATTCAATGGAAGTTTTTCGTCTGTCGAAATCGTGATCGTTGGAGATATTGTAACCTTAAACCCCGCTTCCTGGGCGACGGCTGAGATCGAATGCAATAGGATTGTAAGCAATTGCTGGTCCTGCCATTTGGCGGCCTCGCTAGGATGCACGATCAGGGTATAAACATTGGGCGCAATGACCGAGCCATCGGTGGCAGTGGTGGTATTAAGTTGAATGGCCGCCGCCAGTTTTTGCACGATCACATCTTCAACCTTGCGGCTGGGGAGAATTTTCAATAAATCCACTTCGATCAGAGCTTGCAGACGGGCTTCGAGTTCTTTCAGATTCATTTTTTCCTGTTAATCTTTATTATTAAAGGTCCTGGCCGCAGTTCTGGCACTTTTTGTCATCAGGCCGGGCTACATAACCGCAATGCCGGCAGGTACGCGGTTGCACTTTGCCAAGCGGAGCCCCGCAGGCAACACACGAAGGGTCACCAACAACATTTGCTGTTCCACAGTATTCACAGGTCAATCTCTTGAGGCGGTCCGATAACTCAGTGGATGCCCCGGCGGCGCGCGCAGTCTGGTTGATCACCTGCCAGATCTTTTCACTCATCTGAAGGTTTTCGATGTCCTGGGCAATATCATCCAGCCGGCCAAGCAAGCTGAAGGGATTCCTCAGAGCAGCGAGCGCACTCATTCCCAAACTGGCAGCCACGCCAAGCCAGGCCTGCTGGCCCAATTCCACCATGATGCCATCTTCATGCTTTTGGATCGTCACAGTCATGGCCGTTTGCCCGCCAGACATTGCCCCAGGGTGGGTTCCCACCTGAACGATCATCTTGTCACTTTGTCCAAAGGACTGTGCCTGTAAATTTCCCTGATTGAATTCACCCAGCAGAGCTTGTGCAACATCCACTGGTTTGAGATTTCCGTGAAAAATTTTTCGTTCCATGAAGTAGATTATAATCGCCTTTGCGATTCTCCTTAAGAGTTACTTACGAAATGAAGCGAATCTGGTTTCAACCCACCCTCCTGATCATTTTCACAACCTTGTTTTCCCTCTGGACAATTTTTTTCGCGTCTTCCTCGACCGTTGTCCTGGCCCAGCAACCGACAGAGACTCCTGCTTCAACAGGAATGTTCATCACAGTCATCACCGATGAGCCGCAGATCAATGTGCGCATGGGACCGAGCTCTTCCATTTACCCCATTGTCGGCACCCTGTTGAGAGGGTCAACTGCCCCTGCGCTTGGACGGTCTGCAGGCGGCGACTGGGTGCAGATTGAATTCATCGGCGCTCCTTACAATAAAGGTTGGGTGTATTCGCCGCTTGTGCAGGTCTCCCCGGGAACGCTTCTAGTAGTGGAAGCCCCGCCCACGCCTGTGCCGCCGCCAACTTCAACCGTTGACCCAACTCTGGCGGCGCAATTTAGCATTGTCCCAACGTCTACACGTCTGCCCACCTTCACGCCTCCGCCCTCATTGGTGGTTCCTTCATACACACAAGCTCCCCCGGTCATTTCCAGCCAGACTGGCTCTCTGGCAATTATCATTATTGCGCTTGCTGTTTTGGGTATGATCGGTTTCCTGCTTTCCCTATTTTTGCGCCGATAATAATATGATCTTTGCAAGACGAATTCGCCTTACGGCATTCATTTTGGTCATGTTTTTGGGCATGGTGTTTGCATTCCATTCCCCTGTGCCGACCACGGTCCATGCCCAGCAGCCAACGGGTTCAATTCCAACTGTAACTGGAACACCCGGTGGCGCCACTGTAGCCTTGTATTTGGATGAAGGACACCCACAGGAGTATGTTTACTCGGGTCCCAGTATTTATCTTTACCCGGCCATTGGGGTTTTGCTGGCGGGTCAGGAAGTTCCTGCCTACGGGTACTCTGAAGATAAAAATTGGATTCAAATTTATTATCCCGGTGTTCCTAACTCAGTAGCCTGGGTATATGCACCTTATGTAAAAGTTGTAAAGTTCGGTGAATTGCCTTTGGTGGCAGCTCCGCCAACCCCAACCCCTGCATCTACACCCGTTGTAAATATCAACCCAACCTTGGTTGCGGCGTTCAGCACCCCCGTTTTGCCGACAAGGCTGCCCACTTTTACTCCACCCGTCCCTTTGGTGGTTGCAACTTTCGTAGATGAAGCAGTCAACACGAATCGTGTGCCGGTGGGCCTCTTGATTTTCGGTTTCGGTTTCGTCGGCGCATTGGGAACGATCATTTCTTTCCTGCGCGGAAGATGATCCGTGCCATTAAATAAAAATGACCGGTGTTACCCGGTCATTTTTTGATTCGAAAAAGCCTAGTTGCTGCAACCGCAGGCACCGCCGCCGCCGCAGGCACAGGATGAACCACCACTGTTCGTGCTGCAGGCGCAACCGCCTTCACCGTGGGAGTGTCCTTTTGCGTTGGGGCTGCTGACTGCAAATCCCTGTCCGTGGTGTGGGTCGTTTACGAAATCGACCGTCGCATCGCGGAGATAGTCAATGGAAACTTCATCAACCACAACCTTGACGCCGTTGGCTTCGAATGTGGTATCCACACTGCGGAAGTTGTTGTCAAGCGCCATGCCAAAATTTACGCCGCAGCAACCACCGCCTGCAACATACACGCGCAGGGCGTAACCTTCAAGGTTGCGCTGTTGAAGAATATCTTTGACAGCCTGACTGGCGGCAGGAGTTAATGTGAACAGTTGGGTTTCAATTTCTTGAAGCATGTTTTCTCTCCTGATTTTGAGTTTACATCTAATTTCGCTAGATATTATCAGATTTGGGATGGACTGTCAACGTGTGTCAATAAAACTTGATTTGACATCCACATTTCTTGACACATTCATCTTGCAACTGTAAAATCCCTCTGCTTAATAGGCGCAAGCCAACATTTTTTATTCCCCCCGGAGGATATACCGCACATGTATTATATGCAAGGACTTACCTCATTGGAGGCGATCGCGATCTGGGTCGTATTTGGCATTGCCATTATCGGCTTGTTGTACGCGCTCTTCCTCCGCTCCCAAATCCTGCGTGAAGATAAAGGCACTCAAAAGATGCAGGAAGTCTGGGGTGCGATCAAAGATGGTGCAGATGCCTACCTGCGCAAGCAGTTCCGCTCCATTCTGCCTCTGATCGGCATTTTGACGATCGCTTTGTTCCTGTCCGTTTATGTCGTTCCGCCATCTCCTGAAGCCCGTGAACGCTTCTCCACCATGACCGAAAGCCAGGTCCGTTTCTGGATCGGTCTGGCGCGCGCACTCGCCTTTATCATGGGCGCTGGGTTCTCACTTACTGTGGGTCAGCTCGGTATGCGTATGGCTGTGGAAGGCAATGTGCGTGTGGCTGCCGCCTCAAAGAAGTCTTTTGGTGATGCATTGCGCGTTGCCTATCGTGCCGGCACAATCACCGGCATGCTCACAGACGGTTTGGGTCTGCTTGGCGGTACCATCATCTTCATCATCCTTGGTATTGCAGCTCCTGACGCCCTGCTTGGCTTCGGTTTCGGCGGTACACTCCTCGCGTTGTTCATGCGCGTGGGTGGTGGTATTTTCACGAAGGCTGCAGATGTCGGCGCTGACCTTGTTGGTAAGGTGGAAGCAGGCATCCCTGAGGACGATCCGCGCAATCCTGCTGTGATTGCAGACCTCGTAGGCGATAACGTCGGTGACTGTGCTGGTATGGCCGCTGACATTTTCGAATCCTATGAAGTGACGATCGTGTCGGGCCTGATTCTTGGTCTGGCCCTCTGGCACACAACCGGCCGCCTTGAGTGGATCATCTTCCCCCTCATGGTTCGTGGTATTGGCGTGTTGTCTTCCATTATCGGCACCTACTTTGTGAAGGGTGGCGAGACTGGCAAGAGCGAAGACGCGATGAAGGCCATCTTCAGCGGCTTTATTACTTCTGCTGGGATCTCCGCCGCATTGTTCTTCATTGCTGGTTTCTTTTACATGAAAGACACCATGGTTGATTACGGTGGCTGGTGGCGTATGCCAATGGCCGTGGGTGTGGGTGTGTTGCTTGCGATCTTGATCGATCGCCTGACCGAATACTTTACTGGTACACATGCCTCTCCTGTGAATGACATCAAGAAGGCCGCAGATACCGGCCCTGCAACCTTGATCTTGAATGGTATTTCCGTTGGTTTCGAGTCGTCCGTTTGGTCTGTTCTGGTCATTGCGTTGACCATCATCGCTTCCATCTTTATTTTCGGAACGATCCCCGGTGTAACGGGTGCGGAACGCGCGACCTTCATTCTTTACGGTGTGGCCATGACCGGTATCGGTATGTTGACCTTGACCGGCAACAACGTGGCAATGGACTCCTTTGGCCCGATCGCAGACAATGCGAACGGCATTGGTGAAATGTCATGGTCTGGCATGGAAGATAAGGAAACCAAAAAGGCCCAGCAGATCATGGCTGACCTGGATGCGGTGGGTAACACCACCAAGGCCATTACCAAGGGTGTGGCCATTGGCTCAGCGGTGATTGCTGCCGTTTCCTTGTTCGGTTCCTTCCTTGTGGACGTTTCCCGCGCTCAAGAAAGCCTTGGCATTCCTGTTGACCAGCAGATTCAGGCAATTGGTATCCGTGTGGATATCCCGCAGATTTTTGTGGGTATGCTCATCGGTGGCGCTTTGCCCTGGCTGTTCTCCTCTTTCGCCATTCAGGCTGTGACCCGCGCTGCTTCTCTCATTGTGCTTGAAGTCCGCCGCCAGTTTAAACTGGGTGTGTTGGATGGAAAGGTCAAGCCTGATTACGCTCAGGCCGTCAACATCTCCACCGCTGCTGCGCAGAAGGAATTGGTATCCCTTGCGTTGCTCGGTATTGTGACCCCGATCGTTGTGGGCTTGTTCCTGCAAGTGGAAGCCCTCGGCGGCTTTTTAGCGGGCATCATCGTTTCTGGCCAGTTGCTGGCTGTGTTCCTCAACAACTCTGGCGGCGCCTGGGATAATGCCAAGAAACTGATCGAAGATGAGCCCAAGGATCCTGCCAAAAACCTTGGTAAGGGTTCTGAACGCCACAAGGCTGGTGTGGTGGGTGACACCGTCGGTGATCCGTTCAAGGATACGGCTGGCCCTGCACTCAACCCGATGATCAAGGTGGTGAATCTGGTCGCCGTGATCATTGCCCCGATCATTGTTCAATACTCCACAGCGACCGGCGGCGTTTTGTTCGTTGTTTATGGCGTGGCTGTTGTATTGCTTGGCGTTCTGGCTTGGGCGGTTGTTCGCTCCAAGGCGCCTGCTCCATCCATGACTGGCGACAAATAGATAAACCGTAATATATGAAAAAAGAAGACTGGCGATCAAAATCGCCAGTCTTCTTTTTTGGACGAAACCTGTATGGTTTTTAAAAAATAGGGAAATGGGAAACTAAGATAAAATTGGGCAGAGCTTTAAGATAAAACATGACAAAAGAGTCCTTGGTGTTATTCCCCGGTAGACAAGAAAAGGAATTTCCAGGTGACTTGTTGCGTTCCCTTACAACCAGCGTTCTTGTTTTGGACCTGCTGTTTGTTCTGACTTCGTTTTTATTCTTTCCCGACCTGTTTCAACGAGCTTTGTTTTTTGGCGGGGGTGTCTTACTGACTTGTATTCTGGTCTTTTTGTTAATTTATATGGATAAGCTGAAGCTGGCCGGAGTGCTTTTGGTGTCTTCTCTTTGGCTGATGGTCTCCTATGGGGCGTATACCGCAGGTGGGGTGGATTCACCAATTTTTGTCGGTTATGCAGCGGTGATTATGCTCGGTGCCCTCGTATTGGGAATGAAAACAGGGGTAGCGGTCATTTTTCTCACGATTGGCTTTAGCGGGTACCTGATCTATGCAGAAGTAAACCAGATCCTGCCTCAACATATTTCTTATCAACCTGTTTCCAGGGTTTTTATTTATATTTTCTTCTTTTTCATCGTTCTTCTTATTCAAAAAGCCGTCGTGGAAACAACTCGCATGGCCATTGGGCGGCTGAACTCGAACGAGAGTCAGTATCGATCTTTTTTGGAAAATATTGCCTCGGTTACCTATATCAATGATTTATCGCCAGATGTGCTTACTACTTATGTCAGTCCGCAGGTGAAAAATATATTGGGATATACCCAGGAGGAGTTTTTGGAAAATCCCTCCCTGTGGATGGAGATTTTGCACCCAGAAGACAGGGAGCGGGTTTTTTCCGAAAGCCGACGGACCTCTGAGACCGGTGAAGCCTTCATGATGGAATACCGTGTCATGGCGAAGGATCAAAGGCTTGTATGGGTGCGGGATGAAGCCGCCCTGGTCTATGATGAAAAAGGACTACCGCAATATTGGCTGGGGCTGTGGACCGATATAACCAACAGTAAGAATTCTGAAAGCGCACAGTTGGATACCCTGGGCGCACTTCTGCGGCGCACCAATCAACTTCAAACCGCCAGTGAAGTTTCGAGTGCAGCAACGTCCATTTTGGAGTTGAACGAATTGCTTCCCAAAGTGGTGGAGTTGATCCGTTCACATTTTGATTACTATTACGTTGGCATTTTTCTGGTGGATGAAAAGCGCGAGATGGCGATACTGCGAGCGGCCACGGGTGACGCTGGCAGGCAACTGCTGGATGCCAGACACGCCCTTGAGATCGGAAATACCTCCATGATCGGCTGGTGTGTGGCAAACAATCGGGCGCGTATTGCGTTGGATGTGGGGAAGGATGCCATTCGTTTCAAGAATCCTTTTTTGCCGCTTTCCCGCTCAGAACTGGCACTTCCATTGCGTGCCCGTGGACAGGTAATAGGGGCGATGACAATTCAATCAGTGGTGGAGGCGGCCTTCACTGACGCTGATATTACCGCCCTGCAGACCATGGCGGACCAGGTTGGAAATGCCATTGAGACCGCGCGTCTTTTTGATGAACGTTTGCGATTGATCAACGAATTGGAAACCAAGAATGCGGAATTGGAGCGTTTTTCCTATACCGTGTCACATGATTTAAAATCGCCGCTTGTGACCATTCGCGGATTTGTCGGATATTTGTGGGAAGACGCCAAAAAAGGGGATTTATCGCGCTTTGAAAAAGATATGCAGCGGATTATCACTGCCACCGAAGTGATGCAGGCCCTGTTGAACGACCTGCTCGAGATTTCGCGGATCGGGCGTGTGACCAGTCCGCTGGAGGATATTGATTTTGGAGAGATCGTCAGGGAAACCTTGAATTTGATTCTCAGCCCGTCTCAACGGGAGATGATCCGAATTGAAATACAGGAAGAATTCCCGATCGTTCGCTGTGACCGCATCCGCATTACCGAAGTCGTGCAAAACCTGACCGCCAATTCCATCAAATTCATGGGCAGCCAGTCTGAGCCGAAAATCCAGTTCGGCACAGCAGGTGTGGATGCTGAAAAGAAATATCCCATTTTCTTCATCAAGGATAACGGGATGGGCATTGAGCCCCAGCATCACGAACGGATTTTCAACTTGTTCAGCCGCTTGAACCCCGAAATGGAGGGAACCGGGGTTGGCCTTGCAATCGTAAAACGCGTCATTGAAGTCCACGGCGGGCGGATATGGTTGGAGTCACAGGGGGAGAACAAAGGCAGCACTTTCTTTTTCACTCTGCCGCCTGCGGAATAAATAATCGTCCAAAGCGTTCCAGAAATTTAATGGAAATAAAAAGTCGAGATGCCATTGCACGCACCTCGACTTTTTATTTATTTTTCCAACATCATGCTGGCTTCTTCATTGAGCCAGCGCCGCCCATCACGGGCAAGCAGGTCGTATCCTTCGGGGGGGCCCCAGCTACCGGGTCTGTAAACAGCCAACGGCGGAGTCTGATGCGTTTCCCATGTTTGCAGAATCGGGTCGATCAACGACCATGCCGTTTCCACTTCATCTGCGCGGGTGAAGAGCGAAGCATCGCCTTGAATGGCATCCAGCAACAGCCTTTCGTAGGCTTCTGGAATCGCCGTTTGCCCGAACGCCCCCGAGTAACGAAATTCCATATCTACGGACCGCGTCTCTGCAACCGTGTCTGGCGCCTTTGCCTCAAAGCGGACATGCAACCCTTCATCGGGCTGCAAATAAAGCACAAGCATGTTCGGCTTCATCGTCTGCATGGGGAACATCGCCAGCGGCGGTTCCTTGAATTGAATAATGATCTGCGATTGTTTTTCGGCGAGGTTTTTTCCAGACCGCAAATAGAACGGCACGCCTTTCCAGCGCCAGTTGTTGATATAGAGACGGAGCGCCGCATATGTGGGCGTGGTGGAATTCGGGTTGACCTGGTCTTCGCTGCGATAGCCTTTATATTGTGCGCGCACCGTATTTGCCGAAACCTGCTCGGGCGTCATGGGCTGGATCGCGCTGAGAACTTTTACTTTCTCATTGCGCAAGTGACTTGCGCTGAACGACGCGGGCGGTTCCATGGCAACCAGCGTGAGCAATTGCAAGAGATGATTTTGGAACATATCCCGCAACACGCCGATGCCATCGTAAAACCCTGCACGATGTTCGAGACCGACCTTTTCAGCGACGGTGATCTGCACATGGTCAATGTATGTTCGATTCCAGAGTGGTTCAAAGATCGTGTTGGCAAAGCGGGTAAACAAAATGTTCTGCACGGTCTCTTTACCAAGGTAATGATCGATGCGGTAGATTTGCGATTCGTTCAAGCCTTTATGAACTTGCAGATTCAATTGCTGTGCCGACTGCAGATCGGTGCCAAACGGCTTTTCCAATACCACCCGCCGCCAGCCGCCATTTTCATGCAGTTGACCTGATGCATCGAGATTGTCAATGATGACCGGGAACAGCGTAGGCGGGAGCGCCATGTAAAACAGGCGATTGGACGCGCCGCCCTCAAGTGTGCTCAGGTATTCGGCCAGCTTGGTGAAATCTTCGGCTTCTTTGTATTTTCCCTGCAGGTAGTGCAGGTTGGGCGCGAAGATGTTCCATTCTTCCTCGGTGTAGGTGTAGCCAGCATACTCTTTCAGCCCGGTATGCAAATGCTCGCGGAACTGCTCATCGGTAAAGGCGGTTCCACCGAAGCCAATGATCTGAAACTTTTTCGGTGTGCGCCGCTTGCGAAACAAATTAAAGAGCGATGGAATCAGTTTGCGCTGGGTCAGGTCACCCGAGGCACCGAAGATGATGATCGTTGTTAATAAGCCATTATTGGGTAGGTTATTCATAAATAAATGACCGTGGACAGTGGACGATGGACCGCGAAAAGTTCCCACGGCCTACGGTCCATCGTCTATCTAGCGTCTATTCAGCTTTCTTGATGGCGTGTCCGCCGAATTGGTTGCGAAGCGCAGCCAGCATACGGGCGGGGTAGTTTTCTTCATCACGGCTGGCAAAGCGCATTTGCAGTGCAAGGGTGATGACGGGGGCAGGCACATCCAGGTCAATGGATTCGAAGACCGTCCAGCGGCCTTCGCCGGAATCAGCCACCCAGGGTTTGATTTCCTTCAATTCGGTATCTTCATCGAGGGCATTTGCCGCAAGGTCAAGCAGCCACGAGCGGACAACGCTGCCATGCTGCCAAATGTGCGAGATCTGTGAAAGATCGAGGCCGAATTCCTTCTTGCCCTTCAAAATTCCAAAACCTTCTGCAAAGGCCTGCATCATGCCGTATTCGATGCCGTTGTGAACCATTTTCACATAATGACCTGCGCCATGCGGACCGACACGTCCCCAGCCCAATTCTTTTCCGGGGGCCAGCGTTTCGAAGATCGGGTTCAATTTTTTGGTCACTTCTTCCTTGCCGCCGATCATCAGGCTGTAGCCTTCGGTGATGCCCCAAATGCCGCCGCTGGTTCCGCAATCCACAAAGTCGATGCCTTTGGCTTCAAGCATGGCTGCATGAGCGATGGTGTCTTTGTAGTTCGAGTTGCCGCCATCAATGATGATATCGCCAGGCTTTAATAAGGAAGCAACCTTTTCAATGGTCTCTGTGGTGGTTTTGCCTGAGGGCACCATCACCCAGACAACTTTCGGAGAGGAGGTGAGCTTGCCCACAGCCTCTTCCAGGGTGAATGCGCCTTCAGCGCCATTCTTGATGGCTGTTTCAACGGTCTCTTTGGTGCGGGCGTACCCAACCACGCGATGACCTCCGCGTACGAGCCGTGTTGCCATGTTTAATCCCATCTTACCCAAGCCGATCAGTGCGAGTTCCATATTCTTTGCTCCTAAATTTTATTTCCACTCGATTTCAAGGGCAGCGGACTAAAGTCTGCGGTCCTGTGTTTTGAGAGGATGATTTTCACCCGAGAATTTTTTATAGTTTGCCAGCCGCTGCTTCATCCACCAGCCAGATGATTTCTCCATCAGTGGGGCGGATGCGTTGGGCGGGTAACAGGTCTGGCTGAGGTTCCCCATGTAAGATGCGGGCAAGGGTCTCGGACTTACTTTGTCCACTGACCAGAAAGACCACACGCCGAGCCGCATTGATGACCAACGGTGTCAGCGAGACACGCCTCGCAGGACGGTCTTGATAATTGGCTGTGACAGAAACCGTTGGCGTGTTGACCTCCACCGGGGAGCCAGGGAATAACGAGGCCGTATGCCCGTCATCGCCCATGCCGAGGATGATGAGATCAAAGCGGGGCCAGGCGAGAGGCGCCTCGGCAAATGCTTTCAACTGGCTGGCATAATCATCGGCGGCAGAATCAGGTTCCAGTTCAGAGAGGACGCGGTGAATATTTTCCTCAGGCAGGTGAACGCGGTCAATAAATGCCTGTCTTGCCTGAAAATAATTATTTCCCGAATCATCTTTTGCCACGCAGCGCTCATCACCCCAAAAGAGGTGAGTGCTGGCCCAGGCAACTTGATCGCGGTAAGGTGCGGTGGCAAGCAATTCATGGAAAGGTTTGGGTGTGCCTCCGCCTGAAAGTGCCGCGAGGAAACGCCCGCGTGAACTGATCGCCTGCGCCGCAGACGCGGCGAATAGGTCTGCTGCTGCGGTGCTTAATTCTTGAAGATTTTTATAGACGTGAATTTTGGATTCCATCGCCCGAGTTTATCACGATGCGGGTTGAATTTATAAATTCTTGTTACAATTCACTTTGCAATCCAACCTGCCTGGAGAATAGATGAAGCGAATTATAAAAATTATCTTGAGCGGCCTGATCAGCGTCACCGTGTTGACCTCCTGTATCCCTGCTGCGGTGCCGACCGTGTATGCTCCGCCCACGCCGATCAACGATCACCTTCCGACGGTTTTTGATATTGAGATCGAATCACCCGCCTCGCCTGCGCGTTTGAGCGATCCGCGCCCGAACATCATTGTGGTGCTTACCGATGACCAGCCATATCACACGGTGGATTACATGCCCGCTGTGAAAAATCAATTGATGAAAAACGGGGTCGTATTCGAAAATGGATTTGTCACCACACCGTTGTGCTGCCCAAGCCGTGTGAGTATTTTATCGGGGCAGTATGTTCACAATCACGAAGTCTATACCGACCGTATGCCGTTGGGCGGTGCGCCCAAGTATGATGATTCAGAATGTGTGGCGGTGTGGCTGCAAGAGGCTGGGTATCGCACGGCATATTTTGGAAAATACCTGAACGGTTACGAAGATATCGAGCCGTATGGGGTTGTTCCGCCAGGGTGGGATGTGTGGAAGGCTTTTCTCAGCAAGAACCTCACTGCCGATGATGATGTGGGCAGCACACAATATTTTTTTGATTTCAGCCTTTCGGAAAATGGGACCGCTGTGGAGTACCCGCGCTCGAAAGATAATTTCAGCGCCGATGTGATTACGACCGATGCCCTGGAATTCATTCGCGACGAACGCGACAATCCGTTTTTTATGATGGTCGGTTACTACAACCCGCATTCGCCATACATCGCTGCGCCGCGGCACAAGGACACCTTCCGCGCCAGTGCAGATGAATATTGGGATTGGGTCCAATATCGTCCGCCGAATTTCAATGAAGAGGACATCCGTGACAAGCCTGATTACATTGGGGACCTCTCGCCTCTTTCTCCCGATGAAGTTGATACTGCACACAAGCAGATTCTACGCTCGCTGCTCTCAGTGGATGACGGCGTCGCTTCCATTATGTCTGCACTTGAGAAGGCAGGCCTGGATGAAAATACCATCATTGTTTATGTTTCTGATAACGGTTTGACACTGGGTGATCATCGTTTTGGTGCGGCGAAAAATTGTCCGTATGAAGCCTGTGTCAAGATCCCGTTCATCGTCCATGCTCCGGGCAGGTACGCCCCACGGGTTGATTCGCATCTCGTTGCGAACATTGATCTTGCCCCCACGATCGCCGAATGGGCTGGTGTCACTGCGCCTGCGTATGTGGATGGAATCAGCATGGTGCCGATCCTTGAAGACACGTCTGCAGGTTGGCGGGAGGATATTTTATTTGAGCATTGGCCCACGGAAGAAGGCGTCGGCTCAATGATCCCCGAGTTTTATTCGATCCGAACTGCTGATTGGAAATACACCGAATACAGCACAGGTGAAGTGGAATTGTATGACCTGGTCAATGACCCGTTTGAGTTGGAAAATCTGGCAGGGGAGCGGGATTACAGGGAAATCCAGGCTGAGCTGGCGGCGAGATTGCAGGAATTGAAGGCCGAGTGATTTTGTGCCGCAACATTTAT
>DAOQID010000058.1:0-2646 GCA_035339375.1 Anaerolineales bacterium | reverse complement strand
TGTTCGTTTTTGACATCCATGTAAAAGGTGTAGGTGTCTTGAAATGAATCAGGGTCAACCGCGTTTTCGAGCGCGCCTTCCTGAGTGTAATCAAGGATGCGTTGTGACCAGAGGATCATGATATCGGGGCGGATCTTTTCGATGGTGCTGTATTTGCTGTTCCAGTAGGTGCGGATGTTCCAGCGGGCATTATCGGGGAAGTACATGCGCACGTCGCGGAAGACGGTCAACGGCTCGGCGGCGGTGATGCGTGGAAGGTAGTCACGTTCTAGGGTGTCGTAAAAAACGAGAGAGCCTTCATTTTCTTCGCGGGTGAGCACTTCGCGGTACAGTTCCACATCCTTGTTGATGTAGATCGCAAATTGCCAGATGACCATTGCGGCAAGGACTGCGCCCCAGGTTAGCGATGCGGCATTGCGAGGTTTTTCAGGGTTGAACGGCGGGAATTCAAGGAAAACGATCAGGCTGCTGTACACTGGGAGCAGAATGGGCAGGAAAAAATGCGTCGGTTTGATGGCGGTGGTGAAGAGAATGTACAAGCCAAGCGGAAATGCCCAGGTTGCGATGAGCAGGTGACGAATCCGATTCGGGCTGCGCCAGATGCCGACCCCAAGCGCCACGAGCGACAATGCGACGAAAAGCAATTGGCCGTAGAGTTCTTCGATGATGTGTTTCCATGAGGCGGGGCCTTTGGCATAAGCCAGAGTCCAGCCTTCGGTTTGGGAGGAGGCCTGACGTGAGATGGTGTTGATCATCGTCTCGCGTTGACCTGCTAATAAAAGGAAGGGATTGGAGATGACGATGGCTGCCGCCATGACGCCGACGAACATAAGGCCTTTGAGAAAAGCGTCCCGCCAGGTCAATTTTTTGGAGAGGATGCCGACGAGCAGGTAGGTGGGAATGGTCAAAACGAAGAAAAGGCCGATTACCTTGGTGCCAGTTGCCAGTCCGGTGGAAGCGGCGGCGAGGGCAAAGTGAATGCCGAAGCGTTGGTCATCTCTATCAAGGAAGAACAAAGTCAGCACGATGAAGAAGACCGCAAGACTATCCACATGCCACCATAGGTTGTTTTCAACCACGGCGGAAACCGAGAGAAGGAATACAAAAAGACCGATAGACTTCGCGTAGTCACTGAATTTGGTTTGGATGTGGGTGAGCAGAAGAAGCGCGCCAAGCATGGGCAAAACGCCGATGACCTGCCGTAGCAGGAGCATGTTGAGTTGGGTGGTGTTGCGCAGACTGTCGAAGAGTTTGATGGGCAGGAGCAGCAGGGCGCTGGAGAAGTAGAAAGGTGAGCCGTAGTAGTAGTGGTCGTAGGCGATGAAGTTGAAGAGGGTGGCGGTGAGGGTTTCGCCGGGGTTGAGCATTTTGATGATGACGGGGTATTGAGCGAATTCGTCAGGCTCGAAGAGCGAGATCATCATCTGGTCTTTGGCGCCGGTGTTGTTGGGGGGGATAAAGGCGGCGAAATATGCGATGCTGATAAAAATGAGGATGGTGAAGACGCGTTTTTGAGTGGAAGTCATGCGGGCAATGATACCATTTTTGGATTTGACCTCTTGCATAAGTAAAGTGTTGTAGACCACAAAGCCACCAAGGCACCAAGTCACTAAGTTTTTTTTCTTTGAGTCTATGTGGGTCGGATTGCCAATCCGACCTACGGTTGACGGGCGTTTTCCTGATAAAAACTTTTTGCTTTGGCGTTTGGAAGGAGATAAAGGTGATTTTTGTCACCTGCATTTTGCGGAACGGAATGCCTATAATTTCGTAAGTTCCATCAAGGAGAATTTTGAAATGGCAAAAATAGACGAACTTGTAAAAGATTTCCTCGCGCAGAAAAAGATCGCGGTGGTGGGTGTTTCAGACAAGCGCGAGACGGGCTGTAATTTAGGTTATAAGAACTTCAAGGGTGCGGGGTATCAGGTGTTTGCGGTCAACCCGCGAATCTCCACTTTTGAGGGCGATCCATGTTATGCGGATTTGAAGTCGATTCCGGAGAAGCCCGATGCGGTATTTATCCTTGCCAGCCCGAAGGTGACCGAGCAGATGGTGCAGCAATGTGTGGACTTAGGAATCAAGCACGTGTGGATGCACTGCATGATGGGCACTAAGCCAGGGTTGGCGGCGAGCATGACCAGCGTTTCACCATCTGCGGTGGAGATGTGCAAGGCGAACGGGATCACGGTGATTCCGGGGTCGTGCCCGAATCAGTTTTTGAATCCCGATGGCGGACATAAGTTCATGCGCGGGATGTGGAGGTTGTTTGGGTTTATGAGCGTGAACTGAATTAAGAATATTCTTCCTTCATAAATCGTTCGAGTCCCTGTTTGGTGAGTTGACTTAACTCTTCGAACAGGGATTTTTCGACGGTTTTGAAGTTGAAGCAGGATTTTCCCTGCATGTGTTTTTTGAGTTCAGGGGAGATTTCTTTGAGCAGGTCGGGGTACATGTAAACAGGCATGAGGTAAAACGAGACGTAACTCTTTTTGACCTGCACCGAGCCGAAGAAGAGTTCTTTTTTCCATTTTTCGCTGTAGGGACCGTCGAGCGAGTATGCGGCGGGGGTATCCACTTTGACGATTAGTTTTTTTGCGTGAGGGCTGAGGATGGTTTTTAGTTTTTCGAAGACGATGGGGAATTCGGATG
>DAOQID010000057.1:11251-25959 GCA_035339375.1 Anaerolineales bacterium | reverse complement strand
AAAATGGACATGACTTCACCAGAGGTGTGGTGCCTGGTCCAGTTGCCTTCTTTCGGCGCAACCAGCTGGT
This sequence comes from Anaerolineales bacterium, assembly GCA_035339375.1. Taxonomy (GTDB): domain Bacteria; phylum Chloroflexota; class Anaerolineae; order Anaerolineales; family Villigracilaceae; genus Villigracilis. The sequence continues at coordinate 25,889 of DAOQID010000057.1, read as the reverse complement.
TCTTGAGGCGGATATTCGCAAATGTGCCGCGCGCCATCACCTGATCATTACCGCGGCGTGCGCCGTAGGAATTGAAATAGGTGGGAGCCACATCTTTTTCCTGCAAAAATTTTCCTGCGGGGCTGTCGGTAGCGATGTTGCCTGCGGGGGAAATGTGATCGGTTGTGATGGAATCGCCGAACATGCCAAGCACGCGCGCGCCACTGATGCCTTTAATGGAGCCTGTCTCCAATGAAAGGGTTTGGAAGTAGGGCGGGTGATGGATGTAGGTGGAATTCGCATCCCATTCATACAGATCGCCGCCAGAGACTTTGATCTCCTGCCACATATCGGAGCCAGCGAAGACATCGGCATATTTGTCCTTGAACATCTCAGCCTTCACGCTGGAAGCGATCACGTCACTGACTTCCTTTTGGGTGGGCCACAAGTCCTTGAGATAGACCGCCTCACCGTTTGCGCCTGTACCCAGCGGTTCGTTGTTCAGGTCAATATCCACGGTGCCTGCGAGGGCATAGGCCACCACCAATGGAGGTGACGCAAGGAAGTTGGCCTTCACCAGCGGATGTACACGGCCTTCAAAATTGCGGTTACCGGAAATGACCGCCGCCGCAACAAGGTCGCCGCCTGTAACGGCTTTGGCCACTTCGCCGGGCAACGGACCGGAATTACCGATACAGGTGGTGCAACCGTAGGCAATGACATTGAATCCAAGTTTGGAGAGCGGGTCAATGAGACCAGCCTTATTGAGATATTCGGTCACCACACGCGAGCCGGGGGCGAGGGAGGTCTTCACATACGGTTTGACATTCAGCCCTTTTTCAACCGCTTTCTTTGCCACAAGCCCGGCCGCTACAAGCACAGACGGGTTGCTGGTATTGGTGCATGAAGTAATGGCCGCAATCACAACTGCGCCATGCTTCATCTGCTGTGAACCGCCGTTGGTGCCGAAAGTGGCTTCGCGGGTCAACGCATCGCCGGAGAGTTCGTAGCCGCGATCCTTTACCGGGGCGGTCAATGCCTTTCGGAAGGTATCCTTCATATCGGTCAGCGCGACGCGGTCTTGAGGTCGCTTGGGGCCAGCCAAAGAGGGGACGACCGTTCCAAGGTCAAGTTCGAGCGTGTCGGTGAATTCAGGTTCGGGGCTGTTCGCATCGAGGAAGAGTCCCTGCGCGCGCATGTAGGCTTCGGTGCGGGCTACAACTTCTTCGGAACGGCCTGTGAGGCGCATATAGCGAAGCGTTTCTTCATCTACAGGGAAGTACCCCATGGTGGCGCCGTATTCAGGTGCCATGTTGGCGATGGTGGCGCGATCGGTGAGTGACATGTTGCTGAGGCCTTCGCCGTAAAACTCGACGAATTTATCAACGACGCCCTTCTTGCGCAGCATCTGCGTTACAGTGAGGACGAGGTCTGTGGCGGTGACGCCTTCGCTGAGTTTGCCGGTCAGCTTGAACCCGATGACATCAGGGAGCAGCATGTCCATCGGCTGGCCGAGCATCACAGCTTCGGCTTCGATGCCGCCCACACCCCAACCCACAACGCCGAGGCCGTTGATCATGGTGGTGTGTGAGTCGGTGCCGACGAGGGTATCGGGGAAGGCGATGACATCATTGCCATCCACCTTGGTCATCACCACTTCGGCAAGGTTCTCGAGGTTGACTTGATGCACAATACCGGTCATTGGCGGCACCACGCGGAAATTGCTGAACGCTTTTTGTCCCCATTTGAGGAATTCGTAGCGTTCCTTGTTGCGCAGGAATTCCATTTCGGTGTTGCGGTTGAGGGCATCGGCGGTGGCAAAGAAATCGATCTGCACCGAGTGGTCAATGACGAGGTCTACCGGCACGAGCGGGTTGATCTTCTTTGGGTCGCCGCCCAGGCGGGCCACGGCAGCACGCATCGCGGCAAGGTCAACGACAGCAGGCACACCGGTAAAATCCTGCATGACGACACGTCCGGGCAAAAACGGAATGCCAGGGCGCGCACCTTTGGGAGACCACGCGGCGATGTTCTTCACATCCTCCTGCGTGATTTCCTTGTCATTGCATTGGCGGAGGGCAGCCTCCAGTACGATGCGGATGGAATAAGGCAGTTTGCTGAGCTTTACCAGCCCGGCCTTCTCCAGCGCATCAAGGCGGAAGTAGACGTATTCCTTCTTTCCCACTTTCAATACGTCGCGGGACTTAAACAGGTCTTGCATAGGATACTCCTTTGGCATGAGGATTCTCGTGTGACAAACTAAGATTGTTTGTCGTACGCTCACACCACAATCTGGAAGAACTCAAAGGAGCGCCTTTGATATCCTTTTTACTATGTGGTGGGATTTACATGGCAGCGTCCCTCGCTACGCTCGGGACGATTCATCACAACGATCATTTGAAACCTGTGCATCGCAAATATGCGCAGGGAAAAACCTACATCTTCATTTCTTTTTTCAATGCGGCAACCAGTTTCGTTTTTTCATCCTGCGTTGTAAACGAGGCCTGAACCGCATGCAGAACACTCTGTCGCAGCGCATCGAAGGAAACCTTCATATCCTCGCAGACATGCTGGTATTCATGCGAGAGCGTGATGCGCGACACGCTGGGATCATCGGTATTGACGGTCACATGCAGGCCTGCCGCCATCATACGCGGCAACGGGTGCTGCGGCAAAGACTTGACCACACCGGACTGATAATTGCTGGTTACGCATACTTCGAAAGTCACGCCGCGTTCCTTCGCGAGCGCCACAATATTTTCATCTTCCATCACGCGCACACCGTGACCGATACGCTCGGCATCGAAATTCACAAGCGCATCGCGGACATTCTCAGCGGGTCCCCACTCACCCGCATGGATGGTGACATGCAGCCCGGATTGTTTCGCTTCCTTGAAAATATCGCGGAATGGAGCAGACTTGAACTCGGCCTCATTACCAGCCAGGTCAATGCCCACCATGCCATCCTTCATATGCTCTGCCGCCAGCCAGACCACCTGCTCAGCAAGCTCGGGGCTTTCATGGCGGTTCACCGAAGCGATCAAACCGACCTTGATATTACTTTTCTTCGCGGCTTCCTGCGCACTGGTCAACACCCAATCCATTACATCATGCAGCGGAAACCCCTCGGCGCGGCTAAGCGCCACAGGTGTAAAACGAAGCTCAAGGTAGCGGATATTATCCTTCGCCGCATCCTCCACCGCCTCGCGCGTAACGCGATGAATGACATCGGGAGATTTATAAAAAAGCCGCAGCGTTTTGAATTTTTCGAGAAAATTCGTAAACGTCATTGGGTCCTGATCCTGCACCTGCACCAGGCCGCTCAAGTTAAACATGCTGGCAGGAACTGTCACGCCATGCTGGCGGGCGATATCCAGCATGGTCGTCAAGCGCAGAGACCCTTCAAGATGACGGTGTAACTCCACCTTTGGAAGGGAAAAATATTGATTCAGCGGAACAGTTTGGTGGGATAACAACTTGCCTCAAAAACTAATGTCGTTTCCGTTTCTTCTTATTGCCAGCCATTTGCACCTGAGTTTCAGCAGGCGCAGAAACCACTTCACCTTCAGCAGTTTCAATGGGAGTGATCTCCACACGGCGCGGTCTGGCCGCAAATGCACGTCCGATCACCAATCCACGCACATCTTCAAGCAATTGCTGGAACATTTCAGATGCACGGCCTTTATATTGTACCAGCGGGTCACGCTGTGCGTAAGCCTCGAGGCCGATGGAAATACGCAACGCCTCCACCTTTGTGAGATATTCCACCCACAATTCGGAGAACGCACTCAATAACAACTGGCGATGGACTTCATTAAGGACATATCTTCCAATGGCATCGATGAGAGACTCGCGGTCTGACTCACTGAGGCCTGATACCGCGTCATTGAGCCGACTCTCCCCGAATGCGATCCGTGCAGCGGGGCCAAAATCTGCCAGACGGGTGGCATTCTGATTCAAACGGGTAAATTCGCTCTGTCCCCAGGTAATGCGCAGGGTTTCCTCCGCCGTTTCAAGATGCCCCATGATGTCTTCCACAATGTCGGGAGCTTCGCGCCCTTCCAGCAATTGCGCGGCGAGGAAAATATACGAGAACCGCAGGAACAACTGTCGGACCTGTTTGTGCGTCTTTTGGTCGAACGTGGCCCGCGTACCCTGTGAAAGGGTCAGCAACATGCGCAACCTGCCCGCATCCGAATCAGCCGATTCGCGCTGGAACAGAGTTTCCATATCGCGAGCGATCTGGGCGGTAAGGCGTTCACTCTTATGTGAAAGCCCTTCGCGCGCAGTTTGCACGATCACATCTTCCAACTCGTCCCAATCCGAAGGCAGCGGATTCGGCCACGGCAACTGCTCACCCACACGGTTTTGAATCGCGCCAATGAGGCGAGCGGCACTCAGGGCAGTCAACTGCCCAGCCACCATCTCCTGAATATCCTCTTTCACAGAATCAGGGTCATCGCCAAGAGCGCGGGTCATTTCATTATTAAGTTTTAACGGCAGGCGTACCAGAGCGCTGAGCTCTTCTGCGATCTTCTGGGCACGCGGAGCATCTTCACGGTCGCGCAGGCCTTCGAAGTAGGCATCAATTGCATCGTCTCGCTCGGAGGTTTGGGTGTCGAAGGATTCGCGGGTTTTCGCAACCAACGCCTCAATGGCACGCAGATGATGATCACTCTCTGCCTGAATGGCACGAGAGATGATCCCCAGCATTGATTGCTGAACATCATCCTGTTTGATCTGCTCAAGGATCAATTTGAAACCATAGGAAGGGAACAGACCATTTTGTGATTCGAAAGGCGGCTGAACCTGTTCAAGCCAGGCCAGCAGTTTCCACGGACCTTCTTCATCCTCAAGGCCGAGATCCACACGTTTGGTCACTTCATTTTCAAGCATGCCTGCAACATCTTCACTCAGGTCTTCCTTCACAAAGATGCGGTCGCGCTGATTGTAGATCTGTGTGCGCTGTTCGTTGAGCACATCATCGTATTCCAGCAAATGCTTGCGGACATCGAAATTCGCGCCTTCCACACGGGTCTGCGAACCTTCAATGATGTTGCTTACAAGGCGTACTTCCAGCGGGAGGGCTTCATCCACTTTAAGACGGGTCATCAGGTTGCTGACCTGGTCGCCGCCAAACAGGCGCATCAGATCATCTTGAAGCGAGAGGTAAAAACGCGAAGAGCCAGGGTCACCCTGACGGGCAGCACGACCGCGCAGCTGATTATCGATACGTCGTGCTTCATGGCGCTCTGAGCCAATGACATGCAAACCGCCCAGCTTCTTCACACTTTCCATATCTTCAAAATATTGCAGGAAAAGTTTGACCTCGGCCTCGTAAATTCCGTAATGTGAGGTGTCTGCTTTCAACAAAGCCTGACGGCGTTCTTCCTGTGTGAGATCGAAGGGATCGTTGTGCCCCGCCTTGCGCAACACCCGATTCACAGCCGAAATGACCTCTTCAGCCAATTCGCCGCCGAGTTTAATATCAACACCGCGACCCGCCATGTTGGTGGCGATGGTCACTGCGCCAAAAGCACCTGCACCAGCGATGATCTGCGATTCTTCCGTGTGTTTGCGCGCATTCAATACTTGATGTAGCACACCGCCCTGAATGATCGTCTTCAGTCGGCTCTTCGCTGTTTCAGGCAGGCGCAAAACTGACAACAAGGTGTTCAGGTTGTTATCATCATCAAGGCTGATATTGTTCGAACCGAATGGCGCAATAAATTTGCGCAATGCGTCTGGAGTGATCTTGTCAATTGGCTCGTTGAACGGCACCAGCGCCTCGATCAGGCGGCCATCCTCTTCCATATTATTGGCACGCAGGTACATTTCACGGACAAGAGTCACCTGCAGTAAACGGCGAACAGGCTCGGCCTTGAGTCGATTCGAGAGTCGGTCCGAAGATTCCACCGAAGTGGTACCCACCAGCATCGGGCGTCCGAGCGCATGATAGCGGACGATCTCCGTCACAATGGCACGCAGCTTTGCCTCGACCGTGCGGTAAATGACATCGGGATAATCTTTTCTGCGGTAGAAGATCTTCCCATCGGCATCGCCGCCCCTGGCGGTGTAATAGGAATATTGATAACCATCCTCGTCCTTGGCCTTTTGCTCCACAAGCGTGGCATCAGAACGCAGGGACTGATATTCAAGATTGGTGGGCACGGGGGCCACTTCGATCTTGTAGATCTTGTTGAATTCCTCCGCTTCGGTGAGCGCAGTACCGGTCATGCCTGCCAGCTTTTCATACATGCGGAAGTAGTTTTGCAGGGTGATGGTGGCGTAGGTTACATTTTCAGGCTCAACCTTCACACCTTCCTTGGCTTCCACTGCTTGATGCAGGCCGTCGCTCCAACGGCGTCCGGGCATCTGCCGCCCGGTGAATTCATCTACAATGACGACCTTGCCGCCCTGCACAAGATAATCCTTGTTACGATGGAAAAGATATTGGGCACGCAATGCCTGCTGGAGATACCCTGTCAGACGCGCCTGCTCCGGGGTGAGGTCTTCGGGTCGGTCTGGATCGAGAAGCTGGGTGCCCAAAATAGCCTCTACACGGCTGACACCGATCTCGGTGAGAGAGACATTGCGATTCTTTTCATCCACTTCATAATCTTCGGGGCGTAATTGCTTCACCACCTGTGCCATGCGTCCGTACCATTCAAGATCGCCTGAAGCGGGCCCGGAGATGATCAACGGTGTACGCGCTTCATCAATCAGCACGTTATCCACTTCATCCACGATCGCAAAGTAGTGACCACGCTGTACGCGCGATTCCATGCGCATTGCCATGTTGTCGCGCAGATAATCGAAACCAAATTCAGAGTTCGTACCAAAGGTGATATCGGCGCGATATGCCTCGACCCGATCCACCATGCGGAGATGTTCCTGGTCTTCATGCGGCGACTCACGTTCGAAATCCACAATGAAGGCTTTCTTTCCATTCTCGGTGACGGCGGCCATTTGTAAAACGCCCACACTCAAGCCAAGCATGTTGTAGACCGGAGCCATCCAGCGGGCATCACGACGCGCCAGATAATCATTGACCGTAATGATATGGACCCCGCGCCCCGCGATCGCATTGAGATAAACAGGCAGGGTGGCCACAAGGGTTTTGCCTTCACCCGTCTTCATTTCAGCAATGGAACCGCCGTGCAAAATTCCGCCGCCGATGACCTGCACATCGTAGTGACGCAGGCCAATGGTCCGTTTGGATGCTTCGCGCACCGCCGCAAATGCCTCAGGCATGAGCTCGTTCAACGCATCCTGCTCAAACTTGCGATACTCCCTGCCCTCTTCGCTTCCCTTCTCGCCAACGGGTGGAGGGGTCAGTCCCTGCAACGCCTGCGCCAGGCGCGCCTTGAATTCATCCGTCTTTGCACGCAAGGCCTCGTCACTCAAAGCCTCGAATTGTGCTTCAAGCGCATTCACCTTTGTCACAAGGTCGCCAAATTTATCAGCCGTTTTCTTTGTGGGGTCGCCACTGAATAGTTTTACGAAGTTCTTAAGCATAATATCCCTTTCAGGGAAGGGATTATAGCATTCGGAGAGGGTATGGGGGATTTGAGTTTTATTAATGTTTGGGGGGCAGTGCTATTCCATTTTCATATGCGCGGCGGACGGAACAGGAAACGCCCAACTTCCTGCGGGTAGCACAGACGGGATAAGTCATTGATCTGCGCCTCCATTTGCACCAACAGACTTTTGATATTTTCCGAATATGGAGAGTCGCCCAGTGAAAGCGAGCTGGTCTGCTTGTAATGGTCAAAAGCCGAATTCACGGCGGGCTGAAGTACTGCAACCATTTGCGTGAACATATCATCCCATGCAGTTTCATGATAGGGCGTCCAACGCGCCACACTCAAAGACGTGACCTGGGTCGAATCTTTGCCTTGTTGCGGCCAGAAAAACCTGCGCATGTCCGCATCAAATTCCACAGTGAACTTGTTAAATGCGGTCAGATGAGTAGCAGCATCAACATTTGAAAAAACCTGCGGGGTTTGAGCGTGAAGGGTGTTCAGAATATGACAGGCTGTGCGAATCACACTGATCTTGCTCAACACCACTTCAGATAATGCATGAAAAAGCTCGTAAAAATGGTCGTAGTTTGATGGATTCAGGTATTCCCTTATTTGTGTTCCTGCCATGCAGGGATTGTATCACCCGCTGCGGGTTTTGTTTTCTCAATCCACGCACTATCCCACCTTCTTTTAAATGAACATATCCAGACGCACTTCAACCTCCTCCGCCAGTCTTCTGACGTTCAAGCCACCCGGGAAGTTGAAGCGCATCCTATCCCCTTTTCCCCATGATGAATGGAATGAGAGCAATGGCTCATTTCATCCATGATTAAGCCTGATATTCTTAAGTAAATTGTACAGATACCCAAAAGGCGATTCAATAGACAGGTGCAACCAGGCATAGACATTTGTACTGAATCCTGCATACTGGCTTGAAACCGAGGATTCTTTCTGCTACCCTGAATTAAATGCAAGCGGGAGTGTGGTATATGACAAAAAAAATACGCGTGGCGATCCTGGACGATCATCAAAGTATCGTGGATGGGTACATTTATCGGCTGGAAAAAGACCCGCAGATCGAAATAACAGCGACCATGGCGTTTGGGGAGGAACTGGAATCTACGCTGGAAAAAACACCTGCAGATGTGCTTCTGCTGGATGTCAACGTCCCGATATCAAAAGAGAATCAAAACCCCTACCCGATCCTGCATTGCATTCCCAAATTACTGCAAACGCATCCTGATCTTAACATCCTCATCATCAGTATGCACGCCGAGCGCGGATTGATCCGCGCAGTGATGGATGCCGGGGCCAGCGGGTATATTTTGAAAGACGACCCGGCCATCCTTAAGAATCTGGGCAATGTGGTGAAAATCATTGCAGAAGGCGGGGTTCAATACAGCCAGGCGGCACACGATCAATATGCCCGTTATTTATCGGAAGAAGTTCTCAGCCCTCGTCAACTGGAAACACTCTCTCTCAGCGCGGCATACCCCAATTCCACAACATCTGACCTTGCTAACAAATTGAACGTGAGCCATTCCACGGTCCGCAACCTGCTCTCCAACGCCTACTTCAAATTGAATGTACACAACCGCGCCGCCGCCATCGCAAAAGCGCGGCAAATGGGGCTAATTACACCAAATCCGCCGGAAGCAACAGCCAATCAATAAACAGATTCCCCAGTTCAACAATCTCATACATCACTTTTTGGCAAGTGAAAACCTGACAGGCCTCTTTCAAAGCCCACAAGGTCGGTTTTCCATACACAAAAGTGGTGCTCATGGCATGTTCCTACGCTATAATCGAAACGGCCTCCTATCCCTTATCAACCCACCCATTTCCAGCAAGGAAACCCATGAACAAAAACAATCTCCAGATTGGGGAAAAGATTGAAACATCCCTTTCCGCGCTGATATTGATCTTCCTGATATTTTTTTCCTATGCCTTTTTATTCAGGATGCCTTATGCAGGGTTTTATTTCAACCCTTCAGAAGGGCGCGTGGACATGGTCTATGTAAAGACCACGCCTGAAACCTCCCTGCAAATCGGCGATATCCTCATAAAGGTCGGGGATATTACACTCGATGAATTTCGAAAGAACCGCAGGCTGTCATTCTTCGAAAACACACGCCCCGAAGAAACGGTTGATATTTTGATTCGTCGAGACGGGCAGGAAAAAACAATCCATTGGGTCTTTCCGGGCTTTACCAGCGCCGAGTTCCTCGGGCGGTTTTTCAACATTTGGTGGCTGGCTTTTATTTTTTGGCTGTTCGGATTCGTTGGACAGATCTTGATCCGCCCAAAAGACACGCGCAGGCTCCTGCTTATTGCGGCCAACTACATCACCAGCATCTGGTTGATCACTGGTAATTTATCCTCCTCGCATCTCATGGAAAGTTCCACCCTGATGCACGCCACAAGCTGGCTTCTCCTGCCTGTCTACACCCACCTGCATTGGATCTTCCCGCGTCCTTTGAATGGGTTATCAAAAAATGTGTTGATCCCTGTTTACGGTGTGAGCGGTGCTTTGGCACTGGGCGAGATATTGCACATCCTGCCGCGCAGTTTCTATGTCCTTGGTTTTCTTGGGGCATTGATCGGAAGCCTCGTGCTTGAATTGCTTCATTTCATCCGTCAAAAAGATCAGCGCCAAAATGTGACCATGCTTGCGGCTGGTGTCTTTCTGGCTTTTGCACCAACCATCCTGTTTGGGTTGTTAATTTTATTCAGCGGGTTTCCAGCCCTGGGCCCCATCACATTCCTGGCCCTGCCATTCATGCCCCTGACCTATTTCATCGTCATTTCACGCAACCAACTCGGCGGGGTGGAAGTTCGCGCCAACCGCCTGATTTCAATCTACGCCTTTCTTATCATTCTCGGCTCCGTTTTACTGTTTCTCATTATGCCCATCACGCTTTTACCATTGTTTGAAGGCGAGATGGTTTTTGTAACCCTGGCCATTTCCTCTCTCACCAGCCTGATCTCGATTCTGGTTTTCCCAGCATTTCAAGCCTATGTGGAACAACGATTTCTCGGAATCAAACTTCCCTACCAAAACATACAGGAAAGCTTTTCAAATCGAATTGCGGCCAGTGCATCCATCAACGATCTTCTATTGCTGCTTGAGAACGATGTATTTCCAAGTTTGTTCATCCGTCAATTCGCCTTCATTCAAACCTCCAATGGGAATTTGAATGTGCTGCTGGCAAAAAATGTCTCAGCGGATGAAATGCCAGACGAAGGCAGAATCAGCCAACTGGTAGAACGAAGCGGGAAATTCATCCCCACGGGAGGATGGATCCGCCTCATTCTCCCCCTGAAAGCTGGTGACTCTTTCATCGGCTTTTGGCTGCTCGGACGCCGCGACCCGGACGACCACTATCCACAGGCAGAGATCGTCATCCTGCAATCCATCGCAAACCAAACCGCCATTGCATTAAGCTACGTGTTACAAACGGAGTATCTCAAATCCATCTATCAGGATGGGATCAATCAGTACGAAGATGAGCGCATGCGACTGGCGCTGCTGCTTCATGACAGCATCCTCAATGAGCTGGCTGTACTGCGCATGAACCTGAATGAAATGGAAGAACCCCCTGCTTTCCAAAATGCTTATCAAAAGCTGACGAGTCAGATCCGTGAGATCATTTTCAACCTGCGCCCGCCCATGCTGGAATACGGGTTGAAACCCGCCATTGAAGAAATGGCAGAAACCTTGATGGAACACAGCCAGCGGAAGATCAAGGTCATCACAACGATTGAAACCGACGGCTCAAGATACCAGGCTGGGAACATGGAGGAACATATCTTCCGCATGGTGCAGGAGGCCAGTGAAAATTCGGCACGCCATGCACAGGGCCAGACGATCCAGATCAAGGGTGTGTTGATGAAGGGTGAAATCTCACTCTCTATTGAAGACGACGGGATGGGGTTTAATACAAAAGACGGGTTGGGAATTGATACCCTTGTCAGGAAAAAGCATTTCGGTCTGGCGGGAATTTTGAAACGCGCCCAGTTGATCGGGGCGGAGGTCTTCATCAATTCAATCCCCGAAAAAGGCACCCATGTTCAGGTTGTTTGGAAGCCTTCCCCCATACAAGGGTAATCTCGTAAATATCCAGGCGCGCTTCAACCTCACCACTCTTGCTCCAATGATGACCAGCCACCCAAGAAGTTGAAGCGCACCCTATCCCCTTTCCCCCTTTGTTCAAATCGGTATGTTGAAATTAAACCCGGCTTTCCATCATATCGATGAAAATGGGCACAACATGCGGGTCAAAATGTATTTCTGATTGCTCCTTGATGTATTGCAGAGCCTTATCCACCGGCCAACCCGGGCGGTAGGGACGATCTGATATGAGGGCATCGAACACATCCACCACTGAAAAAATGCGGGCTGAGAGTGGAATTCCCCAGCCTGAAAGTTGGTCCGGGTAGCCTTCACCATTCCACTTTTCATGGTGCGAGCGGGGAATATCCAAAGCGGGCACGAGATGCTCGATCGGTGCCAGCAGTTCCACCGCAATCAGCGGGTGGCTCCGCATGACTGTCCATTCTTCATCGGTCAAGGGACCAGGTTTAAGCAGGATGCTATCTGGAATTGCGACCTTGCCGATATCATGCAGCATGGCGCCGCGATGGATGTGTGTAAGTTCGCCCTGGGCAATTCCCATGCGTTCTGCCAGCCTGACGGTCAATTCAGTCACACGGCGCGAATGTTCTTCGGTTTCCTTGTTGCGCAGATCCAATGCCCGCGACCAGCCTTCGATGACCTTGTCGTAGGCCAGCATCAATTCCGCATTGGATTGTTGAAGGTGCTTGAAAAGCGTGCCATTATCAATGGCAATGGCTGCCTGCCCTGCAAGGGTCTCCATATAGTTCAGCCATTCCTGATCTGTTTCAAGGCGGGCACGATGGAAAATCTCCAACACGCCAACGGGTTGCCCTCTGGAAATCAACGGCACAGCATAATAGGAGATGAAATTTTCCAGCCGAAACTGGGGCGATCTTTGAAATGCCGTGGGCTGTTCGAGCAGGTTATCAACATAGACCACCGACTGATCCTGTATGGCCCGCCCGGCAAGTTCCTCCCCAACCAGCAGACGGGTATGCTGCAAAGCTTTTGTGAAGAACCCCGCATCTGCGGCAAATTCAAGCAGATTTGTCTGCGGGTCGAACAACAGAATGCTGGCGGCATCCACGCCCAATTGCATACGGGTTTGTTCAAGGATCATCGAAAGAACTGGTTTCAAGCCAAGGTCAGAGGTGATCGCCATATCAATGGAGCGCAGGGCGGCCAACTGCCCAAACTGGCGCTTGATCGTTTCTTCAGATATCTTGTGGCGGGTGATATCGCGCACCATCATGATGATCTGTCCATTGGCAAGAGCCACCAGTCGTGATTCGAACCACAGCCTGCCAGAAGGCGTTTGCAGGGAGTATTCGAGGTGAGAGACCCTGCTCCCAGTGCGGATTTTGTTCAACACGTCGGCAAGTTTCGCGCCTATCTCAGCGGGGAAGATGTTCTGAATTTTCCGCATCAACAGCATGTCCATTGACACCGGCAGGTGGCTGACCTGACCACCCAACTTGAAATCCAAAATCACGCCATCTGCATCGAGGACAAATAGCTGGTCGTCAAAGGCCTGAAAGACAGCCCAAAGTTGGCGGCTGGCATCTGGCAGGTTTTGCAAAGAGAGTTCGGTAATCATTTTTTTTAAAAGCGCCATTAAAGAAAGACTCCAGGCAGACCTCTATATTTAAAATTGGGAAAAGAGAGCATCAGATACATTGTCTGCGGGGACGGAATCGATCATGCATGTCAATTGCCATTTTGATAACGATTAACCTGCCTGGCCAGATCAGAAAGTGAACTGGCGCGGATGGAGAGAATCAGGTCAAACTCTTCCTTGCTGAGCAAAAACGATTCACCCAGATACCCTCTACTTAAAGCCTTCTGGGGGTCTTTGAGCAGCAACTCGCAAAACTGCTTGTTAACAACCGCCGCTGAAAAAACGCGGCTTAATCCCCGCGAAACGCCCGGACGCGCCGCAGTGATGTTTACAGATGCTGGTCTTCGGATGGTGATGGGGGCAAGCATGTCATGTACCTCTATTTCCTGATAAAGTATTTGGGCGGACCAACATCCAAAAGACGCCGACCGCGATAAAAACGTCACCGAAGCTGAATGCCGCTTGAAACGGGAACCAGGCCGGGGGTAGGAAACGATCCGCAAGCCATTCGAGGCGGGTTTGCTGCGGAAGCAGGAGAATATCCTTCGGGCCGATGCGGTCCCCGGGTGAAAGTTCCAACAGGGCTTCTTCTGAAAACAGGCGGTCGGCAGTTTGCGGGCTGACGGGCATGAACCCGCCGTTCGCCCCCATGACGAGCAGATTTAGCGCTGCGCCACAGATGAAAAGATACATTCCAGCAACATGCCGATTTAGCCATGCAAACCCAAGCAGCGCGACCTGTGAGATGGTGAGGCTGGCCGCATCCATGCGGTTTGGCAAAAGGTTGGGCAGGCGGGCAACCAAAATTTGAGGCAGGAACCCCAAAAGAGCCAGCCACATGGCCTTCAGATCAGGCCCATGGTAGGGCGTTTTCAGGAACCACGCCCATAAAAGGCCAACCAGGAGCCCAACAGCAACGAATAAAATTAAGATCACTTATCCGCCGCCGCTGCCGCCATCAAGAGGAGCACCAGACCCAAGGGCCAGCGCCACAAGAGAAGCAATGGCAAGAATTAACTGAATTTGCTGGCGATCTATTCTCTGAAGAAAAATACCGATGGAGGCAGCCTGTTGTTTCATGGTACACATCCTTTCGTTGCGAACAGGATACGAGCCACCAGGCTTCAAAACAGGCTTCAAACCCCCATGCTTTTAAGAGGAATTTCCGATTCGATCCCCGCCGAAAACTGATTCTGCGACTTTGAGCCGTTCTTCCCCCTGAAAATGAACCTCCTTTTGCATTTTCACACCACGTCCCCGCTGCCGAGGATGGCGGCTTGAGCGGCCAAAAGCGGTAACAATTAGATAAAGGCAGTGGGTAAGTTAAAACAAAACAGGACGCAAAACTCGCGGATTTTCAGTACTCCACGAGCTTTGTGCCCTGTTCTTCTATTAAAT
>DAOQID010000057.1:7841-11151 GCA_035339375.1 Anaerolineales bacterium | reverse complement strand
CTTCGCGGTGCAAATGTACGGAATTTTTATCTTGAAATGAGATTACATGACCAGGCGTTTGTAGAGTTCTTTTGTTTCCCTTGAAGGCGGCAGGCCAAGTTCACGCTGCATCACCTCCTCGCAGGTTTGGAAGGTCCGCACGATCGCGGCACGGTCGCCCATGCGGTGATACACCTGCATGGAAAGGGCGTATGCTGCCTCAAAGGTGACATCGTAATCCAATGCCCGTTTGCATATTGCCAAAGCCTGCTCGGTTTGAGTTTGTTTTAAAAGAAGATCGCCCAGAGTAAGAAGGGTTGAGAGATAAACCTGACTTAACCGCTCACGTTCCGGGGTGGCCCAATCGGCATACACATCCTCAAGGAACGGACCCTGTACAAGGTCCACTGCTTTTTTGTAATACCCGATCTGTTCAACGGGGGTGGCGGCGGCTTTGGCATGAGCAAGGAATGCTTCGAAAGCTTCCACATCATATTCAAAATCAAGCGAACGGTTGAATTTATAGAAGATATCTTCGTAGGCAATGATCTCCTGCCCAACTGCGCGCCGCAGGCGGTAGATCTCGTTTTTGAAACGCAGCCTGATCTTGTGAGGTTCATCCACTTCGGGCCAGAGCGTTTCGGCGATCTGTTCTTTTGTGAAGGCACGCGAGGCGGTGAGGAAATAGAAAAAGAGATCGCGCACTGACTGGGTCTGCCAATCGGAAAGAGAGAGGGTCTTGCCCCCCACACTGACAGCAGCCCGGCCAAACGCCTGAATGACCATATGCGGATTTGGAATCTGCAACACGTGTGCCATGCGGCGAAGCTGCCGCCTGTCGGCGGGGATTCTGGCAGAGAATCGAGCGGCACGGATGAACAGGTCACCCACCATACGGCCAACTTCCGGGTGAGTTTGCAGTCCATTCAGCCACATCTGCGCCTGATGAACTGCTACAAGAACGGGGTGAGCGGGCTGTGTTCCCAAAAGTGGTTTGAGCACCTGTGCAGCCAGCTCATTATTACGGTTTTGATGAGATGCCGCCGCCAGCCAGATACGGCTGGTATCCCCTTCCAGTTTGCGGCCATCTTCAGAGAAACAACGCAAAGCCTCTTCGAGATGAGCCACAGCTTCCGCATTTTCATGGGTCAAAAGTGCGAGATGTCCGCGCATGAGCGCGAGCAGCCCTCTTTCGTAGCGGGATGATGCGTTTGACTGAAACAGTTCCACGTCCTGTTCCATGATCCGATGTGCCCCGTCCGCATCTTTTTGCAACAAGGCCAGCCTGACCCGTGCCGTGATCGTGTAAAAAATCAGGAAGCGGTCATTAATTCTACGGGCGATCTCTTCTGCATTTTCGTAATTGGTCAGGGCGATGCTGAAATCTTCCAGTTCGGAATACATATCACCAAGGCCGATGGAGATCAGGGCTTCCATGCGGGTATAGCTGCTGCGACGGGCACACAGCAATCCATTTTCAAAAGCGAGGGCGGCTTTCTCATATTCCCCGTAGGATTGGTGCAGGATGGCAAGGTTATTCAACAAACTGGCCTGCCAGAGCAGGTTCCCATCACGCTGCCAGATCTGCAATGCCTTATCGTAGGCAGTGCCAGCCTCGGCATAGCTTCCAATGGTTTGATAGGCCATGCCCGTCTCCATGAAAAGGATCGGGATGGTAGGGGTATGCTTTAAACGAATGTAGAGATTCAGTGAACTTTCAAAGAAACTGACCGATTGACGCGCATGACCCAAACGATACAAAGCCAACGCCTTGAGGCGCAGACCTTCTGCATACATGACCTGCAGGTCATCCACCGTTTCGGTCAACTGCATGGATTCTTCGGCATCACGCAGGGTGGCATCGAAATCTCCGAGGAAGCGGTGTACGCTGCCCCGTCGCAACAAAGCCCGCGCCAACCCTGGCACGTTTTGTTCTGCACGAAAAGCCTGTTCCGCTTGATTTAACAGGTCGAGTCCTTCGCGTGCCTGTCCTTTTGTATCCAAAATTGTGCCGCGGATGGAAAGCAGGCCGGGGCGTGTCCGCAGCATGGATGGGGGCAGGTCGTTCAGCCATGACTCCAAAGTTACGCGGGCATTCAACAGCATGGTGGCAGCGGCGTGTTCGATCAATGCCGCCTGCAAACCAGTATCATTTAATTGTTTGTAGGTATAGTAGGCCTTTTCCCATTCGGCCAGGTTTTCGTAGGCCTGACCAAGCCGCTGCAAGATCGGGCGGACCTCTTCTGGATGAGTCTGCTCGAAGCGTTTCCGCAAAAAATCACGGAACAGGTGGTGATATCGCAGCCAGCGTCCATCGTCACCCACGGGCAGCACAAAGAGATTGTTTTGCACCACACTGGCGATCAGGCGATGCCAATTTTGAGGTTCTGCATATAACGGAGCAAGGACCGTCTCACACAGGGATGAATCGAACTCACCCAGCATGGATGTGCGCAAAATGAAATCACGCAGATACTCAGGTTGACGGTCCAGCACTTGCTGACCGAGGAAATCTGAAAGACCCACACCAGTGTGCGAAGGCGGCAGAAACCCCATGCCAGAAAATTGCAGGCCTGCGATCCAGCCTTCCGTGGTTTCGATCATCTTACGCGCTTCGTCATCCGAGATATGCAGGTTGTTGTTCTGCGCCAGCAAGGATTGGATCTCATCAGGGTGGAAAGCGAGATCGGCAAAGCCCAAACCGCTCACCTGGTCACGCGCCACCATCAAGGGCAGGTCGGGCAGGCTGTTCAAGACCCGCGAAGAAATGACCACATGGCAATTCTCATCCACCAATTGCAGGAAACGATTGAGAAAAGACTGGATCGGCTGAATATTTTCGATCAGGTGAAAATCATCCAACACCAGAATAAAATGTTCGTGGATCTGCTCATAGGCTTCATTAACCAGCATCACCAGCATTTTTTCCATGTCCTGCTCAAAAGAGGTCAGGCCGCCAAGCATTGAAACCGATGCCGCACCAAAATCTGGAAAACGCTCCGCAATGGCTGCGATCAAATAAGCAAGGAAGCGCTGTGGGTCACGGTCCATTTCATCGAGCGCAAGCCAGCAACAGGCAATGTCACTCTGGTTTGCAAAATCGATCAACAGAGATGTCTTTCCATAGCCAGCAGGCGCAGACACAAGGATCAATTTTTTATCCAACGAATCGAATAGAAAATCCACCAGCCGTTTGCGGGTGAGCAACTCGTCACGGCGCCGGGGTGGGATGATCTTTGTCTTGCTGATCGGAATGGATGCCATCAGTGTACCCAATATAAAAAGAGAGGTTCGAAAAGGATGGTTCTTAATTCACCGCCAAACCATGCGG
>DAOQID010000057.1:0-7741 GCA_035339375.1 Anaerolineales bacterium | reverse complement strand
AAGAATGCTTTTGTTTTACATTTGGATGTTCTTTCCATCCCTCATTTTACATGGAACAAAGCCTGAAAACGAATGCAGTAACATTATAATCAGGCCGACATGCCCACACCCGAATCCATTCTAAAATCCATATTTGGTTACGACACCTTCAAGCCGCTGCAACGTGAGATCATTGCCAATGTGCAGGCCCGGCGCGACACACTGGTTGTCATGCCCACGGGCGGCGGAAAATCGCTCACATATCAAGTCCCCGCGTTGATGTTCGACGGATTGACCGTTGTTGTCTCCCCTTTGATCGCGCTGATGAAAGATCAAGTGGAACAACTCAATGCCCTGGGTGTGCCTGCCGTTTTCCTCAACAGCTCGCTCACACAAGAGGAATATCAGGAAAACATGGACTCTGTGAAAAGCGGACAGTCCAAGCTGCTGTATGTGGCGCCTGAAACATTGCTGACTCCCAGGATCTACTCGCTTCTTTCCTCGCTGAAACTTGATCTGCTTGCGATCGACGAAGCTCACTGCATCTCAGAGTGGGGACACGACTTCCGCCCCGAATACCGCCAACTGGTGGACGTGCGCCGAAAATTTCCCTCTGCCGTATGCATGGCCCTGACGGCCACCGCTACACCGCGAGTCCGTGCCGATATTGCCGCCTCCCTCGGGTTCACACAATCCAATGAATTCCTCGCTTCTTTTAATAGGGAAAACCTGTTCATCGAAGTATCCCCCAAACGCGAACCCATTGCACAGACCCTGCGTTTTCTTGAGAACTTCAAGGACCAGTCGGGCATCATCTACTGTTTTTCGCGCAAGCAGGTGGATGATCTCACCGCCACCCTGGCGCGGCACCAATACTCCGTCCGCTCATACCATGCAGGGTTGGAAGATGACGAACGCAGGCGCAATCAAGAGGCATTCATCCGTGATGATGTGCAGATCATCGTGGCAACCATCGCCTTTGGAATGGGCATCAACAAACCCAATGTGCGCTTTGTCATCCACTTTGATCTACCCAAGAGCATTGAAAGCTACTATCAAGAGATCGGGCGCGCAGGGCGCGATGGCCTGCCCGCACATTGTCTGCTGCTGTACAACTATGGCGATGCCAGCAAGATCCGTTACTTCATCGACCAGAAAGAGGAACCTGAACGCAGCGCTTCCTATCAACACTTGGAGGCGATGACCCGTTATGCCGAAGGAAGCATTTGCAGGCGCAAGCCGCTGCTTTCCTACTTTGGCGAGACCTTTGCGCAGGAAAATTGCGGCACCTGTGACAACTGCAACAACGAGCCCGCCGACCAGCAGGACATCACGGTGGCTGTGCAAAAATTCCTGTCCTGCGTGAAGCGCAGCGGGGAACGATTCGGCGCGGCACATGTGGTGGATATCCTGCTCGGTTCAAAGAACGAAAAGATCGAAAGATACAAACATCATGAACTTTCCACATACGGCATTGGCAGGGAATTGACCAAGAGTCAGTGGATGCATCTCAGCCGTCAACTGGTGGAACGGGGATATCTGTATCAGGAGCCTGCCTATCGGGTGTTGTCGGTCACCGATCAGGGGCTGGAAATGCTCAAATCGCGGGAGCAGGTTTTCGGTCAGATCAATGAAGCGCGGAAGAGTGAAAGGGCGAGCGCGCGGTTCAAACCGTCGCCCGATTCTGAATATGACAGGTCCCTATTCGCCCAGCTTCGAAATAGAAGAAAAGAACTGGCCGATGAAGCGGGTCTTCCGCCTTATGTGGTTTTCTCGGATAAGACGCTGGTGGAAATGGCAATGTATTTCCCGCAAAGCCGTGAAAGCCTGTTGAACATCAGCGGCGTGGGCAAGGTGAAGTTCGAGCGTTATGGGATCCCGTTCCTTGAGATCATCAAGGAATATTGCAGGGCGAACAAGATCGATGAAAAATTCAAAGCGCCCGCTCGCGAAAAGGATGACTCAGGCCGAAGGTACATGGCAGTGGGTGATGCCTACAATGCGGGTGAAAGTGTGCAGTCTTTGATGAAGCAATACAATGTGAGCGCCGATACGATCCTGAATCATCTGGCGCGGTTCATCATGGCGGGCAATCCGCTGCGCTCAGCGGAGGATCTGATCGCGCTCTCGAACCTTGAACCCGACCAGCAAATGGCAGTCTTCAAGGCATTCGATAAACACGGTTCAGACATGTTGAAACCCGTTTACGATGCGATGAACGGCAAAGTGAATTACGATGAACTGCGGATCTTGCGGTTGTGCTATTTGTGTGAAAAGAGATAACAATGTTCTCAAACTACATCACTGGATTGAAGCAAAGGGTGGTCAAAGTTGCGCAGACCGTGAACGAACGCGCGAACGGTTTTCCGTGGGTGTTGTACAACACGGTCAATAAAACGTTGATGCCTGACACGGCGATCATGGCATCAGCCATTGCCTACATTTCGCTTTTTTCGCTTTTCCCCTTAATCCTGTTGAGCATTTCGCTGGCAAGTTTCAGTTTTGGTTTTGCGATGATGGACCAGCATGAAACCATCAAACAACTGGAATTTGTAGCGCCCGCACTTGGTCAATTGCTTGGGCAAAACATTGACCAGGTCATTCGCACCCGCGGCCCTGTGACTGGTTTTGCGCTGCTCAGTTTAATTTGGTCGGCCTCGACCATTTTTTACACCCTCACACACACCCTGAACGGCATTTGGAATGTTGAGCAGCGGCATTCTTCGTGGCGGATTCGCGGCGTGGCGATCCTGTTCGTTCTGGTGTTCATTGGCCCAACCCTTTTTCTGATCTCGCTGGCAGGCAGTGTCATTGCCAACATCCGTTTCTGGCTGCCAGACCTGATTCTGCCTTTTGGGTATGGCATCAGCCTGCTCCTCACTTTGCTGCTCGATGTGCTGCTGTTCATGATCCTGTACATGATCCTGCCGCATGGCTCCGCTTCCTGGCGTGAAGTGTTACCCGGTGCAAGCGGGGCGGGATTGTTATGGGAGTTTGCCAAGCGGACCTTTCTCTCTTTTGTTTCCACCTACATCTCCATTACAAACCTGGTGTATGGAACGGTGGCAACCATCATCGCTTTTTTGCTGTGGGCTTATATCAGCAGTCTCATTTTTATCTTTGGGGCTTATTTGAGCGTTTCATATTGGCAGTTGAAACAAAACCCAAAAACAGGCTGATTTTTTAAGCCAAATGCAAGATCGATGATTGAACATGCGTGCTATAATGACCACCCGCTGAATCACTGGCTACTGAATACTTAAAGAACCACTGATACCCTTCCATGTCTTTCGCCCACTTACACGTCCATACTGAATATTCCCTGCTGGATGGCTTCTCGAATATCAAGAAGCTGGTTCATCGCGTCAAGGAAATGGAAATGCCTGCGGTGGCGATCACCGACCACGGCACCATGTTTGGGGTGATCGATTTTTACAAAGCCGCCAAAGCAGAGGGAATCAAACCCATCATCGGGTTGGAAGCGTACATGGCGGCACGCGGCATGAAGGACAAAGACTCAAAGCTCGATCGTTCTTCCTATCACCTGCTGCTGCTTGCGGAAAATGAAACAGGCTACAAGAATCTGCTCAAGATCTCCTCTGCTGCGCAACTGGAAGGCTTCTATTATTATCCACGCATTGACCGTGACTTCCTTGCCGCCCATTCCGAAGGGCTGATCTGCACCTCGGGTTGTATGTCGGCGGAAATTCCGCGCGCGCTGCTGCAGGATAATCCCGAAGAAGCCGTGCGCCGCATGAACTGGTATTACGATGTCTTTGGCAAAGACAATTTCTTCGTTGAGTTGCAGCAGCACAACATCAAAGAGATCACCGACCTGAACAAGAAATTGCTGGAGATGGGCGCGCGGTACGAGGCGAATTACATCGCCACCAACGACGTGCATTACGTCAACCAGGAAGATGCGCGTTTGCAGGATATTCTGCTCGCCATTCAAACCAACTCCACGTACAACGATCCCGAACGCATGCGCATGACCGACGACTCGTACTTCCTGCGCTCGCCCGCTGAGATGAATCGTCTCTTCGCAGAGATTCCCTCCTCGCTTTCAAATACCCTGCTCATCGCCGAGCGCTGCAACGTAGACCTCGGTTTCAAAGGCTATCACCTGCCTGAATTCCCCGTGCCCGATGGATACACTGCGGAAACCTATCTGCGTTCGTTGTGTGAAGCCGGGGCGGAGAATCGTTACAAGGAAGATGCAACCAGTTCAAAGGTCAAAGAAAGACTCGACTATGAATTGAGCGTCGTCCACACCATGGGATTCGATGCCTACTTCCTCATCGTGTGGGATCTATGCCGCTTCGCCCGTGACCATGGAATCTGGTACAACGCCCGCGGCTCGGCTGCTGGCTCGATCATTGCCTACACCCTCGGCATCACGATGGTGGATCCGCTCGAACATGCGCTCATCTTCGAACGCTTTCTCAACCCTGGGCGTATCTCCATGCCCGATATTGACCTTGATTTCCGCGACGACCGCCGCCACGAAATGCTCGAATATTGCGCCCGCAAATACGGCGATGACAAAGTGGCACAGATCATCACCTTCGGCACAATGGGGACAAAAGCCGCCATCCGTGATGTGGCGCGTGTGATGGAAATTCCGCTGCCCGAAGTGGATAAGGTTGCCAAACTCGTTCCCTTCGTTTCGGGCCGCGCCACCACCATGAAAGACGCAATGGAAGTGGCGGAGTTCAAGGATATCTACGAAAAGCAAAAACACCTGCGTGATGTGATCGACATCGCCGCAAAAATGGAAGGGACCGTCCGCAACGCGGGTACGCATGCGGCAGGTGTGGTCATCTCTGATAAACCCATCCTTGAATATCTGCCGTTGCACCGCCCTACTTCCGGTGCGGAAGAGACGCCGATCAAATCAGTGACTCAATTTGAAATGGGCATCCTTGATTCGCTGGGCATGTTGAAGGTGGACTTCCTCGGCCTGATCACATTGACCGTGATGGCACGCGCCTGTGATCACATCTTCAAACGACATGGCATTAAATTTGATTTGAGCAATATCCCGATCGACGACCCGAAAGCGTTCGAATTGATGGGGGTGGGGCAAACTGCTGGCGTCTTCCAGGTGGAAGGATGTTTGAGCGGTGACACTTATATTGGACATCGAACCATCAAAGAATTGTATGCCGATTTTAAAGAACGTGAGCAGGCAGGGACACTGGGGGGACGCGAACTCTTGCGCACCAACTCATGTTACGTGGACGATGGACATTTCAGTCTCAATGTAATTAACAAGGTTATTTACAGCGGTGTCAAACCTGTGTATCGTCTGTTTGCTGATAACAACACCTGGATTAAAGCAACTGCCGATCATCACTTCTTTACCCAGCGTGGCTGGGTTACGCTTGGTGAGCTTAAACCCGAAACCGACACCCTGCTTTTCAAAAGCAATACCAGCCGTTCAGGAAAGTTATGCGTAGTTTGTGGAAAACCGCTAAAAACTGCTACTGGAAAATCTCAACACTGCAAGAGTTGCTCGGCTCATATTTCTTCGAACCCAAGCAAACCGGAAGTGCGTGAAAGAATCTCGCAGAGCCGCATAGGTGGCCCTGCATGGAACAAAGGTCTTACCGCTGAAACTGCCAAAGATACGCTTTGGATTAAAAACCTGAGTATTTACAATGCTGCTCAAAAAGGAATTACGCTTGAAGAGCGGCATGGCGCGGAACGGGCAGCCGAAATCCGCGCCAAACTTTCGGCCCGTTTCTCCGGCACAAACAACCCAATGTACGGGCGTCCGCCAAAAGAGACAAAAACCTACACCAAATCTGGTTTCCGTGAAGACTTGGGACATTATGTCCGCTCTTCATGGGAAGCGGATATGGCGCGTGTTTTCAAGTATTTGGGTTGGGAATATCAATATGAGCCATTGACCTTTGAACTGGTCAAAAACAACGGGAGCACAATTACCTACACCCCCGATTTTTACGTCGCAGAACAGGGAGTCTTTTACGAAATCAAAGGCTGGATGGATGATGTCAGCGCGGAAAAAATCGCTCTTTTTCAGGAGCAATACCCTGAACATAATTTGATTGTGGTTGACAAAACCCTGTTTGCAGAGTTTCAAGTCAAATACTCTGATTTGGTCGAATGGGAGTGCCCGCAATTCCCCACTGATAGCGAATGGGTAAACATTAAAGGTATTGAATATGTGGGTGAAGAAGATACCTACGATCTTCAAATGCAGGCGCCAGGGAACAATTTTGTCGCCAACGGATTTGTCGTACATAACAGCGGAATGACCCGCTGGCTCGTGCAAATGAAACCGAAGAATCTGGATAACATCATCGCGATGGTGGCGTTGTACCGCCCCGGACCGATGGCGTTCATCCCCGATTACATCGCGCGTATGCACGGCGAAGCGGAAGTGGAATACCGCCACCCCGCAATGGAACCCATCTTCAAAGACACCTTTGGCATCCCTGTGTATCAGGAACAACTCATGCGCGCCGCCGTGGAACTGGCAGGCTACACCCCCTCCGAATCGGATGAGTTGCGCAAAGCGATCTCAAAGAAGAAAAAAGAAGATATTGACAAGCACCGCAACAAGTTCGTCAAAGGCGCCGTGGAAAAAGGCATGGATCAATCCACCGCCGAAGCGATCTACACAGACTGGGAAGAATTCGCAAGGTATGGCTTCAACAAGTCTCATGCCGCCGATTACGGCGTCATCGCAGTGCAGACGGCCTACCTCAAGGCCTATTACCCTGCCGAATACATGGCGGCGCTCATGTCTGCCTCGGCAGGACAAACCGAAAAAGTGGCGCTCTATGTAGCCGATGCACGCAGCATGGGTGTGCCGGTGCTGGCGCCTGGCATTAATTCCTCCAACTGGGACTTCACCATTGAAGATGTGGAAGACACAGAGAAAAACAAAATCACGCCCAGCATCCGCTTTGGGTTGGGAGCGATCAAGAACGTCAGCGAAAATGCGGTTGAGATCATCGTTGAAGCGCGCAAGGAAGGCAAATTCACCGACCTCAACGACTTCGCCCGCCGTGTAGACCTGCGCGCCGTGGGCAAACGCTCACTGGAATGTCTCATCAAGGTTGGTGCGCTCGACCAATTTGGCAATCGCGCTTCCATGCTTGGTTCGCTCGACCGCATCGTCGCCATCAGCAGCAATCACTTCCGCGCCGCCGACGCGGGGCAGATGAGTCTCTTCGGCACATCCACAGGCATCATCGAAGAAATTCACCTGCCCGAAGTAAAAGATGTGGAAAAACGCGACATGCTCAATTGGGAGCGTGAACTCATCGGCTTGTACATTTCCGATCACCCGCTCAACGAATTCCAAACCCAGCTTGCGCAGATCGTCAGCTATTTTGCAGGTCAATTGCCCGAAGCCAGCCACGAAGAAAAAGTGCGTGTGGCGGGGCTCATCAATGTGGTGCGTCCGTACACCACCAAAACAGGCAAGCCCATGGGCTTCGTCACCATCGAAGATATTCAAGGCAGCATTGAGCTGGTGCTCTTCCCCAAAACCTGGGAGAAATTCCGCGAAGGACTCAACGTTGGGCAGATCATCATCATCGAAGGCAAAGTGGACCAAACCAACACGCCGCCCAAGATTCTGGTGGATGTGATCCGTACGGAGATCAAAATGACCGTGGCGGCGGATGATCCCTACGCCAGACAGGATTCAACACCCAAGCCTTTGCTTCCACGCCCCGCAGCAGACTCTCCCCGCCGCCCCGAATCAAACAAGCCGACAGTTGAT
>DAOQID010000056.1:18487-26988 GCA_035339375.1 Anaerolineales bacterium | reverse complement strand
CAAAAGTGGACGGGCCGCTTCCCCGTCCACTTTCCCATTAAGTACCCGTTTGGGTAATAGACTTACCCGTGCCATCCCCCCTATAATCGCGCAGTCAAAATAAATCAGTGCAAGGAGAAAATCAACCATGGCAAAGTCAATCAAGGAAGTTTTGGAAATGGCAAAAAGCGCGCAAGTCGTTGACCTGCGCTTCACCGACCTACCCGGAACCTGGCAGCATTTCACCATGCCGGTCCACCGCCTCACAGAAGACTTCTTCAAGGAAGGCATTCCTTTCGACGGCTCATCCATCCGCGGCTTTCAGGAAATTCACGAATCAGACATGCTTCTCAAAGCAGATCCTGATACCGCTTTCTTAGACCCGACCGCAGAAACACCCACCCTCGTTCTGTCCTGCAACGTTTTTGACCCGATCACAGAAGAAGCCTATTCACGCGATCCGCGCTATGTTGCGCAAAAAGCTGAGGCATATGCCAAAAGCACTGGCCTCGCCGATACGGTCTACTTCGCGCCTGAAGCAGAATTCTTCGTCTTCGACGGAATCCGCTATGTATCCACCCCGCATGAAGCTTCCTTCTCCATTGACTCGGAAGAAGGCTGGTGGAGCAGCAACCGTGAAGGCAACAAGGGCGGCCAGATTCAGCCCAAGCGCGGCTACTTCCCAGTTTCACCAACCGACACCCTGCAGGAACTGCGCAACAAATTCATGCTGGCAATGCAAGCGGCTGGCATTCAGATGGACCTACACCACCATGAAGTTGCCACCGCCGGTCAGAGCGAAATGAGTATGACCTTCACCACGCTCACCCGCATGGCTGATGATCTTTTGCTTTACAAGTACATCATCAAGAACGTGGCACGCAAATACGGCAAGACCGTGACCTTCATGCCCAAACCCATCTTCGGCGACAATGGCTCCGGTATGCATGTCCACTCTTCGATGTGGAAGGATGGAAAGAACGTTTTCTTCGATGAGAAGGGGTATGCAGGTCTCTCTCAGACCGCCAAATACTACATCGGCGGCTTGCTCAAGCACGCTCCCGCCCTCCTCGCGCTGACATCCCCCACCACCAACTCGTACCGCCGCCTCGTGCCCGGCTACGAAGCACCCGTAAACATCGCCTACTCACAGCGCAACCGCTCTGCCATCTGCCGCATCCCTGCCACCAAGAGTTGGAAGGCCAAGCGCGTTGAATTCCGCGCACCCGATGCCACCGCCAACCCCTACCTTGCTTTCTCCGCTGTTCTTATGGCAGGTATTGACGGTATCCTGAACAAGATCGACCCCGGCGAACCCAAGGATGTGGATCTGTACGAACTTCCCGCAGCAGAAAAGGCGCTCATCAAGCAGGTGCCTTCCAGCCTCGATGCCGTGCTCCACGCACTCGAAGCCGATCACGAATTCCTCCTCAAGGGCGGCGTGTTCACCCCCGACCTGCTCGAAGAGTACATCAAGTACAAACGCACTCACGAAGTGGATGCCATTCGCCTGCGCCCGACTCCGCACGAGTACGTCCTCTACTTCGACGCCTAATCAGCCCGACTAAAATCGCTTCACTCCCCGCCGACAGTTGGGTGTGCCCCTGACACACATCTGACTGTCGGCATTTTTCTACCAAAGAAACACCATGCATATTTCATTGTTCATCTCTTCTTTCATACTCGCCATTTCCTTCTGCGCCCCGCCTGGTGTCGTCACCGCAGAGACTTTCCGCCGCGGCTCAGCCCGTGGATTCTTTCCCGCTTTATACGTGCAGTTCGGTTCTTTGATCGGCGATACCACCTGGGCGGTGATTGCACTCACCGGGCTGGCCTTCGTCATTCAAAACAATATTGCGCGAACGATCCTCAGCCTCATCGGGATTGCCCTCATGCTCAAACTCGCCTGGGATGCGCTCAAAGATGCCCGTCACGGAAATGGATTAAACATCTCTGAACCTGCTTCTTCACGCGGAGATTTTGCCAGCGGCGCCTTTCTCTCGCTTGGCAACCCCATGAACATCGTCTTCTGGACAGGCCTCGGCACCACCGTTTTCGCCTCCATCGCAGGCGGACCAGAACCAATCCATTTTGTCACTTTCTTTGCAGGGTTTCTTTCCGGCGCCGTTTTGTGGTGCTTCATCCTCGCCGGGCTGATCGCCTGGGGCAGGCAGTGGATGACCGTAGGCTTCTTCCGATTTCTCAACGCCACCTGCGGACTTGTGTTGTTCTACTTTGCCTTCCAGCTTGGAATACAGACCATGCAAAATTTCATCTAACCATGCATTCAGGTCTCAACCGAGTTGCAGCCATGAAGTAAAATCACACCTGTAAAGATCTGCGCTCCATGGCAAATTCACCCATCCCCCCTTCCGAAGAACTCAACCCACGGACTCTCGAAGCATTGGCGAGTCTGAATCAGATCAGCACGGCCATCAATCAGATCACTTCCAGCGAAGACCAATCTTCCAGCCTGCAATTGATCGTTGATAGCGCCATTCGTGTGGTGCCTGGGTTTTCAGCCTCCATTTATATTTACAATCCAAACACCGACAGGCTTGAGATCGAATCTCGTGTCGTTTCATATGCCAAAGGCTACGAAGAGTACCGCCACATCAACCCAAACGATGATGTGCCGCGCTCAAATGGCTTTGGAATGCGTGCCATCCAACGCAAACGCCGCACCCTTTCCTATGAAGAGGCTAACCTGCAGATCCACCCCTATCAGGAAAAACTTGGGGTGAAGGTTGTGGCTTGTTTTCCGCTGCTGGCTTCCAAAGAGGTGCTTGGCGCACTTTACATTTACCTGTACGAGGAACGCCAGCTATCCCAATTCGAAGAATTGATGCTGCATAATTTCGTCAATCAGGCAGCCATGGCGATTTACCACGCCAGGCATGTGGCGGGAATTAAACACAACCTCGCACAAAAAGAAAATGAACTCAACCGCCTGCGCCACGCAGGGATGCTCATCTCTTCGCGAATGCGGCTTGAGGAGACTCTCGAATCCATCCTGGAACTTGCACTGGAATTGACCAATGCCCAGTACGGCATCTTCCGTCTGGTGGATAAAAGCGGCGAGGATCTTGTGACACGTGCGGTCAGTTCGGTGCATTTGGAAAAACCGCTGGTTGAAAAACTGCCCATCAAAGGTCAGAGCGTGATGGCGTACGTAGCCCGTACCCGACAATCCCTGCTCATCCGCGATTTGCGTGAAAAGCCGTGGAATTCCGTGTACTACCCGCTCGATTCAAAACTGGAAATGCGCTCCGAGTTGTGCATTCCGCTCATCAATGCCAGCGGACGCCTTGAAGGAGTTCTAAACCTCGAAAGTCCGCGCATCGGCGGGTTTTCTGAAGATGACAGCCACATGCTGCAATCGCTTGCAACTTATGCTGTCACCGCAATTCAAGAGGTGCGCCTGCTTGATGCATTGCAGGAAGCGGCGCAACTGCTTATTTCACAATCCAGCCAGGAGGTGTTGAACACACTTTGCGGAATGGCAAATGACCTGCTCAACACCTCGTCGAGTGCGGTTTGGCTGGCCAATGGCCAGGGCGAAATGGAACTAGCCGCCTCCAACGGTGCGGATTTTCCCGCGCAAGATCCACAGGGAATGGATTTGCCCAATGCGTTGCTCATGCCGCTCTTGAGCGGGGAAAATGACTCAGCGGCGGGAATATTTGGGGTGTTTCAAGCAGCCCCGGGCGGAGTCCGAAGCGATACCACTGAATGGGATAAGAAAGTGCTGGCCTGTCTTGCCAACTATGCCGTGCTCGCCATCCAGAATGAGTCGCGCCAGCAAGCTTTGCGATCGTCGCAGGAACAGCATCTGATCGCAGAAACATTCGCCGCGGTGGGAGATATCTCCGCGAATCTTTTGCACAACATGAACAACAAAGTGGGGACGATCCCTGTGCGTGTGCAGGCCATTCAGGATAAATACGACACCCTGCTTGAGAGTGACGCCTACCTCAACAAGAGTTTGATCGAAATCGAGCGCAGTGCAATGGCGGCGATGCAAATCGTGCGTGAAAACCTTTCACACCTGCGGCCGATCCGCATTGAACAGATTCAGGTTGCGCCGCGCGTGCAGGATGCGATCCACACCATTCAAGTGCAGCCAGGTACGCGCATCATCATCAGCGGCCTTGATGCATTGCCCACCATAAATGCCAATGCCCAAAGCCTGACTTTCGTGTTTCGGAATCTGATCGAGAATGCCATGGACGCGATGAAAGGCAATGGGACGATCTCGGTCAGCGGAATGGTGATCGAAAAAAATGTCGAGGTCCGCGTTGCGGATACGGGACCAGGGATCAAGCCAGAATTGCAGGAGCAGATCTTCGAATTGGAATATTCGAGCCGTTCACACCCAGGCAAACTTGGATTCGGGCTTTGGTGGGTGCGCACATTGATGACACGGCTTGGAGGGTCTGTGCAAGTGGAAAGCGATGGCGAGCATGGAACCACCTTTGTATTGAAACTGCCCATCGCGGAGGTGCGTGCATGACAACGCCCCTTCCCCGCGCCATTGTGGTTGAAGACGATCAGGCCTGGCAGCAGATCATGAGCGAGATTCTCTCCGATTGCGGCCTGGATGTGGATGTGGCAGGCAGCCTTGAAGAAGCCATACCGCTGCTCAAAGCACATCCGCACCGCCTTGCCGTAGCCGACCTTTCACTTTCAGCCAATCACAACAATACGGATGGATTGCGCGTCCTTGAAAATATCAAACATCTTGACCCTGAGTGCAAGTCAATTCTGCTGACAGGTTTCGCCACCGTGGAAGTGGCCGTTGCTGCATTGACCCGCCACCATGCCCACACCTTCCTGCAAAAGGAAAGCTTCAATCGCGGCCAGTTCAAGGAGATCATTCACAACATCCTGACCAGCGCGCCAAAACCTGAAGAGGAAAAAGCTGCGCCTGCACCTGCACAACCAACCCTGCAAAACCCGCCCGCCATGCCCAAAGCCCTAATTGTGGACGATGATGCAGGCTGGCGCAGTATTCTCGAAGATCTGTTGAGCGACCTCGGCTTTCAACCTGTTTTATGCGCCAGTTTTGGCGAAGCAGTGGGCGCACTGAAAAAAAACCAGCTCACACTGGCAATCATTGACCTTTCGCTCAATGAAGCCGTTTCGCAAAATGGTTATCCACTCCTGGGGCTGGCACAGGAAAGGAAAATCCCCACAGTGGTCATCAGCGGGCTTTCAGAACCCGAAGAGATTCAACGCATCTATTCCAGATATTCCATTGTGGCATTTATCGAAAAACATGCCTTTGACCGTGCCACGTTCAAGCGCATCATCACAGAAGCAAAAGACTCTCCCGTCCCAGACGACAAACTAAGCACCCTGACCGAACGCGAGCGCGAAGTTCTTGACCTGCTTGCCAAGGGAATGACAAACAAAGAGATCGCAGATCAACTTGTCATCACCACCAACACGGTCAAGCGGCATTTGAAAGCCGTTTTTGAAAAACTGGAAGTCCACACCCGCTCTGCCGCCACTGCCAAAGTGACCCGTGGAAGTTTGTAATCACAACTGCATCGCGCGAGGTATCCATGCTGCTTCTCACCCGCAAAGAAATCGAACACCTGCTTGACCCCGACGAGCTTCTGACCGTGCTGGAAGAAGGCTTCAAGGCACTCAGTGCAGGTCAACTCAATGTGCCGCCGCGCAATCAGGCCATCGCGCCGAAAGGCCTGCTGGTTGGCATGCCCGCCTACATGCCGAACCAATTCATGTCGGTCAAGCTCGTCACCATCTTTCACGAAAACATCCCCGCGCATCAAGCCACCATTACACTCTTCGACTCAAACACAGGCACACCCATCGCCTTCATGGATGGCGAACATATCACCGCCATGCGCACCGCCGCAGGCGCAATCCTCTCCATCAAACATCTGGCGCGCAAAGACAGCAAATCCATTGCCATTGTCGGCGCGGGAGTGTTGGGGCAGGCCCATTTACAAATGATCGGAACTTTGAGCGGCATCGAAAAGATCTGGATCGCTTCGAAGGACATTTCCAAAGCCCAGGCATTGGCCGCCCGCGCTTCAAACGCACTGGCAGTGGATTCCGTCCGAGAAGCAGTTTCCAACGCAGACATTGTCTGTTTGTGTACCTCTTCGCTGGAACCAGTTATCCAGGCTGAATGGCTCAAAAAAGGCGTCCACGTTTCATCGGTCGGTTACCGCCCGCCTGGCGGAGAATTACCACGTGACCTCGTGGAAGCAAGCCATGTCTTTGTGGAATCAAAAGTCGCATTTCAAGCGCCGCCCGTTGGCAGCGCCGAATTGCAGGGACTGAATGCAGAGTTCGGGACGGAAATGGGAGAATACCTGCTCGGTCAAAAACCTGGCCGCAGGAACGAAACCGAAACGACCATCTACAAATCCATGGGCCACGCCATGGAAGATCTGGTCACCGCAAATTTGGTCTATCAAAAAGCACTTGCGCAGGGAATCGGAACGACGTTTGATTTATGAAAATGGACCGTAAACCACAGTTTACGGTCCATTTTCCATCTTCTATTTATCAAAATGCAGAATCGCCAGATTGCCCTCAAAAGATTTGGCGATCTGTTCGGGGATATTGCCCAAAGTATCGGCCACACGTTTGCGTGAACCGAACCCTGGCAGAATAATAAAATCGCTGACCGCTTCGTGTGCCAATTTTTCAGGTTTGAGTTGATCCTTGAGAACCTCAAGCGTAACGGGATGATCCTCTCTGGTAACGACGAGCAAGGCTTCAAGGTTTTGCAGGTAACTTGAATCAGCACGGACAAGCAGGGGGACGTTCAATGATTTGGCAAAAACAACCGTGGCTTGCAACATGCGGCGCAAAGCGATCGGCGGAACGGAAGCCGCAGGCACCACAAAAATGACGCGCGTCATGCTGTTCAACGGCAGGGGCAGTTTACCGACCATGACGGGTGTATCTGAACCCCAGATGACTTCATCCAACACAGAGCCGAGCACATTTTCACGCAGGGTGCGCCTGCCGCGCCACCCCATGACGATGAG
The DNA here is from genome assembly GCA_035339375.1 of Anaerolineales bacterium. Classification (GTDB taxonomy): domain Bacteria; phylum Chloroflexota; class Anaerolineae; order Anaerolineales; family Villigracilaceae; genus Villigracilis. The sequence continues at coordinate 19,978 of DAOQID010000056.1, read as the reverse complement.
CGAAGCGTTCTCTTCATGCGAGGTGTGCAAAATTCCCTGCGCGTGGGTTGAAGCCATACGCGGAATGAGTTCGATCTCGGTTTCAGGGTCATTCAAGGTTTCGGTGACACGCCCAAGCATTTCTTTGTGAATGCCAAAACTGGTCGTGCCGTTGTTCAACCCTTTGTCATTGGAAACGCTCACCGCCAACACTTTACCTTTGGAAGTGCGCGCCAACAGGCTGGCCAGCGAAACCAACCCTTCTGACTGTTTCACATCTGAAACAGGGACGAGGATCCTGCCGAAGAGCGGGGTCTGCTCATCGTCGGCAGAAGCAGTTTGCAGGTCAGAAGCGAAGCGTTGGACGATCAAGGGTGAGGTGATCGAGGTGAGTAGAATCATCAAAATGGCGGCATTGAACAGAGTTGAGTCAAAAAGTCCAGTTTCCAAACCGATGACCAGAGTCGGGATGGTGACTGCAGCCTGTGCATGCGAAAGGCCGTAGACGGTCCAAAATTCAGATTTGGTGTATTTGTAAATTCTGGCGGTGATCCATGCGGCGACGAGTTTGGAAACATACGCGACGATGGTGACGCCGATGGCAACGACAATGGTCTGCGGGCTTTTGAGGAAGGTCAACGGGTCGGTGATGAGGCCGCTGTAAAGCAAAAAAATCGGAATGAAAAACGATTCACCGACGAAAAGCACATGCCCTGCCACAGGGCTGTGACGCGGCAGCATGGAGTTGATCGCCAGCCCCGCAAGAAATGCGCCGACCACTTCATGCACGCCAATGAGTTCGGCGGTAAATGCGGCGACAAATAACGCCACGATGACGAATTGAAATTCAACAGCGCGGCCTGTCAGTTTTTGGAAAATGAGTTTACCGAGGCGCGGCAGTCCAAAGATGATCGCGGCAGTGAAAATGGTTAGCAAAACAAGCAGTTGGGCAAAATACCCAAACGTAATGCCGCCGCCTGATTTTGCTCCCAGCACCACTGCAAGGACAATGAATGCGCCGATATCGGTCAGGACGGTTGCGCCAGTAGTGACAGCCACGGCTTCGTTGCGCGCCACACCAAGTTTGGTGAGGATGGGAAAGGCGATCAAAGTGTGCGAGGCAAACGCAGAACCAAGCAGGATCATGCCAAGCCAGTCAAGGCCAAGGATGTAGCCCAGCCCCATGCCCATAAGTTGGGGGAACGCAAACGTGATCACGCCAAAGACAAGGGCGCGCGTCCGCACTTTCATGAACTGGTTGATATCCACTTCAAGGCCTGCGCTGAACATGAGATACACAAGACCGATGGTGGAAAGAAACTGGATGCGGTCGTTATCTTCCAGCAGCCCAAATCCGTGCGGACCGATGAGCATACCGCCGATGATAATGCCGATGATGCCAGGCAATTTCAATTTTTCTGAAAGCAGCGGCGTAATCAGAATGATCGCCATGACAACGAGGAAAAAGCCGACGGGTTTTTCGAAGAGTTCGAAGAGATGCATGGGGAGAGG
>DAOQID010000056.1:3771-18387 GCA_035339375.1 Anaerolineales bacterium | reverse complement strand
GCCAATTACAAATTACCAAACACCGTGGCAGGGAATTGCGGAGGTTTGCGCACCTGTGTGGATTGCTCGAAGGCATAGGCAAGTTTAATAAGGGTCGGTTCCTGCCAGGCGGTTGAGAAAAATGAGATACCCACAGGCAGCCCAAAGACATAGCCCGCTGGCACAGTGATGTGCGGATATCCCGCCACCGCCGCAGGAGATGTGCTTTCCATGTCCCAGTTGATGGCGTCGCCGTTGGCGAGGTCGATCATCCATGCAGGGCCGCCCGACGGGACCACGATGGCATCGAGTTTGTATTTTTTCAGTGTGGCATCGATCCCATTTTCACGGGTGAGCAAAAGGTTTTTGGCAAGCGCTTCTCGATATTTTTTATCGCGCAGGCTGCCCTTCTCCTGTGCCGCGAGCATGTGTTCCTGACCAAAGTATTTCAGCACACGCGATTTATGTTCTTCATTGAACTTGATGATCTCGGCCATCGTCTTCAATTTGGAATTCGAACCAGCAAGATACTTGTTCAGGTCGGCTTTGAATTCGTAATGCAGCACTTCCAATTCGGTGGCACCGAATTTATTGAAGTTCGGCAGGTTTGCGGGGTCAACAATCACTGCACCCTGCTGTTTCATCACCGCGATGCTGGCTTCAAAAATTTTGATGATGCGTGCATCGGTCCCACACATATTTCTCGCCACACCGATGCGCGCACCTTTCAACCCGTTGGGATCGAGGAATTTGGAATAGTCCTTCGCGATATGCTTTGATCCACGCTTTGTGGACGGATCTTTCTCATCCATGCCTGTCATGGCCCCGAGAAGAATCGCCGCATCTGCAACAGTCCTTGCCATGGGGCCAGCCGTATCCTGACTGTGCGCGATGGGGATGATCCCAGTGCGGCTCAACAGGCCCAGCGTGGGTTTGATTCCCACAATGCCATTCGTTTGAGCAGGGCAAATGACCGAACCATCGGTTTCGGTGCCGACTGCCGCCGCACAAAGGTTTGCCGCCGTCGCTGCGCCTGAACCAGAAGATGACCCGCAAGCGGAGCGATCCAACGCATAGGGATTGTGTGTCAGGCCGCCGCGAGAAGACCATCCGCTGATGGAACGCCTGCCGCGAAAATTAGCCCACTCGCTCAAATTGGTTTTACCCAGAATGACCGCGCCAGCCTTGCGAAGCTGCTTGACAATGAAGGCATCGCGTGGGGCGATGTGACCTTCCAAGGCAAGCGAACCTGCTGTGGTTTGCATTCGGTCATGGGTGTCGATGTTGTCTTTGATCAGGATGGGAATGCCGTGGAGCTGACTCCGTACTTTGCCAGCACGCCGCTCTTCGTCAAGGTTTGAAGCGATGGTCAGGGCGTCTGGGTTGGTTTCAATGACGGAATTCAGTTTGGGGCCGTTGTGGTCAACAGAGTTGATCCGCTCCAGAAACAATTCGGTGAGTTGGCGCGAAGTCAACTCACCTGAGATCATTTTCTTTTGAAATTCTGAAATGGTCTGTTCTTGCATATCAGCGCCCGCCGCCAGTGATGTAGTGTTCGAGTTGGGAGATGAGGAACTTCTGCACGTCCACCACCTCTTTCAAAACGTCGCGGACAGAGATGAGGCCGAGCAAATCCTTGCCATCAAAGACAGGCAGATGGCGGATGTTTTTGTCGATCATCAGCGCCATGCATTCTTCGAGCGGCTGGGCGGCTTCCACATACACCACCTTCGAGGTCATGATCTCGCTGACTTTGGTGTTCTTGGCGGTCCTGCCTTCCAGATCCAGCTTGCGGATGCAATCGCGCTCAGAAAGAATGCCCTCCACCCTGCCGCCACTTACCACCATCAACGCGCCTGTGTTATGTTTTGCCATGATTTCGAGTGCATCGTACACGCTTGCTTCGGGGAGGATGGAAAAAACCTCGCTCCCTTTTTTACGGATCATATCGCGCACTGTAGACATAGACATCTCCTCGGCTGATTTTTTTCAAAGTATAGGCTGAAATCCATAACCTGACAAGAACGGGTACAATTGCGAAAAAATTTCATTCTTCAGGAGAATCATGAAAACACAAAGTGGATTGGAATACATTGAAGTTGAAGCAGGGACAGGCGCACAGGCCGTGGCGGGAAAAACCGTCAGTGTGCATTACACAGGCAAGTTTCAGGATGGGCGTGTGTTCGATTCGTCCGTTTCACGCGGAGAGCCGATCACATTTCCGCTGGGACGCGGCAACGTCATCAAAGGCTGGGATGAAGGCATCGCGCTGATGAAGGTCGGCGGCAAGGCGCAGTTGATCATTCCGCCCCACCTGGGGTACGGTGAAAGAGGCGCTGGCGGGGTCATCCCTCCCAATGCCACCCTGGTCTTTGATGTGGAATTGGTTTCGGTGCAGTAAAAAAATTCGCCGCGAATTACACGAATTTTCTAAACCAAATTTGAAACGACAACAGCCGATGCAAAATAATTTGCATCGGCTGCTTTTTGCAGGGCGGGCTTTTCTTCAAGACCAAAACCTGGCCTACGATCAATAGGCTGGTTTTATGATAAGGCAGGCATCACACATTTCGTTGACGATCTCATTCACGGCAGCTTGAACCTCTACGCTTATGACCTCGCCGACATCGTTCGATTTCGGTTGAATACCGATCAGGGCCACATCGCAATGAAGTTCCAGGGTCAGGTAGCGGGCCAGCATGGAAAGCGGCAGGCTATGGGTGGAAGCGCTCATTCCTTCGATGGCTTGAATCGGCACCCAGCAGATCGCGCCAGGCACATCCCGAAATTCGGCGGCATCCACCAACAAAATCAGGTCGGGATCAAATTCGCGCAGTTCGCCTGTCACATTTTCGGGGGCATGGCCTGCTTGAATCACAAGCACATGATGCATCCCCGCCAAATGCTCACGACGGGTTAATTCTCGGGCAACGAGAATCCCAGCGCCATCGTCATTGCGCAGCGTATTTCCGATCCCAACCACCGCCACGCGCGGCAATTCATCCAGTTTGGTTGTCAGTTGGTTCAACTGCTGGTTTAGAGACATTTTCCAAGAGCTGTTTGATATCTTCATCTTTTCCATAGTAAACCGTAAACTCCTTTTTATCGAGGGCCGCGTGTTCCCAATCCTGACTGGTCATCCCCATGCATTTGAACTTGCAATTCACAGCGCATTGACCGCAGTAAATGCACTGGTCCATGTGATATTTCAACACAAATCGCTTGGCAGCACGGTCAAGCGTGACCAGCTCAATGGCTTTCGATGGACAATCCTTCACACACAGGCAACACCCCGTGCAAGCAGATGGATCATAGAACAGGTTGCCGCGGTAGCGCTCAGGGGCGCGGGTCTTTTCGAAAGGATAAAGCTGGGTGCTGCTCTTTTTGAAAAACGATGCAACAATATCCTTGAGCATGGTTCCGATCTTCATGGCAGAAATCCCTTCACTAAAATGATGACAAGAAGCTGCGCCAACACCAGGATCGCCCCAAACCGCCACCACATCCCAACGGTCTGGTCGATGCGCAAACGGGTCAACAATGACTGAAGCATGGTCATACTCAAAAGCAGGATCAGCGTTTTGAACAGGAAGGACGGGACGCCGTTCAACCCGCCCAGATAGAACGAAGCCACCAGGCACAACCCAACGATCAACTCCACCGATTTACCGATCTTGAACATGGCAAGGCCGCGCCCGCTGTACTCGGTCAGCGCGCCAGCGACGATCTCAGTCTCTGCTTCGGGGGCATCAAAGGGAGGGAGTTCAAGTTTGCCCATCAAACCGATCAATGCCACAATGAACCCAACAGGCTGGGTGAGGATAAGCCAATGGCTTTGCGTAAAGCGGTTGATGGTGTTGATCTGCCAACTGCCAGCCACCAAAGCAGGCCCAAGCAGGGCCAGTAAAAACGGCGCTTCGTAGGCAAACAACTGGGTCAATGCGCGTGTGGCGCCGATCAACGAGAAGCGTCCGCTGTTGTTCCAGCCAGCCAAACCCACACACATGGTCGGCAGGCTGAGCAGGTAAATCGTCACGATCAGATCACCGGGGAAACTGGAAGCGGGTGTTAATCCCATTAATGGCACATACAAGGCGGAAGTCAGCGCCCCAGCCAGGGCAACCACAGGCAGGCCAAAGAACAGATACGGGTTCACAAAAGCAGGTTTGATCTGTTCCTTCGCAAACAATTTGACCATGTCGGCAAAAGGCTGAAACCAGCGCGGACCAATGCGGTTTTGAAAACGGGCCACCAGTTTGCGGTCAACCCATTCATAGAACATGCCGACTACGATCAGCGACAGCCCGGCGGGGAAAAACAGAAGGGTAACGAAGGAGGAAAATGTGTTCATCGTTTGTAATATTCGATTCCATGTTCGCGCAATTGTTTCCACGACCAGGTTTCATTGGTGCTGGGACGATTGACTGTGACCACACGGTCATTGCACGAAAAACATGGGTCCATGCCAGCGATCAACATCGGCACATCAGCCAGTTGATGCCCCACAGCTTTTTCGAGCACCGAAACCCAATTACACAAGCTGGGAGTGCGGATGTGAACCCGTGCGGGGTTTTCGCCGCCTTTGCTCTTGATGTAGTAGAACAATTCTCCACGCGGCGCTTCGATGCGGGAAACCGTTTCTCCGGCGGGAATCTTGCGCGGCATACGAGTTGTCAGCGGACCTTCTGGCAGGTTATCCACGATCGTCCGCATGGTAAAGCATGAGACCAGCAATTCCTTCAAACGGACAACACAGCGGGCTTCCAGATCGCCATTGGTTTCCATCACAAGACTGACCGGGAAATGATGATACGCGCCGTAAGGCGCTTCAAGGCGCACATCGCGCGACAGACCGGAAGCGCGTGCAGTCGGGCCAAGCAGGCCGAATTTTTCCGCTTCTTCCCGAGAGATGGTGCCAATGCCGCGTGTTCGATTCAGGAACATTGCATCGGTGGTGACCACTTCCAGATAATGGCGGATGCGGGTTTCAAGATAGGTCAGCCCTTCTTTGACGGCTTTGGCCTGCTCTGCACCAATGTCACACTTTACGCCGCCCAACACATTCGCGGAATAATTGACGCGGTTGCCAGTGATCTGCTCAAGCAGATTCATCACCGTCTCGCGGTCACGCCACGAATACATGAACAACGTATCAAAACCTGCTTCGTGTGCGGCCACGCCCAGCCACAACAAATGGCTGTGAACGCGCTCCAAGCCTGCCACCAACTCTCGGATGGCTTGCGCGCGCGGCGGAGCTTCCACCTGCGCCAGCCTTTCCACGCCGAGGCTGTAAGCCATGGAATGGGTGTGTGAACAGATTCCGCAAATTCTTTCAAAGAGATACAGGTTCTGAATCCAGTTGCGGCTTTCGGCGGCTTTTTCAATTCCACGGTGGGCATATCCAAGCCGCATTTTGGCGGCGGTGACAATTTCTCCATCCACCGTAAATTCAAAGTGACCAGGTTCCTTAAGCGCTGGATGCTGCGGGCCAATGGGAATGACGAAGGTATTCCCGCCGACCACTCCCTGCTCGGGCAATTCGTCGGCGCGGCGACCAGCCACCGGCGCGGCACGATCGGGTGAAAAATCCGCCCGATGCGGGTACACATTTTCAGGCCAGTCATCTGGCAAAAACAGGCGGCTGCTCACATCCAATCCGTGGAATGCGAACCCCATCATCTCGTGCAATTCACGTTCAAAAAATGAAGCCGATGGGATGAGATCCGCGATGCTTGGCAGGCAGGCATCGATCTCACGAGGCAAATGAATTCGCAGCGATGTGATCGCAGGTCCGTTGCAAAAATGGTAAAGCGCCTCCAACTGACCAACCTCAACGCCAAGATCCGTCCCAGTGATCGCCGATAAATAACCCCAATGAGCGGCCAGCAAAGCGCTCGTGGCGGCACGCAGGTCATCCACTTGAATCGCCACATCCAAACGGTTTGACTCCGGGTGAAGCAATTCCTTTGCCCATGGAGCGAGAAATTGTTCGGCATCCTTCAAAGTTTGTTCGATATTCATGCAGGCATCTCCTCTACGTTGGCAGGCCTCGTCATCTTGCGCGGTTCGCCGCCCTTCAAACTGGCAAGCAACTGCACAATGCCATCAATGATCGCCTCAGGGCGCGGCGGGCAACCGGGGATGTACACATCCACTGGAATGACCTCATCCACAGAACCGCCCACGTTGTAACAACCTTCGAAGACGCCGCCTGAAATGCTGCACGACCCAACCGAAATGACGAACTTCGGCTCGGGCATCTGCTCATAGGTGCGGATCAAACGCTCCCTTGCCTGACGTGTAACTGGTCCAGTCACGATAAGCACGTCAGCATGACGAGGACTGCCCTCCAGTTTGATGCCGAAGCGTTCCACATCGTAGCGCGGGGTCAGCGTGGCAAGGATCTCGATATCGCAGCCGTTGCACGATCCGCTGTTGAAATGCACAGCCCAAATCGAATTCAACCGCGCCCAGGTGCGCACTTTATCAATGATCTGACTCCAGAATTGTTCGTTGTTTTTGTTCATGGTTTCCCTTCAAACCTTTACCCGAGAATCAAGGCCACCAGCGCCAGGATCAACCCCAGCAAATAAACGATGGTGACAGAAGAAAGGTCACTGCTGCCGACCATGATGATTCCCAAATGCAAAACCGCAAAGAACAAGGCGATCACAAAAAACTGACGATAGCCCGGGGCGGCAGGCACAGGGTCATAATCTTCACCACTGGCATAAGGCTCCGACTTGAATTGTGATTTCTGCCCTTTTGCCGAAAACATGCGCGCCAGGCCTGAAACTGCAGAAACCGCCAAAGCGTAGGCGAGGAAGGCAAACACGGGTGTGAGAATAAAATTATTCACGTCCTATCCTCCAAACATCGCAATAAATACCTGCGCCGCAGGGACAGTGACCCAATCCATCAACTGCGGAACGAAGCCAAGCACAATCACTGCAAGCATCATGAGCAACAACGGCAGGTTGATCGCCAGCGGCAAAGGCTTGCCCGCCATCACCTGTTCGGAAGGCGACTTGCGATACATCAAATTCACCAACGGCGCGTAATATGCCAGTGAAAGCACACTGTTGAGCGCCATAAAAATCATCAACGCAGTGACCCAATTATTTTGGACCTGAAACCCCGCCACAAAAATCTGCCATTTTGACATGAAACCCGCCAACGGCGGCAAGCCGCCCAAGGCCAGCACGGCAATGCTGAAAGCCAGCGCAACCAGCGGATATTTTTGTGCGGCCCCGGCAAGGTCGGTCACTTTCAGAGCGGCATGTGAGTCATTTTGCAGGAACATGCCATACATCAGCGCGCCCACAGAAAGAAAGGCCAGACCCTTCATCAACATATGCGTGAAAAAATGAAAGAACGCACCCTGCGCCCCGAGTGCTGCACCCGAATAAAAAGCCACACCCAGCCCCAACAAAATGTAACCAATGTGACTCAGGCTCGAATAGGCCAGCAGGCGTTTTATCGTTGTCTGCCGCAATGCCAGCAGGTTGCCGTACAAAATGTTCAAAGCGCCAAAGATCATGAACAAAAGGCCCCAGGAGTTCGAAAATCCCGTCAGCACGGAAAGTGCGCGCAGCATCGCGATCAACCCAGCTTCGATGACCACACCCGAAAGCATCGCACTGATTCCACTCGGCGCCTGCGAATGCGCATCGGGCAGCCAGGTATGAAGCGGAACGACTGCCACCTTCACCCCGAAGCCGATGACAAACAATGCGCCCGCACCAAGCAAAGCAAAACGATTCACACTTAAGCTGGCAACTGCCTCTCGAACCTCGGGCATATTCAACGTCCCGGCATTGGCCAAAACCAGTGAAATACCCAATAATGCCAGCACCGACCCCACCGCACTCTGCACAAGGTACTTGATACCCGCCTCAAGAGAGGCGGATTGTTCACGATAAAAAGCCACCAACAAATAGGACGAAACCGCCATTCCTTCGAACCACACCCACAGGTTGAACAGGTCATCGGCGCAGGCCAGACCGATCATCAAACCGATCATCGCCAGAAGCATGGCGTAATATTTCTCTTCGCCCACTTCCCCAGCCATGTAGGGACCTGAGAACAAAACCACCAGCGTGCCCAGGGTCAGTGCCATGGCCGCCACCAACAGGCTGATCCCATCCACACGCAGCCAGATGGATTCAATGCTAAATTCAAGAACACCGCCAGCAAGAAAAGCACGGGCCGAAACCACAAACGGAATCCACGCAAGCAAAATTGCCAGCAGGGCCAGTCCACGCACAAGATAGGAGCGGCTGTGAAGAACGGTTTCGCGTGTTCCCAGCCTTCCCGACAAGTACACCATCGGCGTGGCGATCAAGGGGATCGTGATCATCGAGACAAAATTCAAAATGTTCATAAGGCTCCCCCCCATACCAAAACCGCCAGCACAACCAGCAACGCTCCAACAATGGCGAGGATGTTCCAATTTAGCTGGCCTGTTTGCGTGGCGCGCAATCTCTCAGCGCCGCCTGAAACAAAGCTGACGACAAAACGATTGACGGGCTCAAATCCGAACGAAGATTCGGTCAACATACCGAACCAGGCAGGGCTTTCGGAAAGTGCAAACTTTCGCCCGAAGATGAAAAAGAGGCCCAGGCCGAGAGTCACTACCAGAAGAGCGAACCAGGTTGCGGGTGCGAAGCTGATCGCTTTGATCATCTCCAGGGTGGATTCTGTTTCGATCTCATGAAAAGGCAGGGACGTGGATAAGATTCCATTCAATCCGCCAAAGAGAAGCCAGGTGGTGAGTGTGCCGATGGATAACACGGTTAATGAGATCTTCATGGCGGCACCAACGGAATGAACATGCAATGCTTCGCGCGGCGTGCCAAAGAAGACCATCCAGGTCATGCGGAAGGTATAGAAAGCGGTGAGGCCTGCGCCAAGCAGCATGAGGGCATAAGCCCAGATCGGAGAATGTTCAAGGCCGATCTCAAGGATGAGTTCCTTGCTCCAAAAACCGTTAAAGATGGGGATGCCTGCCAATGCCAACGCACCGATGATAAAGACATTGCGCGCGAATGGCATCTTTGCGCCAAGGCCGCCCATACGGCGCATGTCACGGGTGCCTACAGCGTGAATGACCGAGCCTGCGGTGAGGAAGAGCAAGGCCTTGAAAACCGCATGGCTAAATAAATGAAACTGACTTGCCAATATACCGCCTGCGCCGATGGCATAGACCATATACCCAAGCTGGCTGACCGTGGAATAAGCCAGTGTGCGTTTGAGGTCGGTGGCGGTCAGCGCCATGAAGGCTGTGATAAGCGCCGAAGTGACACCAACCAGCATGACGGTGATCTTCCATGCGGGAACGGATTCAAAAGCGGGGTAAAAACGAGCCAGCAAATAAATACCCGCATTCACCATGGTGGCCGCATGGATCAATGCGCTGATCGGGGTCGGCGCTTCCATGGCATCAGGCAGCCAGGTGTGGAACGGGAATTGCGCCGATTTTGCAGCGGCGGCGATCAAAAAGCTAAACGCGATGAAAGAGAGCGCCGCAGTGGGAATCGACTCTGCGTTTGCAAGCAGGGCTGAAATTTGAAAACTGCCGAGATTGGCATACGCCATCAATGCACCCGCGAGCAACCCCACACCACCCACCTGGGTGATGATCAAGGCTTTGATGCCGCCCGCCACAGCTTTGGGATCATCATTGTAGAAAGAGATCAACCCATACGAACACAGTGCCGTGATCTCCCAGAAAAAGAAGGTGAAGAGCAAATTTCCGCTCAAGACCAAGCCAGCCATGGCACCGATGAAGAACAGCACAAGGAAATAATATCGTCCAAGTTGGGCTTCACCGTGCATGTAATCCACCGAGAATAGAACTGCCAGCGAACCTACAACAGTGGCGATGACGGTCAATGAAACAGCGAGACCATCGGGGGAGAAGGTGAGGTTGCCGAATGAGGTTCCAAGCGCAAGGTCAATAACGGGTTCTGAATTGACAAATGCCAAAAGGACCAGGGAGGAAATGCCCGAAAACAGGCTGAAGGTCACAGCCAGTGCATGCTGGGCTTTGGGGCGTGAGTCACCTGCGGCCCACACAACGAAAGCACCCAGCCACGGAAAGCCAATAATGAGGAGAATTAAGATGCCAGCCATTTCATCCTCTCAATGTGGAAACCTGAGGGGCATCAAGGGTGCCAACTCGACGACGGACTTGAACCGCCAATGCCAGCCCAACGACTGCCACAATGGTATCGGCAACGATGACCGTTGCCGCGATGGATTGTCCCAGCCCGAGGTTGCCGCTGACTTTGCCAGAAAAAACAAAGGCCAGAATGACGGCCTTGACCAGGATCTGCAAGACCATCACCACTTTGATGAGATTGCGGGTGATCAAAAGTCCATACACCCCGACGCCAAGCAGACCAATGATGCCAAGCAGGATGATGTTGAGTACGGTCAGATTCATGCGCGGCCTCCTGTAATTCCAGTTGGTGTTCGCTCAGAAAGCAGACCGAGCACCCCCATCACACCAGAAAAGATCAGCACGATCTGAATCCACACATCCAATACGCGCTGCTGCCAGAGTACACTGGCAAGGTCGATCGAAGCCATCTGACTATCGAATTGAACAGCGGGGTACACCATCCAGCCAAGGAACAGGGCTGCTGCCGAGACCACAAAAATTGCGAACGGTTTTGGGATGACCGAACTGGGATCGAGGGCATCTTCACCCACCACGCTCAATGCGTACACCAACAGCACCGTGACCAACCCCGCCCCCACAGAAAGTTCCATCACAGCCACCTGGGTTGCGCCCAACATGAACAACACAACCGAGATCAACGCACTAATGCACGCCAGATATATCGTTGACGAAAGAATCCGTTTTGATACGATGGCGCGATACGCGCAAAAGATGGCCCCCATTAAAAGCAACACATACTCTACTCTTTCCATTTTTTACTACGGCCTCCAACCTAGCCTGCAAATACTCTACCTCCGCATACTATCCTCAATTGTGAAATATACCACAAACAAAAAAGGGCATCAGTACCGTTAATCACCCGCCCACCATACCGTTAGTCACCGCTTGTAGGATTCGGAAATGACGGCTAAATCGTCTGCTTTTTATGTTTTTGGGTATTTTTTGTGGGAGGGTTACGGATGCATGTTTTCGATCAAATCCGTTTTACCGCAGAGGCACGGAGAGCGCAGAGAAAATCTACTAAACTTCCGCAATAAAAAAAACACCCCGTGGAAAAAAATTCCACGGGGTGTTGGGTAAACTTCATTTACCGCAAGGTACAGACGTTGATCTCGTCATCCCATTTACAGGCATAGGAATTACGAATACAGGTGGTCTCAGATTTGATGCGGGAACATACGTCTACGGGCTGGCTGCATTTGAGCGTGGTCACATCCAGTGTGACACAGCCCGGGCCGGCAAGCCTGATCTCGCCTGGCGAACAGGCTCCGAGGTCCCGATTGAACGTGGAGCCAGGAGAGCAGCCTGGGTAGGTTCCACCGGTCACAGCCTGACAGCACTGGAACGTGTCACTGTAGGTAAATCCAGCCGCACAACCCGAATATGATTGAGCCGCCAACGGGGCGTTATTGATACCAATCGGCGCTTCCACCAACCCATTTGGCGGAACACATCGCCCGGCGAGGTCATCGTAATACAAACCATTCGGACATTCACCGTTGGCATTTGTTGCGATCACACAAGTCTGCTGACCGCCGCGATCCACCAGATTGTAGCCGACGGGGCATCCCGCCACACTTAATTCACTGGGAACCGGGGAATAGTTACAAGTATTGGTGGTTGGGTCGAGGGTATAACCAGGGTCACAAGTTGGCGTGGCCCCAGTGACATCTGGAGAGTTGCTGCAGGTGGGGTTACAAACCGTGATCTCATTGGTCGCTTCCTGTGCAAACGGCCCCACACAGGTCAAAATACGTTGACCATCCACGATGGCCTCTTCGCATTCCAAACCTTCGCCCGTCTGGTAAATGGCTCCAGGTGAAAGGCTCACTGTGGCAAAACTACGACCTACCGCACAGTACTGCCCCTCCACCGCCGCTTCAGGTAACTGACACCCGTTCGAAACGATCACCCCCGAGGGAATGTACGCCGAAAGCTGACAGTATGGAGCAAACAACTGCGGCTGCGGAACTGTGCAACGAAAACCAATATCGCGAGTGTGATAACCCTGAGCGCCGAAATGCCGAATCGCAGACTCGACCAGTTCAAGGTCTGTTTCGAACGAACTTCCACGAATCACGCGATACTGGCCGCTGTCAGGTCCAAGCGGATTTGCGGCAGGTGCTTCACTGTAGTAGGTCTCACTATACCAATCGCTCACCCACTCGAAGAGATTCCCCGCCATGTCATACATTCCAAAATCACTGGCACCGTCAGGGAACGCATCCACTTCGGTGGTGCGGCCCAAACAGTAGCCAAAATTCACAAGGTCACAGGCGGGTTCGTCATTACCCCACGGATATAAATTACCAGCAAGGCCGCGTGCCGCTTTTTCCCATTGTGCCTCGGTCGGCAACTGGCCATTGGCCCAGCCGCAATAAGCCTGCGCTTGATCCCAGGTCACACCCACAACAGGGTGATTGGCATATTCGGGGTTGCTATACACAGGGCCGCCCAATTCCTCGGTGGGCGGTGTGCAGGAACCAACCGCCACACACTGTGCGAACATACGATTGGTCACCTTGGTCTGATACATCCAGTACCCATCCAGGGTCACATTGTGAACCGGGGCATCGAAACCACCGTTCCCCATCACAAATTCACCGGGCGGCACATAGATCAGGTTGCTTCCGTCAATCCAGCGTATTTTGTCGCCGCTTTGCGGGCCGGAAAGGTTCACAGGCACTAAAGTTGCGGTCGGCTCAACCACTCCCTCGGTCGGAGGCAGGGAGGTAGCCGTCACCACCACCGTGATCGGCGTTGGAGATCCGCAGGCCGAAAACACAATGGTCAGGATCAAAAGATATACCCAGAGCAAATAACGCGGTGTACCCAATGGGTAACGAGCTTTTTTCATTAAATCTCCTTCTCCCGCAAGTTCTGCGGGGCGCCCGTTATTATAATGCAGGGTCAAAAAATCATTTTGCGCGCCGAATCTCCTCCACCGCCTGTGGATTGACCAGTGACGAGGTATCTCCCAACTCCAAACCAAGGTACGCCGACCGAATCACCCGCCGCATCACCTTGGCATTCCGAGTTTTGGGCAGGTCAGAAACAAAGAGGATGGCCTTCGGCGCCAGCGGCTTGCCCATTTCAGCGACCACCATCTCATATAATTCCTGACGAAGAGCATCGCCTCCAACGACCCCGGGGCTGGTCACTGCGAAAAGGACCAATTCACTCCCCTTGACCTCGTGCGGCACCCCGATCGCCGCCGCCTCCACCACTGAACCATGCCTCACAAGGATCGACTCCACCTCGGCTGGCCCCAGCCGCTTCCCCGCGATCTTGATCGTATCGTCCGAGCGCCCGAGGATGTACCAAAGCCCGTCGCCATCAATCGCGGCAAAATCTCCATGGACCCACACATTTTCCCAGCGCGACCAGTAGGTATCGAGATAGCGCTGCCTGTCATTCCAAAAACCACGCGTCATGCCGATCCACGGCGCTTTGACGACCAGCTCTCCCACTGCATTGCGAATGGACCTTCCATTTTCATCCACCACATCCGCATCCATACCGGGGCAGGCCGCCGAAAACGCACATGGTTTTAAAGGCAAAAGCAGATTCCCCATCACGATTCCGCCTGAGATCTCGGTGCCGCCCGAATAATTAATGATCGGGATGCGCCCGCCTCCCACCTTCTCAAACAGCCACATCCACGGGTCTGGATTCCACGGCTCGCCTGTGGAAGCAAAGCACTTCAAGGATGAAAGATCGTGCTTTTCAAAATGCCCATCTCCCTGCGGGATCAAAGAGCGGATCAAAGTGGGCGAAACTCCCATTTGGTTGATGCGATGCTTTTCAGCCAGTTCCCACAAGCGGTTCGGGGCAGGGAAATCAGGTGCGCCATCATAAAGGAACATCGTCGCCCCCAACAGCAGACTTCCAAACACCTGCCACGGCCCCATCATCCAACCCATATCGGTCATCCAGTAGATCACATCGGAGCGTTCAGCACGAAATGCGCCATGCACATCCGTCCCAAAAGCCATATCCTGCGCGGCTTTGATCGGAAATCCACAATGGGTATGAACAGCGCCCTTTGGCCTGCCCGTCGTCCCTGAGGTGTAAATGATCATCAGCGGATCTTCAGCAGATGTCCGTTCAGTTTCGCAAACGTCACTTTGTCCATCCACCAACTCATGCCACCAGTGATCTCTTTCAGCTTTCATGTGTATTGCCTGACCCGTCCGCCTCAATACGATCATATGCTGCAGTGAGCCGATTTGTTCCGCCGCCTCATCCGCAATGGACTTCATTTCCACAGCCTTGCCGCGTCGAAAAGCGCCATCTGCCGCAAAAAGCGCCTTCGCATTTGCATCTGTCATGCGTGAGACGATGGCTCCTGCTCCATAACCCGAAAATAACGGCAGGACAACGCCTCCGATCTTTGCAATGGCAAGCAGAGCAATGACAATTTCAGGAGTCATCGGCATGAACAGCCCAAC
>DAOQID010000056.1:0-3671 GCA_035339375.1 Anaerolineales bacterium | reverse complement strand
ACCACTTGAGAATATGGTTCGTAAAATTGAATATCAAGAAACTTCAGCACTGCATCGGTGAACCAGGCGACATCCTCCGTTGACCTTTTCATTAATTCGTTGAAGTCTTTAATTCCATGCTGTTTCATGAAAGCGGTCAGGTTTGCATGTTCGATCTGTTCACGGGATGGCTTCCAAACGATCTCACCGCCGAATGTGAATTGCTCGGTCATGGATATTCTCCTCTGGTTGGGGTTGTGCTGATTCTATCGCAACTTGCTTTTATACCGCATTCGGTCACAAATTGCGCTTTTTGAGAAAAGAGAGGAGCGCAATTTGTGACCGTGGGTATTATATAATTGCCCCGATCTGGAGAACCTAATTCAATGACACAAAACACATTTCCCTGCATTAAATGCGGCGGGCCAAACGAGCCCGAAGCAGGACAGACCAGCATGGCTTGCATCTATTGCGGCGCCGCGCTTACCATCCCCGAAGAGCTGCGGGTAAAGTCCATGCCCCGGGTGGAGAAAATTCAGCCGAAGCCAAAACCAGCTCCCAGTTTGGAAAAAGAAACGCCCGAACTTCTTCGCAAGGCACAACCCCTTGCCATCAAAGCCTGGAATATGTACGCCTACTGGACGTGGATCCGCTGGGTGCTTCCCACCTGTCTTACGGTTCTTGCCGTCGCTTTTTTCATTTGCATGGCGTTGGGTGCATTACCGTTCGTTTTTAATTGGTTCCGCTAGTTTAATTCTTACGAACAATCTATCTTTTGCTGTACGGGCAACATCTTCTGCATTCGGTTTGCTATTTTCGACGCGGATGCCCATTGGCCTGGCCGCCTGCGGAACATGATGCAGATACTCGTTCATCCGCGCCGCTACAGATTTTTCATCGAGTTCAACATCGGCCATGCCCTGCACAGGCTTTCGCTTCAACAACAGGTCAACCGTTGCGCCGCCTCGCAGATTCTTCCACCACGTCCGCTCTCGGCTGGTAATGACCCACAGATGTTCGCCTTCCACATAATAGCCAACAGGGGTTGTATATTTTTTACCAGTCTTGCGTCCTGTAACGGTCATGAGCATCATGCCGCCACTTAACATGCCATGCAACGGCGAACGCAACACCCAGGCCATAAAATCATTTCCGTTCATTCATAACTCCTTCCTGCCATTTCAACCGCACCGCGGAAAACTAATGTACCCCAATCGCAACAAGTCTTTCCACATCAGGGCGGAAGCTCTGCATGATCGGCATCGGCACACCAAATTCCGCACCCGATTTCAGCAGGTCTTCATATGCCGAGCGGATCTCAATGGGATCACCCAAACCATGTGCCGACGAACGCTGAATGCTTTTATTGAGCTTGAACATCATCCGCACCACAAAACCCGTAATGGCCATGCCGATCTTTGAGCCGGTCTGCAAATACATTTTGATTTCGGGATATTTTTGCAGGTCGATGCCGCGCTTTTCGGCAACGGTCAAACATTCCTTCACAGCCTGCAAACTCAACGGCCCATTGACGGGGTCCTTCAAAATATTTTCCAAACTACCCGTGCGGACCAACCCCATCCACAAGCCTGTGGTCATGGCATGCTGTACCCAGATGTAATGCAAAATGTTTTCCGGGATGGTCACTTTCAAATTGATTCCAGTGAATAGATCGGCGAACTTTTGCAATACCGCACCACGCCCACGATCCACCTGTCCCAAAATAATATCGTCCATAATGGTGGCGATCAAAACGCCGTCTTTCCATACCCCACCTGCATGTGCATCGCCAAAAATATATCGCGCTTGGGGAAGCACTGCATCGATCTCTGCTGTACCGGTCCAGTTCTGGGTCAGCAACAGGTAATCTGCATTCCCAGTCTGTGGCACGATCTCCTTCAAAACATCCATCAATTGATACGGCTTGGTCGGCACGATCACCACCTCAAAACCGTCTGAAGGAGACAAAACCTCAGCAAGTTTGATGTCATACCTGCCAACGAAATTCTTTTTGCCTTTGCGATTTTCAAGCATATCAATCTGCGCACCATGCGGAAAATTCCCCGCCTTGCCTTTGCGAACAAAATGCGTCACGTCATGCCCATCCTCCGCCAGTGCCCACCCAAAGATCGTTCCAATGATTCCCGCTCCCACAACCAACACTTTCATGCCTTCTCCTTTTTATTCCATTCCAAAAATCTTGATCATTTTTTCGATCTCAAAATCAACGAACGCGCCCACGCCATCCTGAAGCATCCCAGAAAGATAGTTTTGCAAATACAACGACGTGATACCGTGCATCTGCGCCCAGGCAGATAAAGCCAACTGGATGACGCCGCCTGAAAACGGGATTCCCATCTTCTTCAACGCGTCATACTGGACCTTGAGACTGGTCGGCAGTTTAAGGGCTGGTATCTCCCCGTTGATCTTCCCTGCTGCAAACGCCGCACCAATGACGCCCACCAGCACAAAAAAACTTTTCTGCGCCACTGGCACCAATTCCTCTGCAAAAACATACCCATGGATCGGGCTGCCAAAAAGCAATGCATACTTCTGAGGATTTTCACTCCCCCAGCGAAAATATGCCCTGCCCATTTCACGGAAGCGTCCGGCGTGATCATCGGCGGCACAGGCATCACGGCCAGTCTCAAGCGCATCGGCAAACGAACCAAATGCATCCATCAACAACACTGTGACCAGTGCATCACGGTCTTTGTAGTAGCGATACAGCCCCGGCGCCGTCATCCCCATTTCGCGGGCGATCCCGCGCAGGGAAAGTCCCGAAGCGCCTGCTTCAGCGATCTGTTTCCATGCAGTGGAGAGAATCTCCTCACGGGTTGCATCGCGTAATTTTTCCCTTCGTGTTTGTGTCATGGCTGCCTTTTTGTTACATGTGATTATTTTTGTTTACAGCGTTTACTATTTTAGCAAAAATTTCACCCCTGTCAAGAGCAAACAGGCTGCCTTTCTCACGCTATAATTGCGCCAACTCACTCCAAGGAGAATGTCATGTCAAACGTGTATGCGTCCAAACACCCACTGATCGCCCACAAACTTTCACGCTTGAGAGATAAAAAAACCGAACCCAAGAAGTTCCGCGAACTCGTTAGAGAGATTGCGGGACTTCTTGCATATGAAGCCACTGCCGACCTGGCCACTACACCCATCGAGATCGAAACCCCGCTCGAAACAATGACAGCCCATCAGTTAAAGGAAAAGATCGGTCTTATTCCCATTTTGCGCGCCGGTCTTGGCATGGTGGAAGGGATTTGGGAGCTCATGCCCAGCGCCGAGGTCTGGCATATCGGCTTGTATCGTGACGAACATACCTTGCAGCCCGTTGAGTATTACAACAAACTTCCCGTCGATCCGCGTGTTTCGGTCTGTCTTATTCTTGACCCCATGCTCGCAACAGGCGGTTCAGCCACAGCCACAGCCGATATCCTCAAACGCTGGGGTGTGACCAAGATCAAATTCGTCGGCCTGATCGCCGCCCCCGAAGGAATCAAAGCCATGCAAGAGGCACATCCTGACATTGATATTTTCATTGCCGCCATTGACGATCACCTGAACGAACGAGCTTACATTGTGCCCGGGCTTGGAGATGCAGGTGACCGCCAGTTTGGCACGGGATAAATAGAACTCTTGCATAAGTCCATTTTTTACCACAACACTTGCGCCGCACGCTAGTG
>DAOQID010000055.1:10572-26994 GCA_035339375.1 Anaerolineales bacterium | reverse complement strand
CCACACCGACCGGTGACTTGATCGAACGCGTCACCTCCGATGTGGACGCCTTGCGCCGCTTCTTTTCCGAGCAGGCCATTGGTGTTGGAAGGATCATCCTGTTGTTTGTCATCAACTGGGTTGCGATCCTGTACATCAACGTCAAACTTGGCTTGCTTTCTGTGGTGGTCATTCCGCCGATCTTGTGGGTTTCGCTTTGGTTCTTCAAAAAAGTGACCAAGGCATACGAAGATTACCAGGCGCAGGAAGCACTGCTCTCCACCACCCTGCAGGAAAACCTGACAGGAGTCCGTGTGGTAAAAGCCTTTGCACGGCAGGACTACGAAAAAGAGAAGTTTGAAAAAGACAACTGGGGCAAATACCTGAAGGGTAAATTGCTCCTGCTCATGCACTCACTCTTCTGGCCCCTTTCGGATATCGTGCTTGGCGCCCAAATGTTGTTTGGGTTTGTGTACGCCGCCTTCATGGCCATCAACGGCGAGATAACAGTCGGTGATTATGTGGCGTATGTAGGGCTTGTGGTGTGGCTTATTTTCCCAATCCGAAATCTTGGGCGCACCATTGTGCAGACATCGACAGGGATGGTCTCCTACGCCCGCTTAATGGACATCACCAAACAGGCGCGGGAACCTCTCACCGATGGCAGCATCCAGCCCGCAGGCCCGGCACGAGGCGAGATCGAGTTCAAGAACGTTGGGTTTATTTACTCAGACGGCACGCATGATGTGATCAAGGATATTTCCTTCCATATCAAACCTGGACAGTCCATTGCCCTGCTGGGTTCCACTGGATCAGGCAAGACATCACTGGTGAATTTGCTGCCGCGCTTCCACGATTACACCAGCGGGCAGATCCTGCTTGATGGCGTGGAATTGAAAGAGTATCCACGCAAGTACCTGCGTGAACAGATCGGCATCGTTCAACAAGAACCGTTCCTGTTCAGCCGCTCGATCCGCGAGAACATTCTGTATGGCGTGGGCCGCAGTGTGACACAGGAAGAAGTTGAAGCCGCCGCAAAAGCTGCCGCCGTACATGATGTCATCCTGACCTTTCCCGATGGCTACAACACCATTGTCGGTGAAAAGGGCGTGACCCTCTCCGGAGGACAAAAACAGCGTGTGACCATTGCCCGCACCATCCTGAAGAATCCGCGCATTTTGATCCTGGATGACTCAACTTCCTCCGTAGATACAGAGACCGAAGCCTCCATCCGCAATGCGCTGAACGACCTGATGGAAAACCGCACGACCTTCATCATTGCGCACCGCATCCAGTCTGTGATGAAAGCCGACTTGATCCTGGTGCTCGATAAAGGTCAGGTGATCCAAAAAGGGAACCACGAAGAACTGCTCAAACAATTTGGCGGCATGTACCGAAAGGTGTACGACATTCAGACCAGAATTGACGAAGAACTCGAGCAGGAAATTATGAAATCTGAATTATGAATTTTGACGGACAACTCCCGCTGAATTCATTTTATTCTGGAGAATTACCATGACTGACGAATTGATCGAACTCGAAGAAGAAGAATACACATCAAACCTGACCATGCCCGTTCTGAGACGGATCGGCGGTCTGCTGAAGCCGCATTGGAGATGGGTGCTGGGCTTTTTGGTAACCATTGCCCTTGTCTCCAGCATGGACGCTTATTTCACCTACCTCAACAAGCAGATCGTTGATCAGGGTATCAAGTTCAGTGATTACGAGCGCGTGAGCGAAATCGCATGGATGTACGGCTCGTTCCTGATCTTGCAGGCGGCGTTCATCTTCATTTTCATTTACCTTGCAGGTGTGCTGGGCGAACGGGTGCAATATGACCTGCGCAAAATGCTCTTCAATCACCTGCAGGACCTATCGCTTTCCTACTACGCCCAAAATGCAGTGGGACGACTTATCGCGCGTGTAACTTCAGACACTGGCCGTGTCTCTGACCTGGTGACCTGGGGCATCGTGGACAGCGTTTGGGCAGTGATGAACATTACGACCTCGTTGACCTTCATGGCCATCATCAACTGGAGGCTGGCGTTGATCGTTTCGGTCATCATCCCCATCATGATGTTCGTGGCAACGAAGTTTCAGAAATACATTCTGGTGGAGTTTCGCCAGAGTCGCCGCGCCAACAGCAAAATCACAGGCGCGTACAATGAAAATATTCAGGGCGTACGTGTGGTCAAGGCGCTGGGACGCGAAGACGAAAATCTGGTGGAATTCCAGCAGTTGACCACGAGAATGTACCGTGCTTCCTACCGTGCAGCCTGGCTCTCGGCGCTCTTCCTCCCCACTGTGCAGATCATCGCTGCGTTGGCGCTGGGTGCCATTGTTTGGTACGGTGGAGTCCAAATTCAAGTAGGGCTCATTACCATCGGTGGTATTCAGGCTTTCGTTTCGTATCTCACTTTCATGATGTGGCCTGTCCAGGATCTGGCGCGTGTGTATGCCGAAATGCAGCACAGCATTGCCTCAGCGGAGAGAATTTTCAAATTAGTGGATACCCCGCCCGAGGTCCATAATAGAAGCGATGCCATCGAAGCGAAGACTCTGCTCGGTGAGATCGAATTCGATCACGTGGATTTTTACTATGAAGACAGAAAATCCGTATTGACCGATTTCACCCTGAAGGTGAAGCCTGGCGAAATGATCGCACTGGTCGGCCCGACGGGCGGCGGCAAGTCCACGATCGTGAATTTGCTCTGCCGATTTTACGAACCGCGGAATGGAGTCATCCGCATCAACGGACACGACTACATGGATTACACGCTCGAGTCGATCCACAACAAGATCGGCATCGTGCTGCAAACCCCGCACCTGTTTTCAGGCACCGTTCGCGAGAACATCCGCTATGGCAATTTGTCTGCCACGGATGCCGAAGTGGAAGAAGCTGCAAAGATCGCAGGCGCGCACGATTTCATTGTGACGCTTGAAAAAGGGTACGAGCAGAACGTAGGTGAAAGCGGAAACCTGCTCTCCGTTGGACAGAAGCAGTTGATCTCGCTGGCACGTGCCGTGCTTGCCAGACCTGAGTTGTTCATCATGGATGAGGCAACCTCCTCCGTGGATACACTGACCGAGTCGCTCATCCAGCGAGGCATGGAGGCCTTGATGAAGGGCCGCACATCTTTCGTCATTGCCCATCGTCTTTCCACCATTCGGCGTGCGAATCGGATTCTCGTCATCGAAAACGGCAGCATTGCCGAGCAAGGCACCCATGCTGAGTTGCTCCGCCAGCGCGGACATTATTACCGCCTGTACACACAGCAGTTCCGCCATGAATTGGAAGTGGCCTATGGCGTCACCGAGGAAATTGACGGCAACGAACGTGCCAACGTAACCGCAGATTCGATCATGGTCAGGCGCGAACGTGAAACGGCTGGAGAAGAAGCCATTGCCGCAGATTAAGTAAATTTAGTGAAGCAGGTCAGGGTTTGCATCCTGACCTGCTTTTCGTATGAAAACCCAGAATTGGAAATTGAAACATGAAAACCGAGATCAAGCCATTTTCAGCAGAGATGATTCCCCTGGCAGGGAATTTGCTTTCTGCGCGTCACAAGCGAAACCGCGCCAAACTGTCCTTGCTTCCTGAACGATTCGAAGACTCAACAGTTGCAGGCAAGGCAGTGGAAGCCCTTTGGCAGAAGAAATTCAAGAATGGATACGCCGCATTCCGCGATGGAAAGATGACCGCATACTTGATCGGTGATTTCACCGTTCAACCTTGGGGCCGCTGCGGATATGTGTATCTGGCTGGGTATGCATTGGAGGAAGGTGAAAGCCTGAAGACACTTCAAGACCTGTATTCTCTATTGGGAGAAGATTGGGTACAGAAAGGTGTCTTTAGTCACAGCCTTTATATTTCAGCCGCAGATGCAGATGTAATTGACGCCTTGTTTGCGCTTGGTTTCGGCAAGGAACGCGTGGATGCCTTGCTGGATCTAGGCATCGCAGAAATTGCAGAGCCAGCAGCCCCAGCCAACATTGATATTCGAATTGCGGGCACAGGTGACAATTCCCGCCTTGGCGATCTTTCACACGTCATCATGGAATCATTGGCAAATGCTCCCTATTGGCATCCAACCATCCCAGAAGATTGGGAAGAACTGCGTGAAGGATGGGCTGAATTGGCAGACGATCAGGAGTGGACCGTATGGCTGGCTCTTGAAAAAGAAAAAGCACTTGCCACCGTGGGCTTCCGTCCTGAAGAAGAGCAAGAGACTGCGATGTTGGTATCCCCACGCACTGTCTACTTGAGTATTGCCGCCACCCTTCCGCAAGCCCGCGGACGCGGCATCAGCACTGCGCTCACTCTTTGCGGATTGAAACAGGTTCAAAAAGAGGGCTTCAATATTTGCTACACCAACTGGATCAGTCCCAACCTGCCTGCTTCCCGTTTCTGGCCCCGCTTCGGTTTCAAAGATGCCGCCTATCGCCTCGCAAAAAGGATTGACCCAATGATCGCCTGGACAAAACAACGCTAAGCCATGCTTGAAACACCGTCAGCAGGCCGACATCGTCAAATCTTTTGGAGTGTGCTCGGCCTGCTCCTTTTTCTTAGAATCCCTTACACCCTTGCCATCATTTACTTCCTGCCAATTGAAAATCAAAATGGCGCCGCGGTCTATGAAGTCGGCACCTATTTTCTGACCGCCTTCCTGATTTGGTGGGAGCGCGAAAACCTCGCCAACCTGCACATCGACACAACAGCCTTGTTGCTCATCATTTTTCTCAGACCGATCCAAACTCTCATCCTCGCATACTGGAAGGTGGAAACTCCGCTCGTTTTCCCTGGATGGCCCAGCCTGTTGATTTGGATTATCGCAATCGGTCTGGGGCTTGCCCTTTGGCAAAGTGGATTCAAATCCACGCGCATCTCTTTCTTAACCCTGGCCTGGCTCAGCTTCGGACTCTTGATCGGCGCCGTAACATCCATCGCTGAAAATTTTTCATCCTTCCAGTCCATGGTGACACATCCACGGGCATTTTCATCTGCCGTCCTGCTTTCCACCAGCCTGAATCTGTTTTATCACCTTGGCTTTGCGCCTATCAATGAAGAACCCCTCTTTCGCGGATTTTTATGGGCAGCCCTGCGCCAACTCAAATGGAAGGATGGTTGGATATTGGTGTTTCAAGCCGTTCTTTTCACTTCCGCCCATGTTTATTTTGCTGGGCGATATCCATTCATGTTTTGGGTGTTCATCCCTGCCGCAGCCTTGCTCTTCGGCTGGCTGACCTTGCGCTCGCGCTCCATTGCCCCCGCCATGCTGGCTCATGGAATGATCAATGGGTCGGTTTATCTTTGGCTGGTATCGATTCTTTCGGCAGGGTCTGGTTTATAATCCGATTCATGTCCACACTTCGAGAAAAAAGAACCTATTTTGGCCTGGCCGCGCTCATCATTGGCGGAATATCCGTCCTTGATTTGGCGGCACGCTTCGCTGTCGCATACATGGATATTGCCCCGCGCACCTTTGGCATCTTGAATCAGATCACCACGTTGTTCTTTTGCATTCTCACCCCGCTGGCTTTTGTGCTGGCAGTCCTCGGCTGGCGCAGGAAGAACGACTCGCGATCTCAAGCAGGGATCGCGCTCGCTCTGGTCCTGCTTCCTTTTGCAGGGCTGTTACTGCAATTCATCCTTAACTTTTTCATTCAATAACCCACCAAAACAAAATGATTCCTGAAAACTTATTGCACAAGCCTGAAAAATAACCACGGAGCTTCAGTGTCTCCGTGGTTCAAAATGGCTTTTCAAAGAAATTCCTTATCACATTTCGATCAGCACTTTCAGTACTCCAGGTCTTGCGGCGTGCTCAAATCCCCGAACGACATCGTTCAGTTTATATTGTTCCATGATCAAAACTGTAGGGTCCACTTCGCGTTTTTCCATCAAACGCAGGGCTGGCTCAAACGGACCACAGCGTGACCCAACGATCTGAATTTCGTCCACCACAATGGACGAGAAATTCACATTCATATCACCCTTGTAGGTGGATTTCATGACCAATGTCCCGCGCGGACGGATGGCTTTGCGGGCAAGGTTGAACCCATCTGGTGAACCTGTCACTTCCACCACCACATCCCATTTTCTCGGCTGGACCTCATCGACTGTGGTGAATCGAATTCCGCGTGCAGCCAACAAACTTTGAGGATGAGCATGGCGGGTCACCACTTGCAAGTCACAACCCGTTAACGCCAGCGTCTGCGCGATCAACTGTCCCAACCTGCCTGCGCCGACCACCAGCACACGGTCATCGGGCCTAAGCTGGATCTGCTGTTGAATTTCCAAAGCCGCCGCCAGTGGCTCGGTAAACACGGCCATATCATCCGAAACCGAATCAGGGACGCGGTGGAGATTGTTCAAAGGCAGGGTGGCGTATTCGGCGAACACGCCATCACGGTTGACGATGCCCAACACGGTGCGGTTTTCGCAATGGGTTGGGCGCCCGCTCAGGCAGGTTTCGCAGGTTCCACATACTGCGTTGATCTCACCCACCACCCGCTGCCCGATCCATGCGGCGTCGGGGGCTTCCACCACCTCGCCAACAAATTCATGGCCAAGAATGCCCGTGTATGGATAATATCCCTTCACCAATTCAAGGTCGGTACTGCAAATACCCGCCTTGCGGATCTTGATCAGTGCTTCATTTGGATTTTTTGGTTTTGCCACATCGCGCAATGAAATTTGATTGTCTTCCAGCCACAATGCCTTCATCGAATTACCTCTCACGATTTACCATTTCTTTGCCGCACTGCTTCATATGTGATGAGCGCAGTCGCGATCGAAACATTTAACGAATTGACCTTTCCCAGCATGGGAATTTTAACTTTGATATCCGCATTTTGCATCCAAAAATCTGTGAGACCTTCATCTTCCGTGCCGACTGCCAACGCGATGGGTTGACTCAGGTCTACGGAAGTGTGCAACACCTCGGCAGAAGGTGTTGCTGCAAGCACGCGCATCTTTCTTAACCTCAACCAGTTCAGCGTCATTTGCGAATCAGCCTCGACGGTGGGTACGGTGAAAACCGTCCCTCGGCTGGCGCGGACCGTATTTGGATTCCACACATCCACGCGCCCGTCGCAAACGATGACCGCGTCCACACCTGCGGCATCGGCCGTGCGCAGAATTGCGCCAAGGTTACCAGGCTTTTCCACCGATTCAGCGACGATCACAAACGGATTTGCGCCCAATTTCAGATCATCCAGATCGGTTTGTGGAATGGGAAAAAGCCCCAGCCAGCCATCGGGGTTATCGCGATAGGAAATTTTCTCAAAGACAGCGCGGGTGACGGTGGTGATCTCAGCGGAGGAAATATCCATTGGAACAGTGGCAAGCTCGGGCGCGGTGAGAAGCGTATGCGGCTTGAGTCCAGTGCTGAGGGCCAGAGTCAACTCATCGCGGCCTTCCACAAGCATTAACCCATCCTTGCGCCTCAGACGTTTATCCTCGCGCAATTTGACGATGTATTTGATTTTTGGGTTTTGTAAACTGGTGATGTCCATGATGTTTTGATGCAGCGCCGACCCTACTTTACCAAAAGCAGGCAGGCGGCCTGATGGGTTTTCGTGAACACCTCGAATGGCGGGTCACTGACCTTGCAAGTGGGCATGGCCGAGGGGCAGCGTGGATGAAAGCGACAGCCCGTGGGCAGGTCAATGGGGTTTGGGGTTTCGCCTTGCAGGATGATGCGTTCACGGCGCATCCGCGGATTTGGCACCGGGATGACGGAAAGCAGGGCTTTTGTGTAGGGGTGTTGGGGTTTTTCAAGTACCTCAAGCATGGTGCCGATCTCAACAATGCGGCCAAGGTACATGACAGCCACACGGTCGGCAAAGAAACCAACCGAGCCAAGGTCGTGCGTGATGAAAATGACGGCGATCTGGCGTGTGATGCGGAGTTCGGCCAGCAGGTTGATGATCTCGGCACGGATGGAGACATCCAGCATCGAAACGGGTTCATCTGCCAGCAAAATTTCAGGCTCAAGCACAAGCGCAGCAGCGATCACCACACGCTGGCGCTGTCCGCCTGAAAGCTCGTGCGGGAAACGGTTCAAATACACTTCGGCAGGTTTCAGGCCTGCATCTTCCAGCGCCTTTTTTACGCGGCTATCACGTTCGAGTTTTTCGGTCTCCAGGTTGTGAACGATCAACGGCTCGGTGACGATCTCTTCGATGGTTTGCGTGGGGTTCAAGGATTCATACGGGTCTTGAAACACCATTTGAATCTTGCGGCGCAGTTCCTTGCGTTCGCTGTCTTGCAGGTGGGTGATGTCGCGGCCCTCAAAGATGATGTTCCCTTCAGTGGGGTCTTCGAGACCCATCAACAGCAGCGAAAGGGTGGATTTCCCGCAGCCGCTTTCGCCCACCAAAGCCAGAACTTCACTGCGCCTGAGCGTAAAATCCACGCCATCCACCGCATGGACGTAACGCGGGGTTCGGCTGCCAAATAACAAGCCAGGACGGCCTGCATCAAAATATTTTTTCAATCCACGAACTTTTAGAAATTGGTCATCGCTCATTTTGAGGCCTCAACAAGATGGCAGCTTGTCACATGGTCTTCCTTGACGGTGTACAGAACGGGTTGTTCGGTGCGGCAGCGGTCAAAAGCCTGCGGACAACGCGGCGCAAAACGGCAGCCGGCAGGGAGGTCATCCAAACGAGGCGGGTACCCGGGAATGGATGAAAGTTTCTTCTTCGGTTTGGTCAGGTCTGGAAAGGCTTTGATCAGTTCCTGTGTGTAGGGGTGGCGCGGCTCATTGTAGATCGTATCCACATCGGCATATTCGGCCGTAACACCGCCATACATCACCAGCACTTTATCGCAAATTTCAGCAACAACGCCGAGGTCATGGGTTACAAAAATAATGGCAAGCCCAAGTTTCTTGCGCAGCGAATCAAGCAGCTCAAGGATCTGAGCCTGGATCATTACATCCAGCGCGGTGGTGGGTTCGTCGGCAATGATCACTTGCGGGTTGCAAGCCAGTGCCATGGCGATCATCGCACGCTGGCGCATACCGCCCGAATACTGGTGTGGAAAGTGGTCTTTGTGATCTGCCGCAATGCCCACCAGATCCAGCAGTTCCACCACACGTTCCTGCAAACGTGCATCACGCGGAAAATCTGGCAAGTGCTTGATAATGGCTTCCGCGATCTGTTCCCCAACCGTGCGGACGGGATTCAACGCGTTCATCGCACCTTGAAAAACAATTGAAATTCCCTTCCAGCGGACTTGATTCAATTCATCATCGCCAAGCTCGGTCAGGTTTCTGCCGTGGAAATTAACACTGCCATTCACCACCTGCCCCGCAGATGGAAGCAGGCGCAACAAGGCAAGCATCAGCGTTGTCTTTCCGCAGCCGCTTTCTCCCACCAACCCGATCAATTCACCTGGCTTCAGGGTAAAACTTACATTCTCTACAGCCCGGGCTGGCGGCTTGCCTTCGTTGACGTAATTGACCGAAAGGTTTCTAACTTCGAGCAATTTTTCTGATTTTTGTTCGGAAGGCTGCGCCGCTTCATGCTGGACCGTGGGCCTGCCCGGTGTTAAATGATGAGTGTCTAACCTTGGGTTTAAAACCTGCTCAAGTCCCTGCCCAAGCAGGGTAAGACCAAGCACCACCCACACGATGCCGAACCCAGGCACAAACAAGGCCCACCACGCACCAATGGACATGGCACCACGTCCAAAAGCGTAGTTCAGCATTTGACCCCATGAAAGGGCGGAAGGGTCACCAAGCCCCAGAAACGAAAGCGCGCTTTCGCTAAGGATGGCGCTCGAAACTACAAGCACAGCCTGTACAACAAGGATGGGCATCACCAGCGGCAGAATGTGGTTCGTGATGATATGCCTTCTGCCTGCGCCAATGGCGCGAGCCCGCAGCACAAATTTCCGTGATTTTACAGCCAATGTTTGTGAGCGGACCACGCGTGCGGTTGTCGTCCACCCCAGCAAACCGATGACAAAGATAATGTTAAGCAGCGAGGGCTTGGTCAACGCCACGATCACCACGATCAGCGGCAGGTCGGGGATGACGAGCATGATGTCGGTAAAGCGCATGATGACATTATCCACCCGCCCGCCGAAAAAGCCAGCGACCAACCCAAGCATCCCCCCGATGATCAGGGAGATAAAAGCGGCAAAGAACCCCACGATCAGCGAAATACGCGCGCCAAAAATGAAATTCGAAAAGACATCCTGACCTGCATCATCGGTGCCGAGCCAGTGCTCTGCACTGGGCGGATTGTAGATGTCGCCGATCTCAGCCGAAGCTGAAGAAGATGAATCATGTGTGGCAATAAAAGGGGCAAAAAGCGCCAGCAAAACGATGACAGCCAGCATCACCAACCCGATGAATCCGATCCGATTCTTGCGGAGGCTTCGCCAGAACCCATGGAAACGACTCTTTGTTTCAACAACCTGTACTGTGGTTTCCATCAGGCTACTCCATGGTCACACGCGGATCAAGATAGGTGTAGGTGAGATCCGCAAGGAAATTGGCAAGGATCACGGCGACAGCGATCAACAGGAAGGCTCCTTGCAGAACGGGAAAATCACGACGGTTGACCGCTTCAAAGATGGCGCTGCCAAGCCCAGGCCAGGAGAAGACCGTCTCGATCTGGACGGCACCTGCCACTGTAAAGCCAAGGTTGATGGCAATGACCGTCACCAATGGCAGCATCGCATTCTTCAAGGCATGGTCCTTCAATATTTGAAAATTGCTCAAACCCTTGGCCTTGGCCGTCAAAATATAATCTTCTGAAAGGACATCCATCAAACTTGAGCGCATGATGAGTGTATATTCCGCCATGTAAATCAAGGTATAGGTGAGGGTTGGCAGGAACATGTGGACGAAGAGATCGCCCCATTGCTGCAAAAGCGGCATGGAACTCATACCCGGTGTGGATTTTCCCGCCAGCGGCAAACCGTTTTGACTGCCCCAAAACAACAGGATAATGCCCAGCCAGAACGTTGGAAGGCTCCATGCCACCAGGCTGAAGGTAATCGCAGCATGGTCAACCGTTGTGCGTGCCTTCCAGGCTGCAATAATGCCAAAGGCCACCCCGATAAGGATGGACAAAATCTGCCCTGCACCGATCAACAGGACCGTATTCCACAAACGCTCGGCTAGAATTTCGCCCACAGGGCGGTTTGTGTGATAACTAAACCCGAATTCGCCCTGCAACAGATTGCGAACATAAATAAAGAACTGCGTTTCAAGCGGATTAACCTCACAACTCCCCACTTTGATCGGATTCAGCGACTCAAAGCAGTTGATAATGGGCTTGTCCAACCCAAAACGGACCCGCAAAATCTCAATGGATTCCTTCTTCAAACGCGGGTCACGGATTCCCGCCCGCGCCGGGTCACCGGGCAGGATGCGGAATAAAAAGAAATTCAGGATAATAACGAACAGAATGGTGAATAACGCCCAGGCTGTTTTTCGTAAAAGGATCTGATAACGGTTCAAGGTAACTCCTTGAAAACATGAGCAGGGAGCGGAAGGCATCTTCCGCTCCCTGCTGTGGGGTTTATTTAACAGGCTCGATCAGCACCAGAGAGGTTACATCTGAAAGTTCCACCTTGGGCTGGTTGGTGATCCAGCCAGTGAAGCGGTCGGAGCGATAGGCTTGAGTTTCGGCATCATAGAAGGGAATGATATACACCACGTCATCGTGAACCAACTTCTGCATTTCCCAAACAATGCTCTTGCGCGCCTCAAAGTTCAATTCGGTTTGCTGTTGAGCGTAAAGCTCGTCATATTTCGGGTTGGAATACCCAGTTTCACTTGAACCCGTCGGAATGCCTTCCGAAGTGTAAACATAAAGCAATGCGCTTGGGTCTGGGTCTGAGCCCCAACCCCAGATCATGATGTCAAAGTCGAAGGCAGGGCAGCACTGGGCGGTCAACGCATCGGGGTCAACGGCCTGCATTTCGAGGCTGATACCGATCTCGCCCCACATTTCACTCAACAACTCAGCCATGCGCGGAGCGTTGATGCTGTCGCTGGGCCAATTTAAGCGGAAGGTCAACGGCTTCGAGCCATCTGGCATCTCTCGGATCTTGTCGCCATCGGTATCCTTGTAGCCTGCATCGTCAAGGATCTTGTTTGCAGCAGCCACATCGTATTCATAATCTTTGATGCTGTTGTTGTACCAAACACCAAGCCCGTCAGGGATGAGCGTGAGGCCGGGCGTACCAAGGCCAAGCAGGATCAGATCGATCAATTTCTGTTTGTCGGTGGCATGTGCCATCGCAAGGCGGACGTTGCGGTCACGCAAGGCAGGGTGGCCCGTGCAAAGACCGCCGGCATCGGTGGGACAGTTATCCGGGTCGATCTGGTTGAAAATGATGTCGGTCACGCCTGGAGAGAACGGCGCACCGATCACAACTTCCACATTCTCTTCAGCCTTCAAAGTTTCCACAGAAGTGTTCGGCATTTCTGTGATCATATCCAGCTGACCGGTCTTGAGACCCTGTACCAACGCATCTTGATTTTCAAAGGTCTGGAAGACAACCTCATCCACCTTCGGCGGCCTGGAGAAATGTTCTTTGTTTGCCGTGAGACGCACAAATTCGTTTTGGGCATATTCGGCCATCTTGAACGGCCCGGAGCCGATCATTTCAAAGTTTTCATACTCCAGCTTATTCACACCTTCCCAAACATGTTTGGGCAAAATGTAAAGAAAGACCAATTGACTTTCAATATTGGGAATTGCCTCGGTCAATGTAAGAATGACTTCATTTCCCTTGGATTCTACAGAAGCGAAATAGGTCGTGTAATAACCGTTCAGGTAGGGATATTCGGGGGTGTCTTTATACAGGTTGTAGCTGAAGGCCACATCTTCGGCGGTCAACGGCTTGCCGTCGTGCCATTTGATGCCATCCTTGATCTTGTAGGTGTATACCAAACCATCGTCAGAACGCTCCACGCTGTCGGCAATGCTCAGGGTGAACGAACCATCGAGATTAAGGCTGTACATCGTATCGTAGACCAGGTTGTAGATCGTATATGATTCGGTCAAAATTCCCATGCCTGGGTTGAGATTATCGGGGCTGCCTGCCCACCCAATGCGGACAATGGCCTTCTCATTTCCGCCTCCGCAAGCTGAAAGAACCAGCGTTAGAATGACCAGAATAAACAGAAATCTTCGTTTCATATTCTCTCCTCTTTGGTTGATTATGATAACAAAACGCGTCAAAGCAGAAACCTGCCTTGACGCGGGTACTCATCGGGCCAACGTGCTAAAAAAGTAGAGACATTCCAGAGAGTCCAAAAGCGTATCCTGTAAAAATTGTACTGTAATTCAGCCTATTTTGCTATACTTGGCACGAAATGGAAAGGAAACCACCATGGACAACTCGGTCAAACTCACTGAAAAATATGAACGGAACGGCTGGCCCTCGGTCAAACGCCCAGACCTGAATCCACCTGCTGGATTAAACCTCTCGCTTCTCACTTCCCTCGAGCGGATTCGCTCTCACGCGCTTTCATCTCAGGGACAGATCTCCTGCATCAAAGACGGCGAAAGCCTTTCCGATGTCTACACCATGCAGGCGAACGGCAGTTGGCTGCAGAGAATTTCCACCGAACGGCCGCTTGTTCCATATTGGGATGATGAGATTCCCGAATGGTCACCCGATGGCAATTGGCTGGCATTTGGAATCAAAGGCCACGTCCACATTGTTCCTCGCGATGGCGGGCTTCCTAAAAAGATTACCGATTTCGCCGTAGCCGCCAGCGGACCACGCTGGATGCCCGACTCGATCGGTTTGATCGTCACTGTCGAAAGAAACGAAGCAGATCAATTACTGCTTACCAATTACAACGGAGATTGGCCGCGCGCCCTCACCACCGACACCCTCGGCGATCACTGGGATGCGCGCCCCTCGCCCGATGGAAAATTCATCGTCTTCAACCTGCGCCGCTTTGACGACCTGAACCGCCTCGACATCGTCCTGCTTGAAATTGCCACGGGCAAACAAACCACATTGTACGGAAAACCGTCCACGCGCGCGGTATCGCCGAAATGGTCACCCGATGGCAAATGGATTTCGTTCATCTCGCAGGAAACTGGACGCGAAGAACTGTATCTCATCAAGCCAGATGGCGAAGGGCTGCATCAACTCACCAAGGCTGGAAAAGATATTTTCCAATACGAGTGGTCACCTTCGGGAAAACAGATGCTCGTAGTGGAGAACAATGGCGGATCGTTTGAGTTAATGCTGCTCGAGACAGAATCAGGCTCAAGATCCGCATTAAGAAGCGAAAAGGGTATTCACTCGAATCCAAACTGGGCGAAAGACGAATCCTTCATCACGTTCGAGTTCGAAGGGCCGACCCTTCCGCCCGACGTATATCGCATGGAGCTTCCGAGCAAGAAAATCACACAACTTACTTTTTCAAATCCGCCTGCGTTGCAGAGAAATAAATTCATCGTGCCTGAAGTGGTTTCATACAAAAGCTACGACGGGCTGGAAATCCCAGCATTTTTATACCGCCCTGAAAAATCAAACGGCGCTGCAATTTTGTATCCGCACGGCGGGCCAAAGGACCAATATGGGTTTGGCTGGGATGAACTCGCACAGTATTACGTTGCGAAAGGCTATACCTATCTTGCGCCGAATTATCGCGGCTCCACAGGGTACGGCCAGGAATTCGAGCGCGCCAATTACAACGACTGGGGCATCGGCGACACGCAGGATTGTTTGCATGGCGCCAAATATTTACGCACGCTCAAAACCATCAAACCCGACCGCATCGCCATTACGGGTGGAAGTTATGGCGGCTACATGACCATCTGCTCGCTTTCGCGTGACCCCGAATATCTTTTTGCCTGCGGCATCACCAAGTACGGCGATTCAAATCTGGTCAGTTCGTGGGCGCAATGTGAAAAACGCCTGCGGGTTTATACCGAAATTTTCCTCGGCCATCCATCTGAAAATTTACAAATCTATCTCAAGGGCTCCCCCATCACCGAGGCAAAGAATGTGCAAAAACCCGTGCTTATTTTGCATGGCCTGCTCGATAGCATTGTGCCACCTGAAGCCAGCGAAGAATGGGTTGAAGCCCTGCGCCGCGAAGGGAAGACCTTCGAATACAAAACCTATGGCGACGAGCCGCATGGCTTTTTACGCCGCGAGAATCTGCTCGATGTTTACGAACGCATGGAACGATTCCTTGATTGGTATTTACTTCCTTCTTAAATAGAGAGGAAAAATTAAAATGAATAATCGTTCTTTATTGGCTACACGAAATTCAGAGTTCTTTTTGTACGAGGAACTGACTTGGGATGCGGTTGCGGAACTTCCACGCGACACGCCGCTCATCCTCCCACTCGGCTCTGGATATAACCTCGACCTGCTTGCTGACCAACTAAGCAATCCGCCCCGCATCGGACTCCTGCCACCGTTCCCATTCGGCTGGCGTGGCAGCGGACTTGAATTGCCAGATGCGATCTTCACGCAGTACATCGTCAACCTCATGGATAGTCTGCGCGATGATGGATTTTCACGGGTCTATTGCCTCGCGCCACAAGGCCTTGACCCGCAATCGAGCTTCATTCTTCAACATTCGGCATCCATTCTTCGCCAGCCGCATCCGTCACTTTATGAGGCACAAACTTTTCTTCCACCAGATAGCGAACGCGGAAAAGTGATCCTGATTCCCATCGGTCACACAGAACAGCACGGCTACCACCTCCCTCTTTCCGTTGACACAATCATTATCAATTCAATCGCCCAAGGCACAGCAGCCAAAGTGCCTACGCGCAGTTGGGCGATGCCTGTCATGCCTTATGGAGTCAGCACACATCGTTCATCCTTTGCGGCCACTTTGAATGCAGGCGGACGTGCCTTTGAAGATTTTTGGGGCGCTGCCATTGATGTTCTCGTCGCGCGCGGTTTTGACCGCTTCTACTTAATGAGCGGACACGGCGGCAACACTTCGTTTTTGGTGAACATCGTCAAATACGCTGGAGAACGTCACCGCCGCATTTTCTGCGCCACTGCATTTTTGCATACCTCAGGCCGTATCGGCGCGGAGGCGCTCGATAAATATCGCACATCGAAAATCGGCGGCATGGGCCACGCAGGCGAATTGGAAACATCGTACCTGCTGCACTTGCGCCCCGATCTCTGCCAGATGGATCGCGTGGTGGATGAAACAGACTTCGTCTCCACACCCGACTATTACATGGATTGGATCGAAGGCGGGTCTTTGGTCGCCAACCCGCCGTGGGACGATGACACCAAGACAGGCGCATACGGCGCGGGCAGTCATGCCACGGCTGAAAAAGGCCGCCTATGGCTGGAAGCCGCCATCGAAGAAAAAGCCGATCATGTGGAGCAAATCCACGAGCAGCATGAGCGGCGCGAGAAGAGAAGAAATGAAGGGTATGGATTGTGGGGAAAGTTTAGAAAGTAAAAAG
>DAOQID010000055.1:0-10472 GCA_035339375.1 Anaerolineales bacterium | reverse complement strand
AACTCTTCACCTTTGGCATGCAACTCTTCGTAATCTTCAGGTGCGGGCAGGTCTTTCAAAAATTCGATGGTGTACTCGCGCAATTTCTGCTGTGCATGCGGCTGCCCCGACTCGATCCACTTTTCCATGCTCCAGCGTGGGAAGATCGGGTTGACGTAATAGCCGTTCTTGTATTTTTTGAGCGTGGTCGGCGCAGAGACGTAGCTCTTCCCAGGCCCCACTTTTTCGACTTCACTCAAGCCCACTGATGCTTCATCAAGTTGAAAGCCAGAAGAGAAGCGCAGGGCCTGGTCAATGATCTCGTGACAGTAAATAAATGTCTGGGGGGAGATCGCTTTCGATCCAAGCGTATCACCGACAAATGGAGCGATGCCGCCCTTTGTCAAAGAAAAGGTCAGCGTATTCATCCAATAAGTCTCGGCTGCGAGAAGGTCCATGCCCCAGCCAGTACCGCTGCCCGATGTGCCGCAATGCGGAAGCCCATAATGTGCCATCATTTCAGCGCAGGCAAGATTGACCAAAATGCTCTGCGGATCGTAGAAATTCATCAGGGTCTTCATATCGAAATATACGGGCAGCATCCCGAGGAACATGGGTGCGCCTTCTTTATAAAGCTGACCTATGACCAACCCCGCAAGCAATTCAGCCAGCAAGACCGCGATCGTCCCTGCGGGTGTGATCGGGGTCGTCGCACCAGACATGCTGTAGTTCGAAACGATGACGGGTAATCCGCGTTCGATGGCGATCTTCATTTTGTCCACGGTGCCTTCATTCATCACCAATGGTGAAACGGGATTAAAGTACGGGATGATGAACGGCTTCTCTCCCAGATCGCCGTGAAGCGTTTCAAACATTTCCATCACATCGTTGAATTTATGCTCATCAGAGACCAAAAGAACCAGCGGCTTGACCCCATTCACAAAATGCTCGAGGCTGCCATATAGATCCGTGAGGTGTTCTGGAACATCGCGGACGATTCCCACTGTGGACACCATATCATAGTGCGGAAGTTTGTTCCCCACACGCACCATATCACGCATGTGCTTGCGTTCGAACAATACCGGGGTGTCTGTATCTGGCTCTTGATAATACAAGGCGGTCACACCGATCCCAAAGCGGATACGATCCTCAGGGCCGCCGACCGTAAACTGCGGCTTTCCGCGCCGATCGTACACCTGCACCTGCTTCGGAGCAGAATTGATCGCCCACTCAACCACATCACGCGGAATTTTCACCAATCGGTCATTCACCATGGATGCGCCGACCTTTTTTTTCAACATTTCCAAAGCGGAAGGAGAATCCACCCGCACCCCTACAGTTTCAAGAACGTTCATGGTGTGATCGTGGATTTCCTGAATCTGTTCTTCAGTCAACATGCTCAATTTTGGGCGGACATTATTCATGAGTTTATGATCTCCTCGCCGCAATTTTATCACTGGCATGAAAAAGGCAGCCGCAACTCTCGTCAACGGCTGCCTTTTGATGGCGATTGCCCAATTCCCTGCGCAGATTCAGGTTAGAGCTTGTTGCTCTGCTTCATCCACAACTTTCGGTCTTCAGGTTTTTCCGCATCCAGCAAGGATGGCTCAACTTCTTTTGTGGTCTTATGACCATATGCTGTCCACAACTCTGCAGCCAGCGCGCGCGGATCTGACCAAACTCCCTGATTTTTAAAATAATCGCAAACCCTGGTGACGTCACGCAGGAAAATGTTCCATGCCTGAGGATTGGCCTCCGGGGCAACCACTTGTGGAAAATCGATCAACGTAACATCGCCATTCCAATACAGGATGTTGTACGCCGATAGATCTCCATGGATGCGGTCATTCCGAAGCAACAGGTCAATGTTGCGGATCACACGCTCAAAAAGTTGGCCTGCCTCATCACGGTCCAGATCCACTGCACTGAGAGGCGGAGCCGATGTTGCCACATCACCGACATACCCCATCAAGATGGCGTTTCGCTCCATCGCATACGGCTTGGGGACATCCGCACCTGCCGCGTACAAGGTTTCAAGCGTCAGGAATTCGTAGGCGATCCACGATTGGTGCCGCACTTCTTCGCCATATTCAGTACGCTTCTGCGTTGCGCGTAACGTACGGTCATCGCGGATCACATCACCTTTTTCATCCAGATCAGCACGGCCAACCCGATACTGCTGGTCGTTTTTCAGATTCCGCAGGGTACGTGGACGGTAGATCTTTGCAGCCACCAGCGGAGAATCGGCTGCCCGGCCGCCTTTACACAAGTAAACCGAAGCCTCCTTGCCGCCTTTCACCTTTCGAAGCACATCCGAGATCCACTCAAGGTCGGCAAGCTCCGCCAGCGAATCCAGCAGCCAGGCTTCCTCGAAACGAGCGGCCTTGTAGGTGAATTGAAAATCGCGCGAAAACTCCTGGGCGCGGATGAACAACCTCGCCTCATTATCGCGCTTCTTCGATTCACGCCTGACCGACACACGTTTATGGTTGGATTGCGCCAGGGTGCCTTCCTGGTCATCGAGTTCATCAAAATATTCAAAAAGCTGGTTCTTGCTCATTTTTTTAATTACCTTATTTTTGTAAAAGTCATCCGACGTTTCCCCGCGTTAAAAGCAAAACCGCAGGGTTTTGGCCCGCGGCTGCAGCATGGAATCAAAAACCGCAGGGCATGGCGCACCTGCGGTTCAATGTACGAGAAATAAAGCCGTACTACACAGTACCAACAGGAGGCGCGCAAACAAGAATGTTGACAGATAACAAGATGGATGTCATTTTTTCGTGCCTCCTTTCAAAGTGAAATATAGTGACGTGATTTTATCCTGTCGGGAAACCAATGTCAAGAATGTGCGAACGCAATATGGCCGCGAAAAACACGGCTTGCTTTTTATTCAGGCATCACTGCTTGCGTGCCTCACCTGATCCAGCCGAAGCCATTCGAGAACGCACCAGAACGGTAAGATACAACGCAATGCCAAAATTGAAAAAACTCGCGCCGCGAATATCAGGAACCGACCCAATCGCAACAGGCCAAATCAAAGCCAGCCAGTTTGCCAGCTGCGGAACAAATACCTTGTCGTATAAAATGATCGTCACCGCGCCGATCAACGCTCCGGGCACACTGCCTGCGCCTCCCAAAATCACCATCGTCAGGATCATGCTTGAGACATGAAAGGCCATCAAGTCAGGTTCAACGAACGATAAGCCGCCAGCATATAACACCCCGGCAACTCCAGCCATCGCCGAACCAAGCATCAAAGCCCGCATGCGCGCCCGTCCCACATCCACACCCACCGACAGGGCGGCCAGTTCATCATCGCCAAGCGCCATCCATGAGCGGCCAGTGCGCGAAGAAATCACTCGCTGGCTGAACCATGCAAGCAAAACGATCAAAAAGAAAACAAGGTAGTATTTCTGCATCTGCCCGGCAAAATTGAAACCAAAGATATGCGGCGCAGGGATTCCCCCAATGCCGCCCATGCCGCCTGTAAAATCAAGGTTGATAATGACCTGCCGAATCAACAGACCAAAGGCAAGCGTGGCAACTGCAAAAAAATCGCTGCGCAAACGGCGTGCCAGGCCGCCTTTCAGCCAGCCCAGAAATGCACCCATCAGCGCCCCCAAAAGCAATGCGATCGTAAAATCAAATTTCGAAGAGAATAAAGCGGTCAGGTAGGCCGATACCCCGAAACTGGCGGCAAAGCCAAAGTCCAGCAGTCCCGCAATTCCCAACACAAGATTCAGCCCAAGCGCCAGCAGGACAAAAATCCCAGCCAGACGCAGAATGACCTGCCCACCCTGAAACGCCAGCGGGAATGCAAACAAAATCAGCAGGGCGATGAAGAGCCAGCGCATCCCACCTGACCCTTGAACGGGTCCAGCCAAAATGATCGAATCACGTGCGACGGCTGCTTCGCCCCCCTCCCCTTCTGAAGTGAATCCTGTTGGCCGCCACGCAAACAACAGGATCAGAATCAACAGCAACAAGGCAGGTGTCCATTGCGCGGTGAGGTAATAATCGCTCAACGAAGACAGGCCGCCGATTAACAACCCGCTGACCAATGCCCCAAACGGATTCCCAATGCCGCCCAGCAACGCGGTCATAAATGCAAATAATCCACTTTGCGCACCGTGCGACCCAAATGGACGCGAATAATACAAGGCAAAGATAAACCCCGCGGCCCCTGCAAATGCGCCGCCAAAAGCAAACGCCTTGCGGATCGTCCCGCCGATATTCACCCCAAGGATCTGCGCCGCCTGTGGATTTTGCGAAACTGCCCGAATCGCCCGCCCGGTTTTCGAATTTTGAATAAACCAATTTGCGAATGCCACCAACACCACTGCAGAAAGAATCACGAACACATCGCTGAACCGAATAATGATGTTCGAATTCAACCCAAAGTATCGCACCAGATTGATTTCAGGTAAAAACGAGGGAATGCCATCGGTGGGCACTTCGGGCAGGCCGGGCACACTGCGATGCTCGCCCGGTATCCATGAACCTTGATAGGTGCGCCAGACCAGTGCCCCTTGAAACAGAATGAAAGACAACCCGAGCGTGGCAATCATCGGCCCCAGACGCGAAGAACCGCGAAACGGAGCAAACCCCAACGCCTCCACCAGAATGCTCAATAAAGCCCCCAAGGCCATTGCCAAAAGAAACACGACGAAAAGTGCGCCGATCAATTGAGGCAGAGGCCAATTCTCACGGATGCCGATGATGTTCACAATGGATGTGACGAGGGCGGTCGTCAGAGCGAAGACATCGCCGTGGGCCAAATTCAAAGTGCGGACCGTGCCGTAGATGAGGGTGACACCGATGGCATTCAAAGCCAGTACGGCTCCGTTGGAAAGCCCGAAAACCAGAATTTGCAAAAAGGTTTCGAAGGGATCGGGGGCATTCGGGTTGCGCGGCTGGGCGGCCTGTTCCACCTGGGTTGCAGCCTTTTCAGCGGACCATGTCACTTCGTAATCGCCATTGCAGCGCGGTTGACGGTCGTGCCAGTGAATGGTCATCTGCCCTGAGGCAGTTCTCCCATCCACAAAAGCCGCTTCAAAAGAAAGGTCCTCCCCGAGGACCGCGGAAAGGTTATCGTCATGTATGAGCAGGTCATCGGCGGGGTCCAAATGGCCGTATTCGATGCCGGTGCAGCTGATTCCGTCGGTGCCGGTAAAACTGTACACGATGCCAGCCAGATGCTCTTCGCGAATCGTGAATTTGACGATAAAAGACTTCCCTTCGTCGGAATTCCCAGTTCCGCTCCACTCGCCATCATTGGGTGAAGCGGCCACAACTGGCTGTGTGGTCGCGGGCACAGAAGAACGGCTTGCACAAGCCGAAAGCAGGAAAAGCAGAAAAATGATCGGGAGGAATTTTTTCATTGGCAATTTCACTTCACATATTTATCAAAAAACTGCGCCGAACGTTCCATTAAATAGAACCACTGGTCGTACTTGAATGAATGTTCCTCACCTTCAACACCGATCAGTTGAGATTCTTTGCCTGCCCTCTGAAAGGCTTCATGCAGTTTTTTCGACCACTCCGGCGGCGTGCCTGCCGAGGTCTTGCCATCTTCGGTGCCGTAATTGATCTGCACGGGTGCGGTGACGTTCTTCAAATGATAAATGGGAGAGACCGCTTTCAGAATAACAGGATCAGCCACCCCGTTAAAGTAGGATGCGATCAGGTCATCGGGCAGGGTCAGGGGAAGGATGTCGGAAGAATTGCATCCGAAGGTGGCTTCTCCTTCGAGGACATCCCCAAGACAGCCCGGCCCCCAACGTTCGATGATATCTTTAAAATCGCCGCTGACCGTGGAATATAAAACAGCGGCCTTGACGCGTTCATCAATGGTGAGCACTTTCAGGGTGGTGCCGCCGCCCATGCTGTGCCCCCACATACCAATGCGGGTCACATCGGCTTCGGGAATGGACGGAAGTGCGTTCATCAAATTGACGACATCAATGGCAAGGCCCGAGTAAAACAAACTTTCGCCCGTGTCTGCGCTGGCCCAACTGCGGTAATCGGAAGAGACGGTGAGGTATCCGCGCCGATTCAAGAACTCGGCGGCACGGTCTGTGCCATCGCCAGAGCGGTAAATGTAGCGCGAAAAGAAACCGTGATTCATCACGATGACCGGGAACGGCGGTTCTCCCGTCTTTGGAATTTGCAAAACTCCAGTGATGGTCAGGCCGTCGCTGGGATATTCGATGAGATAGCTGGTGAACACTTCGGTCTCAAGCAGGGTCTCGCGGATGATAATCTCGCCGCTTTGGAATTTATGCTTTCGCAATCCCTCAATGGTGAATGGATACAAAGCCTGCTGTGTTGTGCGCGTGGCGGTCGGTGATGGGGTTATGGAAGGCGTAAATGTGACGGGGATCTTTGTGGCAGTTTCAACAGGCGCGGGTACAGGGGGTGGGCTCAACGGTGCGGCAAGGCAGGCTGAAAGCGCAAACAAGACCAAGCAAACCCAAAAACGCATTGACTTTGTTTTCATCGGCTTATTTTAATTGCTCATCGAACAGATCGAGGGCGCGCTGCATGAAAGTGAACCAAGCCTCCCCGGTAAAGGAATGTCGCTGGCCCTCATATACAAACAGTTCCACATCTTTGCCTGCATCGAGCAGGCCTTGA
Source organism: Anaerolineales bacterium (assembly GCA_035339375.1). GTDB lineage: Bacteria > Chloroflexota > Anaerolineae > Anaerolineales > Villigracilaceae > Villigracilis. The sequence goes on along the minus strand of DAOQID010000055.1, from coordinate 3,857 downwards.
TTTAGTTTATACGACCATTCAGGCGGAGTGGCGCCGATGAAATCGCCATCTGCCGAGCCGATATGAATCTGCACAGGGACGGAAATATTTTCAAGGTGATAATACGGAGCGATCTCACGCATCCTCTCCGCGCTGGTAGCGGATTCAACATATGCAGCAATAAGCTCATCTGACAGCGTGACGGGAATGACATCGGCGGCATTGCAGGTATTGAGCAATTCCCCGGCAGCGATATCGCCGATACAGCCATAACCCCAGCGAGCGATCAGGTCGGCATCGTCGGCGGAGTTGGGCGCGTACAACACCGCCGCGCGGACAGGCGACTCAAGTGTGAGTATTTTTGTGGTGATGCCGCCGCCCATGCTATGTCCCCACATGCCAACGCGGGTCGCATCGGCTTGCGGAATGGATGGCAGCGAAGCGATCAAATTCATCACATCGGCCACCAGGCCTGTGTGAAAAAAAGAATAGCCGATATCAGACCCACCCCAAGTGCGGTAATCGGAAGAGACGGTGATATATCCGCGCTCGACGAGGTAGGCGGCAGCACGGTCCGAGCCATCGCCTGAATTGTATTCGCCGCGGTTGTAGTAGCCGTGATTCATGACGATGACGGGAAACGGCCCCTCCCCTACTGGGACTTGCAAAATGCCTGTGATCGTCAGCCCATCGGAAGGATAGGAGATGAGGTAGCGTGTGTAGGTTTCCACCTGCATCAAGGTTTGGAGGATCTGAATCTGTCCGCCTGTGAAGGTGCGCTCGCGCAAACCCGCAATGGTGAAGGGATACATCAAATGCGGAAGTGCGGTCGGCGAAGGAGTGATCGTGGGCGTTTCAGTGATGGGAAGGGCGGTGAAGGTCTCTGTGGGTTGAATGATGGTAACGATCGGCGAAGGCAGGGCGGCAGAGGGAGACGCGGGAGCGGGAGAGCAGGCAGAGAGAGCAATATAGAAGCAGGAAACAATAAGAGTGGTTCGGGACATGAGGGAATTGTAATGGCTAAAAGTGACAGTCACCTTAAAGGTGACTGTCACTTGGTGTTACCTTACAAGCTCGGCGCTTTCCACTTCTTGATCACCTCTACGAATGGAGGAAGGATCTTCTTTGCGTGGAACGGATACCAACCGATCTCACCGCGCACGGCTTGCTCCTTTAATTCGGTGGAACCCCAAATGAGGGACGCGCCGAATGCGCCGAGTAAGGCCGATGCCCAATTATTTGAGATCAACAACGAGCCCAAAATGCATAACACCCCCGCCCCCATCACATATGGCCACCACAAGTGACCGAAATAACGTTCCCCGCGAATCACCCATACGAAACCCAACCCGATGATGAAGAGAGTAGCAAGGCACAGCCAAAATCCAAACCAATTCATTTCGCACTCTCCTTGATGGATGCCAATTCAGCAGCAGAATATGGAGTGCCGCGCGGATCGCGGTCGAGCCAGTCTATGGTTGTGGCTTCGGGATATTCAGCAAGGATTCTTGCATGACGTGGATTCTTCGGGTTTGCGGGCGCATGTCCATGCTTGATGCGTTTGGGTTGGCGAACAGCGATTTCGAGCGCATCCCAGAGCAATGTCACAGAGAGGATGCCGCAGATCGCAGACAGAGGCAGGCTTGAGGTTAAGAACGAAGCGGTTCCAAATCCAGCGCTGAGCAAAATCGCAATCACAGTCGGCTTCCACAAATGCACCGTCTCACGTTCGATCTTGCGGACAGAGACATGCCCCAGCCATACGCCGAGGAATGTGGCAAGTGCAGCGGCAGGGCCAATGAGGTTGATTTGCATGGTAACTCCTGAGGTGAAGATGATGCATTATAGCCCCGACCCCCTCCGCCCTAGCGGGCACCTCCCCCAAATGCGACCGAAGTTCGTCGTATTTGGGGGAGGTGCCACGCCCGCAGGGCAGGGGCGGAGGGGGTAAAATAACCCGCCATGAAAATTTCACCGACTGAATATTTTGGAAACCTATCGTTGCTGCTTGATCTTGAAGCGGAGGCGGAAAAACAGCAGGCTTTGCGCGAGCGGACGAGGCTCTCTCCTACCGAAGCTGAGGCAACGGGCAACAGCATCATCAATCTTGTAATTCGCGAAGAGGGCTATGGATTGGGCGGGCGCTTTCTGCTAGGCTTGGGCAAGCGCAACGAGACTCTGCCCCTCCCGTGGACAAGGCTTGGGGTGGGCAGCCCAGTCATTCTGTCGGAAGAGAGGCGCGACCGCGATGCGTCCAGCGAGGAAACAGGCTGGAGGGGAATCGTCAGCGCGGTTCGCAGAGATGCCATTCAGGTGGCGGTCAATCAGTTCATCGAAACGGAAGCGGAGAAACCCACGTTTCGGCTGGACCGTGCCACAGATGAGATATCGCGCTTTCGACAGAGACAGGCTATGGAGTTGGCGCGAGGCGCAAGCGGGAACAGTCGGCTGGAAGTTCTGCGTGACGTGCTCATCGGTTCGGTGGGGGCCGTCTTCGAAAAGATCGAACCCATCCATGTATTCAATAAAAACCTGAACGCCTCACAGATCGAAGCGGTGCAATTCGCATTGAGCGCGGAAGATGTGGCCATCATCCACGGGCCGCCAGGGACGGGCAAAACCACCACGCTGGTGGAACTCATCCGCCAGATCACACACACGCGAAGCGGACAGACCGTACTGGCGGTGGCTGCAAGCAACCTCGCGGTGGACAACCTGCTGGAGCGATTGATTGCCGCGGGCGAGAATGCCATTCGTCTCGGCCATCCCGCCCGCGTAACGCCCGAACTGCGCGAACACACGCTCGACCTGCTGGTGGAAAATCATCCCGATGTAAAGATCGCAAACAAACTCACCCGCGATGCCTACGCCCTGCGCGACCAGTCGTTCAAGTTCACACGTGCAAGGCCAGAACGCGGCGCGAAGCAAGCCATGCGCGAAGAAGCCAAAGACATGCTCAACGAAGCATGGCGCATCGAAGACCAGGTCACAGCAATGATCCTCGGCAAGGCACGGGTGGTTTGCACCACCGCCACAGGCATTGACCGCGAAAGGCTGAACGGCAAAACCTTCGATTGGTGCATCATGGATGAAGCCAGCCAAAGCACCGAACCCAGCGCGTGGATTCCCTTGCAATTCGCACATCGCATTGTGCTGGCGGGCGACCATTGCCAACTGCCTCCCACCGTGCTCTCGCCTGAAGCCATCCGCGGCGGTTTCAACATCAGCCTGATGGAACGCCTGCTGAACAACAATGCCCCGCGCAAAATGTTGAATGTGCAATATCGCATGCATCAAGACATCATGTCTTTTTCTTCGGATGTCTTTTACGAAGGAAATCTGCAAGCGGACACAGCGGTTCAAACCGCCCTGCTAGCGGACCTGCCTCAAATTGCCGCGACTCCCCTTACGCAGACTCCCATTCACTTCATTGACACAGCAGGCGCCAGTTACGACGAAGAACCCGAACCTGACGGAGACAGCCGCCTGAACCCGCTCGAAGCGGACCTGGTCATCAAAAAAGTGGATGAACTCCTGCAGTGCGGAGTCTCACCCGCGGACATCGCTGTCATCTCGCCGTATTCAGCACAGGTGAAATTGCTGCGCGAGAAAATACTCAAACCCTCCGCCGTGGACGGTGCAAGAAGCGGCATTGAAATCGACAGCGTGGACGGATTCCAAGGCCGCGAAAAAGAAGCGGTCATCGTCAGCCTTGTGCGCTCGAACCCCGAAGGCGAAGTGGGCTTCCTTGCAGATACACGCCGCATGAACGTAGCCATGACGCGAGCAAGGCGTAAGCTGATCGTCATCGGCGATAGCGTCACGATCACAGCGCATCCGTTTTATGAAAAGATGGTGAAGTATTTTGAGTCCGTGGG
>DAOQID010000054.1:0-27549 GCA_035339375.1 Anaerolineales bacterium | reverse complement strand
TTCCATGATCTTTGTGGTTAAGACTTTAATCTTTTGCAAGAGATCTATTCATTAAGTTGGGATTTTTCCGTGAATTAACTCGTCAAAAAATTTCCAGCGTTTGGTTTGGGCGTAGTCGCCTTCTGGCGGGTAGAAATAACGGGCATAATCTGACCATTGATCCACAATGCCATAGAGCGGATCCCGTTCACCGTTGGGCAGGGTATAGCGTTCGATCCGTCCGTGGGCGGTGCGCGAAAGCAGGTTGTTTTTTCCCCAGCCACAGTACATCACCAACGATTCGGCAAAATCCTCTTTATGGTTGAAGCGCCAGTTCGAGCCGCTGGGACGATCGCCATAAAAATATCCAAAAGCGTTCACGCCGGGCTTCCTTCCATAGCGGCCCGGGGTTTGCTCAGCGCCATGTCTGCCTGCATCCCATTGCCGGGGGAACCATTTTTTGATGCGCGATAAAAAGCGGGAGGTAAATCCGCCTGTGTATTTTTGCAGCAGCACGGAAAGCATCCAGTGATGTTTTGCATCCCAGGCATGGGAGAGTTCATGAATTACAGACCAGGCTGAGAAGGGAGTGCTCTTACTTAATTGGATTCGTCCACGGTGGGCCAGCCCGAGATGTTTGCCTGTGTCGGTCCGTTCAATCAGAACTTCCCCAAGCTGCTGTTTGAAATTTTCACTGCCACCCATTGCGTTTGAAAGGATCGTGATGGAGGCATGAAGGAATTCCAGGTCATTGGGCCGCCAAACTTCATCCCCCGCGATCTTGACCTGAAAATCGGCGTACAGGCGTTCAGCTTCTTCCATGTTAGAAGTATAACGTTTCTCCGTATTCGCGCAACCATTTTCTTTTGGTTTTGTAATCAGGGTCAATGGATTCGACGACCTGCCAGAATTTGCGCGAATGATTTCGGACCCGCAAATGGGCAAGCTCATGCACGACGACATAATCGATCACACTTAACGGAGAGAGGATCAGCCTCCATGTGAAATTCAACGTCCCGTTGGCGCTGCACGATCCCCAGCGTGTTTTTGCAGAAGAGATTTTCACCTGTTTGGGTTGAAACCCATATCTTGCGGAAAAATGATTGACGCGTTCCGTGATGACTTCAAGCGCACGTTCCTTGTACCAGTTGGTGAAGACCTGCCTGCCTCTTTTTTGCGCGGCGATGCTGAGCGTGAATCCGTTCTCAAAGCGCAGGGCTGGCCGCTGTCGCTGGACCAGTTTCAAGTCAAAGGAGGAACCGAGGAAGAGGAAGTTTTCCCCGTCGACAAATTGCTTCTCCGGGGCGGTTAGGATGGGAGTCAGCTTTTTGCGTGTGCGGGTGATCCAATCCGCTTTTTCGCGAATGAATTCCTCAATGACCGCCTTGCTGGCACGCATCGGCGCACGGACGGTGAGTGTGCCGTCACGCTCGATGATCAAAGCGATCGTTCTGCGCCTGCTGCGGATGAGTGTATCGGGTTGAATCTGCATGATAAAGAAAAAACCCGTTTGCACGGGTTTTCGAGTGCCGAGGGGGAGATTTGGACTCCCGACCAAGGGCTTATGAGTCCCCTGCTCTACCACTGAGCTACCTCGGCGTTTGGGGTTGAGCGGGGCAAATATTACTATGGGAAATGCCATTTGTCAACGTGAAGCCGGGAAAATCATATTAAATCCAGAACAGGTGACCATGTGGGGATTTGCCCATTCGACTCCCCTGCTATAATCATAAAATCACGGAAGGTATCTCCATGAAAATACTCGTGCTTGAAAACGACCCCAACGAATTTGCGATCATTCAACAGGCATTTAATGACGGCAAGACCAGCCTGATTCCGATCGCTTCCAGCGAGCAAGCCTGGCCTTATATTCAATCGGGTGAGGCGCGGTTTGTCATTGCAAACTGGGATACAAGCGACGTGCGGCGTTCGCAGTTTATTTTGCGCGCGCGGGCGATCAAACTGACCCAGCCTTTGTACATTTTGCTGACCATGGCGAAGATCACCGATGATGACCAAACCCCATCCGGTGCAGATGATATTCTCCAGCGGCCGTTCAGGGCGAAGGACCTGAAGAATCGCGTTGGCATGGCTGAGCGTATCATCTCGCTTGCGAGCAATCTGGCTGTGGCGCGTGAACAGTTGGAGCATCAGGCGGTTTTTGATAGCCTGACGGGTTTTTTGAATCGGGCGGCTTTTTTCAAGCAGGCCATGGGTGAATTGGAACGGGCACGGCGCACTTCCATGCCTGTGAGTTTAATTGCCCTTGATGTGGATCATTTCAAGGTGATCAACGATTCACTGGGCAGGGATATTGGCGACCAGGTTTTGCATGTTGTGGCGCAAGCCATCCGCGAAAAAAGCAGACCTTATGATTGCATTGGCCGCTGGGCGGGTGATGAGTTTGTGTTGATGCTCTCCGGCGTGATCGGTGCGGATGCGGAAAAGGTGACCGAAAGAATTATCACGGGGGTGCGTAGTTCACGGGTGGTGGTGCATAACAACACCCCGCTGAATATCAAGGTCAGCGCTGGAATTGCTTCGGTGGCGCGTATCAGCACCTCGGTGGAGGTGGAGCCCTTAATCCAGCAGGCATTGCAGGCTATGAAGCGTGCCAAAGAGGCGGGCGGCGACCAGGTGTTTTTGATCTATATGTAGGTGCTGTGAAGTGAATTGAAAAAGCCCCACGGTTGCTGAAGAAAAGCAACCGCGGGGCTTTTTATTTCCCTAAAACAGTTACAGCAACTGAAAAAGGAACAGGGCCAGCATCCCTGCCAGGATGGTGAGCAGAGTGTTCTTTGTGAACCAGGCTACCAGAGTCGCAACAATGCCTGCAAGCAGGCGTATGTTGCCGAATGAAAAATCAATTTGATTTGCGTGATATAACAACTCAGGGAAAATGATCGCAGAAAGAACAGCAGGCGGGACATAATGTAAAGCCCTGCGCATTGTTTCTGGAATTTCAAACCTGCCAAACAGATAGATCAGGGAAAATCTCATTCCAAATGTGATCAAACCACCGATGACCATGACCAGCCAGATGTTCATTGCGCCCCCTTTTCGTCCTGCCTGCCTTCAAACAGGGTGCCAATGACAATGCCTGTCAGGGCGGCGAGGATGAGGCCAAGTTTGAACGGCAGGTTGTGCGCCAGCAATGCCACTCCGCCAGCAGATAGTGCGGCCGCGATCATCGGGCGGTTTTTCAAGGCGGGGACAACCATCGCGATAAAGGTCAACGGCAATGCAAAATCCAGCGACCATGATTCGGGGATGGATGTGCCGAGGAATATCCCAATGGCTGTGCTGACCTGCCATGTGGACCAAAGCGAAAGCCCCGCACCGAACAGGAACCAATGGCTTGAGGCGTTGATGCCTTCCGCTTCGTATTTCAACACGCTGGGCGCGTAGGCTTCATCTGTCAGCAGGTAGGAAAGCAGGGCCTTCCATTGGAGTGAAAGGTTTTTCAGGTATGGCGCAAGCGATGCGCTGTACAGCATGTGACGAAGGTTGACCACTGCAATGGTGACAATGATGACCAGGCCAGGGGCGGCATCATGCACCAATTGCGCGGTGACGAATTGCGACGAGCCTGCAAATATGATGGACGACATCATTTGCGATGCCAGCGTGGATAACCCGGCATTGAGCGCCAGAGCGCCATAGATCATGCCAAACGGGAAAACGCCGATCAATAATGGGAATTCGGCGCGTACGCCTTCCCAAAATGCCTTGCTTGATTCACTCATACACTCTCCATAATATGTTTCGCGGCGCGCTGACCGCTTTCTACTGCGCCTTCCATGTATCCCTGATAGGGTGTTGCATGTTCACCTGCAAAGTGCAAACGGCCAGCGGGGCTGAACAGGGTTTTCCAATGGGCAGTCACCTCGCCGGGGGCAAGTGCCATGTAGGAACATCGGCTGAACGGTTCGTTGCCCCATGCAATGGTGGCGGTGCTTTCGATCAGGTCTGATGATCCGGGGAATATTTTTTCAATGACCGCAATGGCGGTTTTCGTACGTTCTTCGTCAGATAGGCCGGTAAGGTATGCGCCCGGGCCGCCGCCAGTGTAGGCAGTGAGGATGCCCCGCTCGCCTTCGAGATGACTGGTGGCATCCCATGTCAGGACGATGGGTAGGTCGGTGGTCAGGCGGCCATTCCATTTTTTGTCCTTCCAGAAGCGGTTACGATATTCGATCATCACTTTGGTGACTTTGCCGTAGGAAATTTCATTCACCATCTTTTGATGTGCGGATGGCAGCGATCCTTTGAAATCGATCAGGCGGGCTGTGGTGAGCGGAATGGCCAGAATGGCAAAGACTGAATTGATCGTGTGGTACACCTCGCCCTGTTTATAGGCTACGGTTACTTTTTGCGGTTGGAGGTTGATGGAAACCACCTCTGCGTTTAACCGCACATCAGGCAGGCGGGCGGCCATGGCTTGCGGCAATTGGTCGTTTCCGCCGATGATGCGGTGGGTCTGCGGCCATGCTTCTGCGTCACTGTAATAGAAGGAGGCATTACGGGCAAGGTCAAGCAGGGAGAAGGCTTCGGGTTCACACGTGTATTCTGAGCGGATGTGCTGGATAAAGGCTTTGCGTGCCAGCGGATGCACAGGTTGGGCGGCGATCCACTCGGATGCGGGACGATGATCCAGTTCTTCGGCGCGGCGGGCAGTTTGCGGGTTGGAAGGATCGTTCACTTCCTTCCCCAGTTCTGCAACGGCCTGCCACATGTTGTGAATTTCGCTGGCAAGGTTGGTGCCCCACAGCGTGGAGTCTGCGATTGAGCCAGCTTTGCCTTCGAACGCACCCCAATCGTCGTTTTGTGATTGCCAGCTTCCGACTTTGCCCAATGATAGATTGAATTCCCGGGCGAGCGAAATCATGCGGGTATGATCTTCGTCAATGTATTCGCCGCCGCCTTCAGCGGTCAACCCGTTGGAAAAACTTCGTACAGTATGCACCCGTCCGCCGACGCGGTTTCGCGCTTCGAGCACGGTGACCTGCCAGCCTGCGCGATGCAGGTCAAGCGCAGCGGAAAGACCAGCCATACCCGCGCCGATGATGGTTACGGTTTTGTCGTTGATTGTCATGATCGTTTACCTTTGAGTTTTTATGGGGCGATACAAAAAAACAGCCGCTTGTGATTTTTAATTTGCGGAAAGGGAATCAGTTTCAGAGTGATGGCCATGAATGAAATTGACCTGACCAAACGCTCAGCCCTGATGGAAGTGGACTGAAAAATTAAACGCTGGATCTGATTACCTTGCACAAAACTTTTTGGACGCAGAAAAACGCTGATTCGAAAAGAAAAAATCTGCGTTTTCTGCGTTCGTCAGCGTCCCGGTTTTGAAAGTGTACGGTAATCAGACACTGGATTTTAAAACACGGCACGCTTCTTCTTCCAACGGGCGAAGCTGGTAGCTTCCCAAACTGGCAGGGACCAGCGCCGTTTGGAATTTTTCGAGGGTCACTGTTTCGGTTGCAGAGACAAGTTCGGCGCGGCCTTCGATCACCGTCAGCGCGTGGAATGATTCTTTTTGGGTATCCAGTTCAACGGTCCGCGTGGATGCGGAAATTAATTCGAGCGTGAAGTATTCGCATTGGGTGAGGATGTGCCGTGTCCCATCGCCAGAGGGTGGTGCTGAAATGATCGGCGCGGCGAGGTCGTGACGGGTGACCGCGATGGATTTATCAATGTGCAGGCGGCGCGTTTCAGTTTGCGGACGTCCCCAATCGTAGACGCGGTACGTCCAATCGGAGGTTTGCTGCACTTCGTAAATGAGCAGGCCCGGACCAAGCGCATGGAGCGTGCCCGCGGGCATGAAGACCGTATCGCCCTGCTGTACGCTGGCATACTGTGAATATTCGGTGATCGTGCCGTTGCGAATGGCCTCAGCAATTTCAGCCGCACTTGCCCCGGGCTGAATGCCTGCGATCAATTTTGAATCGGGTTGGGCTTCGAGCACATGCCAGGCTTCGGTCTTTCCAAATTGCCCGGGGCCTTCGAGTTGAACAGCTTGCTCGTCGTTGGGGTGGACCTGCACCGAAAGCCATTGCGCGCAATCTAGCAATTTGACCAAAAGCGGAAAGCGTGTGCCCGTGCGCGCGAAAACTTTTTCGCCGAGCAAGGCCGCGCCAAATTCATTTGCGGCTTCGCTCAATGTCTTGCCCGCCAGCGCGCCTGATTCGATGCGGTCATTTTCATAGACCACCCACGCTTCGGCAGTGGGGGAGTGCCCGGGGCGCAGTTTTTCTCCGCCCCAGACGTAATCGCGATATTCGGGTGTGAGTTTTAGAAAAGAGGGGAAGGTCATAGTGGATGCCTTTGTTGAGACAATGGTTGATTGATTATACTAATGATTGTTTGTTCATAACTTGTTGACGGGTAAAATTTGCAGTGATACAATGCAACCCGCCAAGCAAGCCCCCATCGTCTAGCGGCCTAGGACGAAGCCCTCTCAAGGCTTAAACCGGGATTCGAATTCCCGTGGGGGCACACTTCTGACAGTCACCTGCTTTTTGAAGGTGGCTGTCTTTTTTTGGAGCGAATATGAAATCATCGTCACAACTCTCACGCGGATACGTCATTGCGCTTACGGCCACGATCATTTGGTCCACCACAGGGATTTTGATCAGCTACCTGAGCAGGGACTATTCCCTGCCTTCGCTGGTGCTGGCTTTCTGGCGTGATCTGTTCGTTTCGTTTGGCATGGCGGTCGGCTTGCTGGTGTTCAGCCGTCCGCTCTTTCAACTGGACCGCAAACATTGGGGCTTCATGGTCTGGTATGGATTGACCCTCGCGATCTTCAACTCGATGTGGACCTTCTCGGTTCAATACAACGGGGCGGCTGTTGCCACGGTAATGGCATTTTCCTCCCCGGCAATGACCGCCATCCTGAGCCGCATTGTGTTGAAAGAGCAGTTCAGCCGCATCAAGATCGTTTCCATTCTGCTAAGCCTGGCGGGCATCATTTTTGTTTCAGGCGCGTACGACCCCTCCGCATGGAATCTGAATCCGCTGGGGATTATCTTCGGTCTGCTCTCGGGTCTGCTGTTTGCAATTTACAACCTCGAAGGCAAACATGCCTCAGATACCCACATCAATTCATGGACAGCCCTGCTCTACAGCTTCGCATGGGCGACCGTCTTTTTATTTTTCTTCAATTTGGGAAATGACCTGTTCCTGACGGGCAAAGGCGCATTTGCAGACCTGCTCTGGCTCGGGGATTCGGTCAGCGGGTGGGGATGGTTGTTCTTCCTCGGCGTGGCCCCCACACTCGGCGGATTTGGGCTTTACACCCTGAGCATCCGTTATCTTTCCCCGACCACTTCCAATTTGATCGCCACCCTTGAACCTGCCTTCACCGCCATTTGGGCATATTTCCTTTTGAATGAAGTGCTGACAGGCATGCAGCTATTCGGCGGCGCGTTGGTTTTGATGGGCGTGGTCTTGTTGCGGTTTGGAGAGAAATAAATTAAGACCCTCAGAAAGTGTTTGAAATGCCCACCTTTTCACCACGAAGACACAAAGGCACCAAGACTCAAAGAAAAAAACTTCGTGTTTTTGTGTCTTCGAGACTTTGTGGTTGAGTTTTCAAACACTCTCGAAAAGTTTTCTAGCTCGATCAAGAACTTGGCAAGACAAAGATGATTTGCCGACCAGGTTCCTTAAAGGCTCTATCTATAAACTACGGTGTTGACGTACTCGGCACGATCCACGTGTAGGTTGGGATGGGTGTGCGTGTTGGGGTCATGGTGGGAGTGGGAGTGTCGGTGGGTAAAAAGATGGCATCGCCCTGCCAGGGGAGGAAGGACGCGAATTGCTTCACGTCATAAGTCCCTTTCACATCGCGGCGTTGTAAATTGAAAAGATTGGTCAAGCCTTGATCGTGGGTGTAGCCCAACCCCATGCCGCCGATGTAGCCCGCGAAATGGGCATAGTCGATCACACTGCTGTTGCTCACGCCAAATGGATAGGCAATGGTGAGGACAGGCACCCCCAGTTTGGATTCCAACATGGCGCGTGAATCCACCACCTCAAAACGCTGACGTTCGGGTTCGAGCGAAGTCAGGTCTGAATGGCTCACAGAATGACTGCCGATCTCCCAGCCTGCGGCGGCCATTTCCTTGATCTGGTCCACGGTCAGGTAATCTTCGGCATCCAGATAATTGGCAACAAGATACAGCACACCAGTGAAGCCGTATTTCTGCATGATGGGGAAGGCGTTGGTGTAATTGTTCATGTGACCATCGTCGAAGGTGATGATGACGGGGCGCGGCGGTAAATCGGCGCCTTCGCGAATGGCTTTGATCAGCATTTCGGTGGTGATGGTGGTGTAGCCCCAGTCGTGCAGTAGTTTCATCTCTGCATCGAAGACTTCGGGTTTCACATAATACGGGCTTTTGTAATTGGTCCCTTCATCGGGTGAAACCGCGATCCAGTGATAAAGCAGGATGGGCACTTCCACGCTTTCAGGGCCTTGATGCACCCAGGTGGGTGTGGGGCTGGGCGAAGCCGTAAATGTCGGGGTGATGGTAAAGGTTTGGGTTGGTGTAGCACGCTCCGCTTCGGTCGGAGGGGGAGGCGTGAAAGTCATGGTCGGCGTTGAAGTTGGTTCGGCGAATAATCCAGTTCCGCATCCAGACAATAAAATAGACATCCCCAAAAACAAGGCAAATATTTTTTTCATTCGATTCCTATTGATTGAGTTCCCAGATGATTCTTAATCCGTCGAGTGTGAGCCACGGCGCGATATGATCCACGACCTGTGTTTCCTTTGCGATGACTTCGGCCATGCCGCCCGTAGCGATGACTTTCATATCGCTTCCAAGTTCGGACCTGAATCTTGCCACCATACCCTCGACCATGCTCACATACCCAAACAGTAACCCCGATTGCATGGCGTGGACGGTATTGCGTCCGATGACGGAAGGCGGGCGCTGCAAGTCAATGCGCGGGAGTTTGGCGGCGTGTGTGAACAAGCCTTCTGCGGCGAGGTTGACCCCAGCGGTGATCGCGCCGCCGAGATATTGACCATCCTTGGTGACGGCGTTGAAGGTGGTGGCGGTTCCAAAATCCACCACGCAGGCGGGACCGCCGAAGAGTTTCATCACCGCCACCGCATCACAGATGCGATCCGCGCCGACTGCTTTCGGGTCTTCATAACGGACTTTGATCCCCGTTTTCACGCCTGCATCCACAATGAGCGGTTCTTGCCTGAGATATTCGCGGCATGCTTGAATGACACGCGCCGTGAGCGGCGGCACAACGGACGCCAGTGAAATGCCATGAATGTCTTTTAATGTTTTGCCAGCGTTTTGCAGCAGGCCTAAAAACTGCAAGCCGTATTCATCGGGCATGCGGTTGTGGTCGGTGGCAAGGCGCCAGTGTGCGCCAAGTTGTTCGCCTTCGTAAAGACCGAGGGTAAGGTTGGTGTTGCCTACGTCAATAGTGAGGAGCATGTGGGTACCTGTGAAAAATTTTTATATCGGAATGCGGACTTCAGTCCGCTTTGCTTGAAGAAGGCGCAGACTAAAGTCTGCGATCCATTTTTTTAGACATCAGACTCAAAAATCGTTTCAGGGGTCTGACTCGCGGCGAGGGTGACAAACAAAATGGTGGGATACACATGGATGAAAAGGCGGTCAATGGAGGAACTGAGATGCCAATCCAGTTCGTAGGGCGAGATCAGGTAAAAGGCATAATACCCGATAATTTGCAGGGTGAATATGGCAAAGCCGAGGAAGACGGGGTTGTTCCCTTGAGCCTTGCGGGTGTGAAAGACCAAAAAGTAAACGCACAAGATCGGCAGGATGCCGACACGATACCAGCCGTTGCTGAAGAGGAAGATGTTTTTGAAATAAGAGAGGATGATTCCGTGGCGGGCTGGGTCGGCGATGTCTTGCAGGATCTTGGTCAGGCCGCCGCTGAGAAATTCACTGGCAGGCGCGAGCGCCACTTTGAAATACAGCGCAACAGACAACGGGAGGAGGGCGCCAGCAAAGAAGGGGAGGAAGGATTGAAATACCTGTTTGTGCCAAATGCGCAGACTGAAGTCTGCGGTACGGAGGAGGAGGATCACTGCACCCGCGATGAGCAAAAATAGCAGGCCTTCGTTCTTTGTCCATGCTGCGAGGGCGGCGGTAAAGCCTGCAAAGAACAGCAGGGAGAATCTTTTTTCTTCGTAATATGCAAAGATGAAGACAACTGTGGCGAGGAAGTAAAACGCCAGCGGAAGGTCTGCGGTTTGGCGGCCGCCCTCTAAAAGGTAGAAGGGAACTCCCGCAAGCAGAATCAGGCCGAGGCTGGCTTGACCGACGGATGTGAATCGTCCCAGCGCGCCGAAGATCAATCCCAAGGCGGCGAAGGCGAATAACACACTTTGGAACATCGGCACGTAGGGAGTCTCTTTGTTGAGAATGTCCCAGCGGGCGGCATTATTCGATGCAAGCAATAGCGGATAATCGGCGTGGAAGATGACGCTCATCTCAGGCGGAAATGACTCCTGCCACGCGGCCTGGTCGCGAAAAAGAAAACGTGCGGCTCGGTTGTAGATCATCCATGCATCCCAATCGCCGAGGGCGCGTTGGCGCGAGTAGTTGAGGATGCCAGCGACGGTGGTGAAAAAGACAATACCTGCAAGGATGAGCGCCCATGTTTGTGCGCGGGTGGGCTTGAACCACAGCGACACAGAGACACGGAGATATTTTCTTGTTGCGATGATGACGGCACCGAAGGTCAAAACCTCGACAAATAAAAACCAGGGCTTGCCCGCAAAAGCCAGAAGATAAACAAAATACAGCAGGGAGGAAATTCCCAGCCCAATGCCTGTTCCCAGCGAGAGTTTTAAAACCCAATCGAAGAAATTGTTTTTCTCCGCCCACAAGGCATGGATGAGCAAAATCCCTGTCAGCATGGGCAGGGCGAAGGAAAGCAGGCTGAGTGCGGCGGTCATGGGGTCACCTTGTGCGCAAGATAAAACTTGCCGCCAAATTTGATCACTTCATATTGTGCGGCATTTTCCGCGCTCCAAATTTCGTATGCCTGCTGGCTCAGGCTGAGGATGTTCCATTCTTCATCGTCCGATCCCTGGATCAAAACGATGGGCGCAAGCGAAAATTGAGTCAATGTGAATTCACCGACAAGGTTCTGGCGGTCATATTCCACGTTGGGGATGTCTATGTCGGAGATGTAGCCGACAAATCCGCGTTTGAAGGGCAGGGCATCCTTCAATGCGGCGGCGCGTTCATCCCACTTCGCAACAGAAACATCGTGGCTGGGCATGTTGATGGTGGAGGCCAGACCCTGAACGCCCGTTTTTATGCCGAGCAAAACGAGAAGGATGAGAATTATTTTTTGAAGAGTTTTTTTCCACATAAGAATATATCTTGTTGTGTGCCGCAGACTTCAGTCTGCAATGCGGTACTAGCGAATCTTTTCGATGATCTCCGCGACCATGTCGTAGCGATGGAATTGCGGCATGACGTAAATGCCGTTCGCCCAACCCTTGATCTGCTCGATCAGTTCGACAGCCAACTCCACCCCGATCTTGACTCCGCGCTCCGCATCGCCCGCGGCTTCGATCTTCTTCCGCGCTTCTTCAGGGATGAAAATGCCAGGCACTTCGTTGTGCAAAAAGTTGGCGTGTTTTGCGCTGACCAGCGGCAGAATGCCCGCCAGAATGGGCTGCTGCAATTTGCCGTGTTTGGCTTCGTAAGCCTCGATCAATTTCGGTCCGTCATCGGCGCGGTAGATCGGCTGGGTGAGGAAGAAATCGGCGCCTGCTTTGATCTTGCGATGCAGATTCTTGACCTCGGTATCCATATCCTGCGGGCACAGATTCAACGCCGCACCCACAAAGAAATTGGTTGGCTGGCCGATGCTTGTGCCTGAGTGATCCACCCCCGCGTTGAATCCCTGCTTGATGAGTTTGATCAAGCCCGAGGGGACAAGATCGTAGTTGTCCGTCGCTTCGGGATAATCCCCGATCGAAGTCGGGTCACCCATCACAACGAAGATATTTCGCAACCCGATCGCATGAGAAGCGAGCAGGTCACCTTGCACGCGCAGGAGGTTGCGCCCACGGGTGGGGAAGTGCAGAGTGGTCTCCACCCCGATCTGCCGTTGGACAAGATCGCACACCGCCCATGCCGACATGCGCATGCGCGCCATTGGCGAATCGGCCACGTTGATCACGTCTGCGCCTGCATCGTACAGCAGGGACGCGCCCGCCAGCAATTTGTGAGTCGAGAGTCCGCGCGGCGGGTCCATCTCCACGCAGATCGAAAATTTCCCAGCGGCAAGTTTTTGTGCCAATTGGGTTGGTTGTTCCACATCTTGAGATTCTGTTTCCAAAACCTCAGAGGCTTCCCACATTTCCGAGATTTGAACAGGTGTTGTTGCAAATGCTTTTTTCATCGCGGCGATGTGCTGCGGGGTGGTGCCGCAGCAACCGCCCACAATGTTCGCGCCTGCTTCACGGAAAGCCAGCGCGTAATCGCCAAAGTAATCGGCATCAGCGGGGTACATAATTCTGCCGCCCACCTGTTCGGGCCAGCCTGCGTTTGGCTTCACCCAAAACTTTGCGGAGCGGTCGGTTACAGCCTGCCGCATCTGTTTGAGAATCCGCAGCAGTTGAGAAGGCCCGCCCGAACAATTCACCCCGATCACATCCGCGCCCGCCCCGTGCAATGCGCGCGCCACCTTCATCGGGTCATCGCCAAGCAGGGTGCGGTCATCGCGGGTGAACGTCACCGAAGCCACCACAGGCAAAGTACATGCCTGTTTCGCGGCTTTGATCGCTTCTTGAATTTCATAAAGATCGCTCATCGTTTCGATCACGATCAGGTCAACGCCCGCCTGTGCCAACGCGCGGATCTGCTCCGCGAACGCTTCGCGCGCTTCCTCAGGCTTGACCCTGCCATACGGAGCGATCCTCACCCCAAGCGGACCAACATCCCCTGCGATCAGCACTTCCTTGAACGAAGCAGCGACGATCCTCTTTGCCAGTTCCACGCCTGCGTGGTTGATCTCTTTTACCTTGTCTGCCAATCCGTTTTTTTTCAATTTGTAGCGGTTCGCTCCAAAGGTGTTGGTGATGATCAATTCTGCACCTGCTTCGATATACTCGCGGTGAATATCCGCCACGGCGGCAGGGTTGGTGAGATTCAATTCATCGAAACATTTTCCAAAATCCACGCCATGCGCGTGCAGCATTGTCCCCATCGCGCCATCGGCGACGACCGTTTTTTGTGAAAGCAATTCAAGGAAGTTCATAATATTTTCTCTTTTCAATGTCTTTTCAATGGAATGCGGTAATGCAAACTGAAGTTTGCGGTACGCGTATAACGCGTACAACCTGCGTTACGGAGTCTTGACCACAGCCAGCACAGCCCTGCCGCGCATGATTCTGTAGATCACTTCCGCGTTTGGGAATGAAGCCTGATCCATGTGATCGCGGGTGAGCGCCACCGCAAAATCGTAATGGTCGGCGCGGTCTGCTTCGTGTGTGGAATACAACTTCAGGTCTTCACGCGCATACAACTCGAACAACTGTGAAGGACCTTCGATCCATACGGTTGCATTTGCGGGCGCGGTGCTGTTCACAAACTCCGCTGCCTCGCGGTACGAAGCGCCCCAGTAATCCAATTCAAAGCGGCCCTGCGCACCATCCACACCGCCGATGAAGCGATTGTAATAAATATATTCGTAGGGATGCAAACGAATCCCATCCACAATCCCAGGCAGCGCTGCCAAAACGATCAAGGCCATTTGAAATGCAGGGCGTTTGACTTGTTCGATCGCGACCCCTGCCAGCCAGAACAGCGGCGGCAAAATAAAGAAGACCTGCCTGAAGTTATCGTACAACGCCGTCCGCATGACGATGAACCCGAACAGCGGAAGAATTAACCACAGGATGCTTAACTCGATCAGTTCACGCTTCTCTCTTAATCTGATGCCTGCCACGACCACCCCGATCAGAGTCAGCGCCCAGAGCGGTTCGGTCAACTGAAGGCCGAGCAACACAGGCAGATAGGAGGCAGGTAATTCAGTGGATGCGAACTGCTGGCCGTTGAAAAGCACCTGTCCGCTCCAGGGGTAGAGCGACATGGTTTTGATGCTGGCGATGAAATTGCCGAGCGGATTTGTCCACAGGTAGGGCCAGGTGAGATACATGACGATGATGGCGGTCACAGCGTAGGCGATGAGAGTGGGAATGGATTTTCGTCCGTGCTTGCGGAGTGCGTAGTATGCCACGATCAACCCCGCAAAGGGGCCGAGAACACGCAGGGAGGAAGTGAAACCGAGGAAGACCGAAGGATAAACGCTACGCGTGAAGGCAGAAGGATGAAGAGAGCGAAAAGACTTGTGAAATAAAAAGAAGAAAGAAGACAGAAGAAAGAAAACGGCGCGGAGTCGGAGGAAGAGGGTGAAATATTTTTGGATGTAGAGTTCAGGCGCGGCAGTTCGGATATCTGATGCGGTGAGGGAGATGATGTTGGTTTCGCCCGCTTTTGCAGCGTGGACAAGATTCACAATGGCGGTGTGAAATGTATCGGTGAGGAGAAAGAGCGAGAAAACAGAACCAAGCCACAGGGCGGTGAGAAGCGCGGTTCTTCGGTCCGATCCCTGAATCGGGTTGGGCGATTCGTCGAAAAGTTTTAATCCAAAATAAATTGAAAGAAGAAAGAGGGAAAGGAAAGGGGTGTCTTTGGGGTTGAAAAAGGCGTGCCCCCAGAGAACGGGTTGGGTGAGGTAAAGCAGGGTTGCGCCGAGGGCGGCTGGCTGCGAGAGCCAGCGCAAGCCGAGCATGTAAAACGCCCAGGCACCTGCAAGAAATGTGACAAAATAAATGAAGTGACGGAGATCGGGATTGTCCTGCGAAAGCAGGGCCACTGCCATCACATAGGATGGGCCATAACTGCCGAGGTCTTCTGTGGTGATCTGTACTTCGCCGCGTGCGACCCATGTGCCGTAGGCTTCAAGCGATTTGGCAGCGTATTTGCGAAGTGAGAGATCGTCCCAACTATCGCCATAGCCGTTCAAGGTGAAAATGCCAATGAGCAGGCTCACGGCAAGCAGAATCAGAATTGGGCGTTGTTGTTTCATTGGGAGATTTGGAATTTCAGATTCTCAAACCAGCGATTTGCCGAAACAAGGAGGGATGGGCTTTGTTTGCTGCGTGTGACATACCACATCAGGCAGAGGACGATCAGCGGTGCGATCAGGCGGCCAAATGACCAGGGGAAGAAATCGAAGGAAGGCAGGATGAATTCGAGGAAGTAGGCAAACCCGAACCACATCCACAGTGCTGGGGTTTCGATGCAATGAAGCAGGAGCAAAAATGCAAGGGTGGTGAAGATGCCGTGATGATCCCAAACGATGGGGGAGGTGAGGGTCATGACGATGAACAACGATGGGATGGCGTTGAGCAGAATATGATTTTGCGTTTCGCGGCTGACGAAGGTGTGGCTGCGGATATTTTGCGCCATGACGTAGATGGCCGCCAGTCCAAGCAGCGCCTTCGCACCCATTGTGATCAGGCGTGTGGCTTCGAGGTTGATCCCAAGGAAGGGGTTGAAGAATCGGAAAAATGAATCGAACGAAGTGTCGTGGAAGTTGGTGTCGGTGATGTGGGTGAGGATGTTGATGTTGGTCAGGTAATCGAAGTAGGGGCGTGTGCCTTCAAGTGCAACAGGGATGAGCGCAATCAGGATGAAGGTCAGTGCGAACCATGCCAGCCATTTCCAGTTGCGTTCGAGCAGGAAGGCAAGCGCAAGGGCGGCGGGTGAGGTTTTGAGGTGGACTGCTAGCGCCAGCAGCAGCGCGGAGACGAGGTCATTTTTACGGAAAGTGAGCAGGCTTGCCATGATCAACACCATGGCGATCAAATTGACCTGCACATATCCCAGGCTTCGATGCAGCGGCGTATTAATGGACATGAACAAAACGGCAATGATCACCGCGAAACGGTTGGAATATCCGTAGTGTTCAAGGACCCGCACGAGCAAAATGTAGAAGGAACCCAGCATGATGATGTTGACCGTCCACAAGATCGCCAGCATCCCCTGGTCGCCAAGCGGAACGATGAATTGCAACAGGGTGGCCCAAAGCGGCAGGTAAAGATAAGTGTCTGGCAGGGGTTGGTTATTCATCAACGCGGTGGCGGCTTCGAGATAGTATTGATAATCGCCATAGCGGAAGCGTTCGCGCAACACATTCAGGTAGAGCAAAATGACGATGAAAAATCCCGCCACGAAAAAGGCATTTTCCGCGTTAACTTTGTCATTCGCCAGCAGGTAAAGGATCGCGCCTGCGCACAACCAGGTGTAGGCGGTGGCTTCCAGCGTCACGGTCAAATTGGAAAGCGGCCATTGCTGGATGAAGAGATTGAGTCCCGTTTCGCCGTTGCGGAGGTAGATGACAATCACACTGGCGAGAACCAATGCCGAAAGAATCGTCCAGATGATGAATGAAGTTTGTAGCGCGCGTTTCATGGTTGGTAAGTTTATCATAGGGATGTGGAGCGAGATAATATTATGAGGGAGCGGCTAACAGAACGAGCTTTAATCGCTGCGAAGTCACAAAGGATTCCTGATGGCTTTGTGGCCGTGGAATGAGCCGTTCGTCTTGGATGTCCTCATATTTCCAGTTTTATTTCTTCTGCATCTTTCAAGACCGCACCCGCCCATGTGGTTATATCTGCGCAATACACTTCCGCATTTTCGGCGCGGACATTGAGAATCGTCTTTGTCCACGCGAATCTATTGATAAATGGGGATCCGTCTTTTGATTTGATCTTGAAAGTTCGTTTGCCGCCATCCACCCAATCCCTGTTTTGCCTGCGGATAAAGGCGGGCGTTTTATTTTCCACCAAAAATGCTCTCAGTAGCTCACGCTCATAACGCCAGCCTTCGCGGGTTAATTTGCTGGAATGTTGGAGCATGTAAGCCGCCACGGTCAGGTGGTGGACATTGCCGTAGGCGGCGTTGCTGAATTCCAAGGCAAGGAATTCATGGAACCGCGATTCACAGTTCGTTGCGCCACATTCAGGGCAGGCCGTCATAGCAGGGTCTGGTTGAAAAAGCCGACCACACGGTCAATGTATTCCTGGGGATTGCCAGCAAGCGCCACACCGTGAATGCCATCAGGAATTTCCCATAACGCGCGGGGGTCTTTGGCGGCTTCGTAAAATAATCGGCTGAAGTAAATGTCTCTTAAACCGCTGGCAATTAACAGGATGGGGCGAGGCGCGATCTGTCCGATCACCTCCAGAACACCCGCATCCCTGCCGCCGATCATGTATTCATAAATCCGATAATACAGCCAGTTAAAAGGATAGTTGAGCCAGCGTTGTATGGATTTGGGGCTGCCGCCGTGGTCAGATAGGCGGGCAGGGCTGAGACCATCCAAAACGAGGGCGCGAATATTCTCCGTTTTCAGCGCCCCACGCAGGGCGGCTTGTGCGCCGAGTGATATTCCCAGCACACCGATCTTTGCCCCGTTGACGTCCATGCGGCTGAGCAGGTAATCCACCGCGCCTGCAACATCATCTGCTTCACGCAGCCCATAGGTGGATGTGTCACCGTCGCTGCTGCCGTGAGCGCGCAGATCGATCATGAACACGCCGTAGCCTGCATCGACCAGAAACGAGGCATGGACCAGCATATCGGTACCTGCACCACCCAACCCGTGGATCAAGATAATGGTGGCGCGAGTTCTGCCAGCATGAAAACGCCCGAATAGGGTGAGACCATCACGTGATTTGAACGTGACTTCCTTGAACACCAGGTTGGATCTGCTGTCCCAGTTGAAGCGACGGGATGGGTGCGCAAATTGAAAGGCATTCCCAAACGCCGAGCGGACCACCCATACGAACAAAGCCAGAATCCAATACAGCGGGTGTTCCAGGGCGTAGCCGCCGATCATAAGAACGACAAAGAACAATATCCAAAGCAGGGTTGCGTCGCGATAATATCGCCAGCCTTTTCGATACATGGCTAGTTTTTGGCTCCTTTATGAATGGATGCGTTTCCATCATTCCACAAAATCTTTTGCGTGATGCCGCTGATCTTCCATGTTCCCCGCTGCCTTGCAAGTTGGAAGTCGTATATGCAGTGGGTCGTGAAATCTTCCGCCTCAGATCTTCTCCAAACCACCATGGAGGCGCGGCAGGCGGCAACATCGAAACCTGGGAAGGTGATCTCGTAGTTGCTGACCAAATGGTGCAGTTTCAAATGATCGAGTGACTCACGGCGGAGCCTGACATACTCACTGGCTGAAATGGTCTCAGGCGGTGTGCCGCGCAAGTCAGAGTAATCGGTGTAGAGCGATTCGGTGAAACAGGCCTGTAAGCCATCCCAATCTTTCACATCGAAACTATTGGCAAAGCGTGCGATCAATTGTTGTATTTTCAATATGTCTTCATGCATGGTTGGATCCCTTTTAATGTAGTGCGAGATATTATCTCGCACTACATTTCAAATTTGCAATACGACCATTTCCATTTTTTCCAATCATCCACCAGCCCTGCCTTGACAGGGTTGTACAGCACATATTTGATCATTCTCTCAAGCTCGGCTTCGTTGCGGGCAAAGCGATCATAACTTTCATGCTGCCAAAATGCGCCTGTTCTTTCTAAAATCTTGTTGGCATGGTTGGCGGAGTTTCTTTTGATGTTGTGCATGATTTTCGCAAGGCTGAAATCGGCGTCGGCATTTTCGCGGGGCGCCAATATCAAATGAACATGATTCGGCATGATGCAATACGCCAGCACGTCGAACCAGTTTTCGTCGTGATACAGAATCGAGTTCACCACGATTTGAGCAATGCGCTCATCTTTCAACCAAAATGGCCCGGCTTGACTGTTGTGGAGCGCTTCATCCCATTTCGAAAATAGCCTGAGCTGTTCCCTGTCTTTGACGTGATACCTCTCTGTATGATCTTCGATTCTCAACAGCGACTTTTCAATTTCCTCTGATTCTGCTTTTAGCATTTTCACAACTTCAACAGGCAAGGACCCAGCCAGCCGAAAATTGACGATGAAGGTTGCGCCACGCGGCTGAAAGTGTGGAAGATTTCTACGGTAATAGTCGCGGTAATCAAGATTCTTCATGGGGTTCCGTAGCGCGGGATATTATCCCGCGTTACTCCACTTCAACGCGCCCAACCCTGCAACCCGTCCGCTTGCGAAACAGGCGGTCAATAAATATCCGCCTGTTGGTGCTTCCCAATCGAGCATTTCGCCAGCACAAAAAACACCTGGCAGTTTGTGCAGCATCAAATTTTCATCCACCGCTTTAAAGCTCACACCACCAGCGGAACTGATCGCCTCATCCAGTGGACGGGTTGCGATCAGCGGGATGGGCAGGTGTTTGATAAAAAATGCCAACCGCTCTGTGTTTGCAAAATCATCCTTCGAAATAAATTCGTACAGCAAACCCGCCTTCACGCCTTTTAATCCCACTGTCTTTTCAAGATGACTCGACATCGAACGCGAACCACGCGGTTTGGATAATCTTTCGACCAGCCATTCAAGCGGACGATCTGGTGACATATCCAATTCCAGTATCGCGCGACCATTCTGTGCGATCTCATCGCGTAGCAGCGCCGAAGCCGCGTAGATCAAACTTCCCTCCACACCCTCCCTGGTCACAATGAATTCGCCCTGCTGGTGAAAATCACCGAATGAAACGGTCACCGATTTCAACGGCTGACCATCGAACTTCTCCCGAAAATGCAGACTCCACGCCACATCGAATCCACAATTGGATGGTTTCAACGCTTCCACCTTAACCCCGGCCTGATCGAGCCATTCAACCCATGCGCCATCCGAGCCGAGTCTTGCCCAACTGCCGCCGCCAAGCGCCAGAATCACCGCATTGGCATGGACCGTTTTGATTCCGTCGGGCGTTTCAAATTTAACAATGCTCCCGCCGCCCTCCCCGGCGGCGATTGCTCCATTCCACCTGTGCCGCAAATGAAAATTGATTCCCGCCGCGGTTAATCGTTTTAACCATGCCCGCAGCAGCGGACTGGCCTTCATCTCTTTTGGAAAAACCCGCCCCGAAGTGCCGACGAACGTTTCCACCCCAAGCCCGCGTGCCCATTCGCGCAGGTCATCGGGTGTGAAATCGTTCAACCAGGTTTCCACTTCCTGTTTTTTACTGCCATAGCGTAAAACGAATTTTTCGAACGGCTCAGAATGGGTAAGATTCAGTCCGCTTTTGCCCGCCATCAACAATTTCCGCCCGAGCGAAGGCATGGAATCGTACACATCCACCTGCATGCCATGTCCGCTCAAAACTTCCGCCGCCATTAACCCCGCAGGCCCGCCACCGATGATTGCCACTGAATGATTCATAAGTTGATTATAAAGACAAAAACTCCCGAATGAAACGGGAGTTTTAATGAAACGTGTCCATGCCGTTTTGGTAACTTTACAACTCTTCGATATTAACCACTCTTTTTGTTTCGGGAGTGAAATATATTCGGTAATAACCCTCGTCAACCATCCAGTTGTAAAAATGCGGCGAGATCGTAAATACCTTGTTGTTCACTCTCACAGAACAGTTACCCAAATAAACCCCTTTGCTGAAGCTTTGAAGAACAGCCCGCTTGAATGCCTGCCCTGAAGCCGTTTTTACGATCCCATTCTTAATATCTTCCCTGTATGGCACGGAATTTAATATGCATTGCCTTATGGAGAAGATCGCGATCACGAATAACCCCAGATACCCGCAACCTACAGTTTGATAGCGCAATTGAAAGAAACTCAGGAGCAGCAGGAATATTACATTGATGCCTGCAAGCATAAGCCAGAACAGAGCACCGGGCCACAGACGTTTCTTTTGCGTTTCAGATAACTGTCCATTGCGATTGAGCGCAAGGTCATCTGTGTACAAAACATCATTTTTCAGCGAGTCTTCGGCCCGGTCTGTCATTTTTCGCCCCTTATTTTCCTACACTCAAGACCCCGCCCAGGGCATTTAGTTTCAAGGTCCACGTACTACCGATCTGGAACTGTTGAAACTCACTGACCGTGCCTGGGGTGTAGGTGATGGTTCCCTTCGGCGTATCAAAAGTGACCGTCAACGTCGCCGAAGCATTGCCCAACCGCTGCCCATTGAATACACTGGGCTGGGCATACTCTGGGAACAAGTCACTGCCGCTTAGATCGTACGATTGAATGGTCGTCCACTCATCCACGGTGTAACTGCAATAATCCTGACTCTCGGTGTGGCATTCTGTAATGACCTCTGCGAAACCATTTCCTCGATCCACGGTCTTGTCTTCGCAGATTTCCTGGCTTTCAGTGTGACAGGAAACATTGTATGCGCCTGCTGGCGGGTTTCCGCGCTCATTGGAATAATCCACCGCGCGAACCTCCTGCAGCGGCACGGAAGTCTGCCAATACACATCGGCCACCGTTCCCTGCACCGACTTGGAGGGAATCACAAACATCGCAAAGATCGCGATGCAGCACACCATCAAAAACGCGCCAATGGCGCCAAACAAAAGCCAATTCGTCTTTTTCGGTTGAGCCTTCGGTGCAGCAGCCGAACTGGTACCTGAATTCGCTGCAACGGCTGCTGCAGGCTTGGCGGCAACAGACTCAGCACGGGGCAAAGGCGCACCGCATTTATTGCACAGACGTTCCCCGCCGGGGTTTTCCGTGCCGCAGCTTTTGCATGTAATGATCTTCGCTGATTCAGGCGCCGCTTGCAAAACCTGTCCCGCCTGCCTGGCCTTGCCTTCTTTTAGGTCCGCACCGCATTGGGAACAATTGGTTGCCGTGGCAGGGTTGCGCGTACCGCAGAATCCGCAATGAACGTCTGCGCCTGCACTGGCCGCACTGACCACCTTCTCATCGGTGATGATCTTCTCATCCGCTGCCCGTTGGAACTTTACATCTTCGGGTTGGGGTGCGCCGCAGCTTTCACAGATTTTCTTCGAACCTTTGTTGGCGCTGTGGCAGTTTGGGCACTCCCATTCCAGCTCAACAAAACCTTTGCTTTGTTTTCTTTGCATCTCTCGCTCCTTTTTACGGAAGCGATTCTACAACAAAACCTTTTTACTGTGCGATGCCATGCCATTTCAAAATATCGTGGATGCGAGACTCGTGATCTGAATCGGGATAAGGCGACGGATCGCCCGCATCTTTATTCAACGGAGAGTTGGTCAATGCGTCGAAGACCGCCATCGCCCCGTTGGCCACATTGTGCGGATCGTACCCGCCCTCCAAAACGAAGACGATTTTGCCGCCGCAATGTTCATTTGCAAGCGCAACAAGTTTTTTCGAGATCTCGTAATACCCGCGGGTGGAAAGTCCCAGCGAAGTGATCGGGTCATTCCAATGCGCGTCGAAGCCCGCCGAAATCAACAGCATCTGCGGGCGGAAGGATTCCACGATGGGCTTGAAAATCTCGTCAGCCACGCGCGCGAACGTTCCGTCGCCTGCAAACTCATGCAAGGGTACATTGACCAGCCGTCCCTTCGCATGAGGCGCGTCGTTGATCCAGCCGGTGCCCGGGTAAATTCCCCACTGGTGAGTGGAAATGAATCCAAAACGGTCGTCATCCACGCACACTGCCTGTGTGCCATTGCCGTGATGCGCGTCGTAATCAATGACCATCACACGTTGCAGGCCGTTTGCCAGCGCATCACGTGCCGCGATGGCGATGTTGTTGAAAATGCAAAAACCCATTGCGCGGTCGGGTTCGGCATGATGCCCCGGCGGGCGGACAATGGCAAAGGCATTTTGCGCCTCGCCGTTGAGCACTGCGCGCGTGCAAGTGACCACACCTCCCGCGGCCAGCAAGGCATCTTCGTACGAGGTCTGCGTGATGAAGGTCGGCGCATGGTCAATGATGCCCGGCCCGCGTGTGCAGACCTCCGCAATGGCTTTAACCAACTGCGGCTTGTGCGCCAATGCAATTTGTTCGGGAGCGGCAGGGACCGCCTTGATTCTTTCTGCATCCACTGAATCAAGCAGCGGTTCCAGCACATCCAAACGCCCGGGCCGCTCAGGGTGGTCTGGAAATTCATGCGTTTTTGAAGGCACAAAGGTGAAAATGGTTTTCATGGGTTAATAACTTCCTGTGATCTGTTTCCAGATGAATTTTGCAAAACTCTCGTCGTACGATGATGGGCTGGAGATGTCAGTGGGCGGCAGTGATGACGGCGTCACCTGGGTGAAATCATACCCGGGCGGCGGGTTAAAATTCAGGGCATCTAAAGTCACGGTCTGATTGATCAGGGAGGTGTATGGAATTGTCCAGGAATAGGATATGCCGTTCTTGTTGCCATCCACTTTAAGATACGGCATGGTGACAACGATATTCGTATTGAATTTTGGATTCAGGATCCACTTGCACTCACTGTTCACTAATTGTGTGAATGGGAAGGCAAGGTATCCAAAGATCGCATCTGACGATGTATCGAAAGGCTGGGCCAGGTTGTGGTCATCATGGCTGTGACTCACTTGCAGGTTTTCCGAATTATTAAGAACGATGGAGTCGATCGGTAGTTCAACGGTGTGATGGATGGGGTTGATGCTGCTCAACGGAGAGATGGTCAACAGGAAAAGTAACTCATCGCGTGCAGCAACATTATTCAACATGCTTTGAAGTTGTTCCAGAAAACCGCTGGCGGGGTATCCATCTTTGAGCACCTGATTGAGGTACACCGCCTGCAGGAGTTGGGGGCTGATGAAGGTCAGTGTGATGCGTACTTTGTTTTCAGCATCATCCAACTTGATCGTTTCAGTATCAGACCAGCGTTTTGTCTCGCTGACCAACTTTTGGAACGCAGCATACTGCGCCCCCTGAAGTTGTGTGATTGCAGGGAAAGCAGCGGCTAGTAATGGGTCCAGTGTGGGGGAGGTGGCAGGGAGGGTGGCGTGGGCATAATCAAAGATCAGGCCTGCCCATGGCTGTGGAATCGTCCGATACACATTGACGTTTTCCGACGGGACAGGTGTGCAAACCTCTAATGGGGCAACCTCAGCCACCTGAGTTGTAACGGAGGGCGGCATGCATCCAGTGCTCCCAAATAAAACCAACATGGTCTGGAGGCCGCACATAAAAATAAACGGTCGTTTTTTAGACAAAGAAAATACCCGAAACATTCGCCCCGCCTTTCCGAAATCAAATGCGCAAAAAAAAGAAATTTTGCGATGAATAATATTAATCATTGTACAACCGTTTGAATTAAAAGTTAAGCTGGCACTGAATCACATATCTCAATGGGCCTCAGCTCAAGCCGCCGTCCTCGGCGGCGTTCCGCGAGTAAATCCTTCGCCGAGGATGGCGAAGGGAGCAGATCATCTACAAACTTTAGCACACCCACGCTGAACCACATATCTCAAGGCGGCGATATTTCCAGTAAAATCAGGCGGTTAGGAGAAACAACCCTTGCTCAAGCGATTCAAACTGGCCGCCAAAATTCTGTTGCGCGGCGAACCCCAAAAGAAAAACCGTAACCCCATCCCAGCCATCACCGCCGAGGAAGTTGCCGAGGCCCGCGCCTTTTTTCCGCGCGATAAATTTTTCATTTTCGGCCATGCCCGTTCAGGGACAACCCTGCTCATGCGCCTTGCACGGCTGCATCCCGAAATTCACTGCAATTATCAGGCGCATTTTTTCACCCGCAAGCCGTTGTTAAAATCGCTGGTCGATTCACCCGAAGCTGAAGAATGGCTCACCCGCAAATCCAACCGCTGGAATCAAGGCCGCGACCTTTCTCCGCTGGTGCTGCGCGCCGCCGCAGATTTCATCATGGAGCGCGATGCCGCCCGCGAAGGCAAAATGATCGTCGGCGATAAAAGCCCATCTTCCACCATTCACGGGCAGGCCGTGCGTGACATGCACGCAGTGTACCCCGATGCGAAAATGGTTTGCATCGTCCGCGATGGACGTGACGTGTTGATCTCGGAACGTTTTCGGAATTTCGTCGAAGAATCCAGGTTTCTGACATCGGAAGACAAACGCATCATTTCGGACCTGCGGCTGGATCCTGTTCCATTTTCAGATGGCCGCCGTTCGATATTCACCGAAACCTTCATCCGCCGCGTTGCCAAAGATTGGGTGAACGACCTGACCGAAACGGAAGGCGAAGGCCGCAGACTGTTCAATGACCGTTATTTTGGAATGCGTTATGAAGACCTGCTGGCGCAGCCGTTCGATGAAATGAGCAAACTGTGGAAATTCCTCTCCGTGCAAAGTGTGGACCCTTCTCTTGATTCGTCCCTGCGGGCTGAAATGTCCACGAACCCTGATGAAGAATGGCAATCCAAACGCAATGAAGGCATTGCGTCCTTTTTGCCGAAGGGGCAGGCTGGCAATTGGGCAAGGCTGTTCACCGAACGTGACAAGGCTGTGTTCAAAGAAGTTGCAGGCGAGATGCTGATGCACTGGAAGTACGAGAAGGATTTGAATTGGTAGTGGGCAACGTGAACGTTGCGGTACGCGGCAATGCCCCTCGGAACGGAATCAGCTTTCGGTTAAGTGTGAAGCGTTGCAAGTCGTGAAGGAAATATTCCCCTTGGACATCGTCAAAAAAATCCCCCGCTGGGAGCAGGTCATCCCCGTTTATGCCGTCATCGTGATGATGGTGTATGTGTGGTCGCTCTTTCAGTATTTTTGGAGGCTTTCAAGCTGGCTCAATTTTTCAACACTGGGACAGGTTGGAGGCATTTATGTTTATACGGTGGCGGTCAATTTTGTTGAAAGCCTTTTGGTTTTGCTTGTTCTGCTTGCATTGAGTGCGGTGCTGCCTGCAACGTGGTTTTCTGATGAGTTCGTGGTGAAGGGCAGTACTTTGACCCTGCTCGTTCTCGGCGGGTTGATGGTTTTCAACCAAACCCTGTTCGAGGATGTTCTGCATCCTTCGATATTGCTTCCAAAAGTTTTGGCTTTTGCTGCGGTCACTGCATTTCTTGTTTTTCTGTTCGGTCGGGTTGGCTTTTTGAAAAAGACGATGGAAGAAGTTGCAAATCGCATGACCGTGTTTCTGTATCTCTGGATGCCGATCACCGCGATCTCGATTTTGGTGCTGTTGACGCGGAATATTTTTTGAGAAGCACATCGCACACAAAGGCACATAAAAAGAAGGAATATCGATGTCCAAATTCGACCGCCGTAGTTTCTTGAAGTTGATCGGGGCTGCCGCTCCTGCCATGTTGCTGCCCAGCCTTGCGCATCGCATCGGCGGGTTGGATGCTTCGCGCCCGAATATCATTGTGCTGTTGTTCGATGCCATGAGTGCGCGCAATCTTTCACTGTACGGATATCCGCGCCCCACAGTGCCTGCGATGGAGCGGTTCGCCGAACATGCAAATGTGTACCACGCGCACAACTCCAGCGGAAATTACACCATCCCCGGCGTGGCTTCGTTGATGACGGGAACCTATCCCTGGAAGCATCGTGCCATCAACCATCGCGGCGCGATTCGGCAGAGCATGGTGGAGAATAATCTTTTCCGCGTGTTGGGCAGTAACTATCACCGCCTGGCTTTCCCACAGAATTTTTGGGCCACCCTGCTGCTTTCGCAATTTCAAGGCGATATTGATGTGTTGCTTTCATCGGGCGAATTTTCCGAGTTGAGTTATCTGCTGAGCGATCATTTCCCCAAAGATAAAAACATGTCAGCGCGCGCGTTGGATGATTTTCTGTTCAGAGTGGGGGAGGCGCCGCCTTCTTTGGTGCTGGGCTCTCTGGAAAGATTGTTGTACACGTGGCAAAGCAATCACCTGCCCACCGATGGCTACAAGGAATTGCCTCACGATCTCAACTATCCGATCACTTTTCGGTTGGAGGATGTGTTTGACGGTTTGATCTCGTTGATCCCATCCCTGCCCGCGCCGTTCTTCACGTACCTGCATCTGCTGCCGCCGCATACACCCTACCGTCCCACCGATAAATTCTTCAACGCCTTCCGCGATGATATGAAGCCCATGCGCAAACCCGATCATCGTTTTGCCGATGGCACTTCAAATGCAGACCTCAACCTGGCGCGGCGTTTGTACGATGAGTACATTGCCTCCCTCGATCAGGAATTGGGCAGGCTCTTGGATTCGCTTGAAAGTCAGGGACTTTTTGAGAATAGCTATGTCATCCTCACTGCCGATCATGGCGAGATGTTCGAGCGGGGTGAGAAGGGACATTCCACGCCGTTGTTGTATGATCCGGTCATTCACATCCCATTGTTGATCTCCGCACCGGGGCAGAAGACACGCCGCGATATTTACACCCCCACCAATGCCGTGGATATTCTCCCCACGCTGGCCCACCTGACGGGGAATCCGCTCCCCGCGTGGACTGATGGAAAGCCATTGCCCGGCCTCGGCGGTGAAGAAGACTATGAACGCAGTTTGTATTCTGTGGAAGCAAAACTCAGCCCTGCCAACGGAATCCTCAACAAGGCCACGGTCGCTTTGCGAAAGGGAGACCGCAAACTTATTTACTACACAGGTTACGAAGCGGAAGATTCCTTCGAGTTGTACGATCTGAGCGAAAACATCGAAGAACTCCATGATCTGTATCCAGACCAGCCTGCTTTCGCAAA
>DAOQID010000053.1:20182-27812 GCA_035339375.1 Anaerolineales bacterium | reverse complement strand
CGTGCAGGATGTTACCGAACAGAAACTGGCTCAGGAAGCTTTGCTAAAAAGCCAGGCATTGCTGGCCGAGGCACAAAAAATCGGCCATATTGGGCATTGGGAATGGACATCGCCTGATAATAAACTCATATGCTCCGATGAGATCTACAATATTTTCGACATGCAAAAAGGGGGCGAATCCATATCTCAACAGGCGATCCTGGATCTCATGCCTCCGGAAGAGGTGGAACGCCTGCACAAACTTGAACACGCCGTATTTAGCACACATTCTGACTCGGATTACGAATACCGTATTAATTTAAGCGGCAGCCGAAAGCGTTGGATCCACCAAAAAGCAAAGATCATTTACTCCAAAGATGGCCAGCCCACCCGCATGATGGGTACCATTCAGGATATTACCGAGTACAAGCAGGCTCAGGAAGACCTGCAAAGCGCGCGCGAATTCCTTCAGGGGGTGCAGGATGCCTTGTCGGCGCATCTTGCGATTTTGGATGAAAACGGGGTTATTCTACAGGTCAACTCAGCCTGGAGAAAATTTGGCAAAGAAAATGGGTTGGATCGCCCCGATGCCTGTATTGGGATGAACTACCTGCAGGTTTGTGATTCAGCAGAAGGTGCGGACGCCAGTGAAGCAAAACAGGTTGCCCAGGAGATTCGCGCGGTCTGTTCCGGGGAGAAAACAGCCGCCTGGGTTGAGTACCCATGCCACGGTTTGGAAGAGAAGCGTTGGTATGTCGTCCATATTACAAAATTTATGGACCGTGGTCAGGTGCGTATCGTGCTTGCTCATGAAAACGTCACCGAAAGAAAGATGGCAGATGAGGCATTGCGAGCCAGTGAAGAGCGCTACCGCCTGATCACCTCGTACGTGGATGAGATCGTCTGGCAGGTGAATACGGATCTGCGTTTTGTATATGCCAGCCCTGCAGCCACCCGTGTATTGGGATACACAAATGAAGAAGCGGTTAATTTACATATTTACGATCTTATGGATGAAGAAGATGCCGCCAGAATGCATGGAAACATCATGGCCCGCATCAACCACGAGCCCGGCGTAAGCAACAAGCCAACCGAATATCGAATGCGGCACAAAAATGGGAACTTAATCGAGACCGAAGCGCTGGCCGCTCCGATCTTTGACAACGCAAACCGCCTGATCGGTTTTGCAGGCATTACCCGCGATATTACCGAGAGAAAGGTGATCGAAAGGCAGTTACAGGAAGCGGAAAGAAAATATCGCACCCTTGTTGAATATTCTCCTGTAGTCGTTTATGTCGATGAAATTGGCGGAGAGTGGCAATACATCAGCCCGCAGATCAAAAAGATCCTTGGGTATTCGCCCACCGATTTCCTCAGTGATGCCCAGGCTTTTAAGAAGTTAATTCATCCTGATGACCTGCATCGTTTTCAGATTCAGGTGAATGAAAGCCTGAAAAAGGGACAATCGCTCAAACTTGAATACCGCATGCTGACCCGTGATGGGAGTTATGTGTGGATTCATGACGAATCTGACCTGACCCAAAGCGGGGACAACGGAAAATACTACCTGCAGGGAGTCTTTTACGATATTACCGAACGCAAACAGGCAGAAGAAGCATTGGCCTACAATGAAAGACGCTTCCGTGCATTGATCGAAAATATCGCAGATGGCATTCAACTGGTGGATATGAAAGGCGAGGTTATCTATGTCAGCCCGTCTGCCGCCCGCCTGCTTGGATATCAGCAAGGTGAGTTGGAAGCGCCGATTACAAGCCTGATCCATCCAGATGACCTAAACCAGGTGGCTGCCAGTATCTCCAAATCCATGACCACACAAGAGGCTTTGATGCAGTCTTATCGTGTGAAACACAAGGACGGTACCTGGCGCTGGTTTGAAGGGAGTATCACCAACCGCCTTACCGACCCTGCCATTGGCTCAATCGTGATGACGTTCCGTGAT
The DNA here is from genome assembly GCA_035339375.1 of Anaerolineales bacterium. GTDB lineage: Bacteria > Chloroflexota > Anaerolineae > Anaerolineales > Villigracilaceae > Villigracilis. Next base: position 25,873 of record DAOQID010000053.1, on the reverse strand, counting down.
GTGACCGAACGAAAGCGCTCGGAAGATGCACTGCGTGAAAGCGAGGAAAATTTCCATTCCTTGTTCGAAGATTCCCCCATTGCGATCTGGTTGGAGGATCTCTCGCAGCTCAAAAAATATTTAGACCGTCTGCGCGAACAGGGTATCACCAACATAAAGAACTACTTAATCGAACACCCCGCTGAACTTGAGCGGTTATCCGGCATGGTAAATATCCTGGAGATCAATAAGACCAGCGCCAGGATTCTTGGCGCCCAAACCAAGGCGGAGGTTCTCAAATCATTACCAGATTACTTCACCAAGGAATCGTTGAAAGTATTTGCAGATGAAATAGCCGCACTTGCCGATGGCCAGACGCAATTCAAGAGTGAAATTCCAGTCAAAGACCTGTATGGGAAAGAGGTGATTTTTGACCTGACCCTGACGGTGCAGCCAGGCAGCGAGGAAGATCTCTCACGTGTACTGGTCTCATTCCTTGATGTTACCGAACAAAAACTTTCAAACGCAAAGCTAAAAGAGTCCGAAGAGCGGTTCCGTCAACTGGCTGACAATATCCATGAAGTATTCTGGATGTTTGACCGGGAAAGCCAGAAACATATTTACGCCAATCCTGCATATCGGTCAATATTCGGCATCATGGAGGAAGATATCCTCCTGAAACGCCTCATTGAAATCGTTTTACCGGAAGACCGTCCCATCCTGGAAGCAGCTATTGAGAAACAGATCAACGGCGAGCCCACCGAGGCGGAATATCGCATTAAATGGCCTGATGATTCCATCCATTGGATCTGGGATCGAAGCTTCCCCGTTTACGATGAGGAAGGCAAGTTAACCCGCACGGCCGGAATTGCGACCGACATCACGCTCAACAAAAAGGCGGAAGAAGAGCTCAAAGAACGCGAGAGCTTCCTGCAATCCATTGTGGGAGGTTCGCCGGGTTATATCGTTTCTCACGACATTGAAGGCCATTTTCTTTACGCCAACCGTCGCTGGCCGGAGCAAAGTGAAGAAGAGTTTAGAAGTATGAAGCTTCAAAATATGCTGCATCCGAACAGCCTTGAACCCGTGATGGAGGCTTTCCGAAAGGCATTTGTAACCCGCGAAACACAACGGGTTGAACAATCTGTATTGACACCCAATGGCGATTATCACTGGTTTGATGTGATCTACAGTCCGCAGGTTGTGAATGATGAAGTAAAAAGTGTCACCGCTTTTGCTTACGACATCAATGACCGCAAATTGGCTGAAATTGCCCTGCGTGAAAGTGAAGAAAAATACCGCGGCTTGATGGAAAGCCTGGACAACATCATTGCCACCATGGATTATGACGGCCGCTTCTTCTACGTAAATGACAAGGCTGCCGATGCCCTTGGTAACAAAGCCAATGAAATTATTGGAAAGACAGTGTTCGATCTATTTCCAGATGAGGTTTCTGCCTCGCTTATGGAAAATATCCGCATCGCCATTCAAGAAGACAGGGGTGTGTTGATGGAAAGCAAGAACCTGGTTCGTGGTGAATTTCGCTGGTACCGCACCATGATCCAGCCAATCCACGATGTACAGGGAAAGGTTCTACATGTTCTAACAAATTCCACCGACATCCACGACCTGAAAATGGCCCAGCACGACCTGCAGGAACTGAACAACACGCTCGAGGAACGTGTGCAGATCCGAACCGCCGAGGTGCAGGATCTTTACGACAATGCGCCAAATGGATATCACTCACTGGATGCAGATGGCGCGCTGGTCATGATCAACCAGACAGAGTTGAACTGGCTGGGATACACACGCCATGAGGTGCTCGGGAAAATGAAGTTCCGCGACCTGCTCGGGAGTGAAAACAGCTCCATGTTCGACGGGATATTCTCGCAATTCGTAACCAGCGGAAAAATTGCAGACCAAACCCTGAGTCTCATCCGCAAAGATGGAAGCCAGCTGCCCGTATTACTCAATGCATATGCCATTTATGACGAATACGGAAACTTCACCACCAGCCGCTGCACGATCACAGACATCACTGAAAGAGTCAAGATCGAAAACGCATTACGCGAAAGCAGAGACCAGTTAAGCGCAGCCAATGTCTCTCTTGAAAAAGCCGCCCGCCTTAAAGATGAGTTCCTTGCCAGTATGAGCCACGAACTGCGAACACCACTCACAGGGGTGCTGGGGCTTTCCGAAGCCTTGCAGCTTAATGCATACGGCGAATTGAACGAGAAACAATTAAGAACCGTAAAAGCCATTGAAGAAAGCGGGCGTCATCTCTTGGAATTGATCAATGACATCCTTGACCTTTCCAAGATCGAAGCAGGAAAACTGGACATGCAATTTACGTCCTTCTCCATCAACGATATCTGTCAAGCGAGCCTGCAGCTGATCAAAGGCATGGCAAATCAAAAACGCCAGAACATACACTTCACACCACCAACCAAACCAATCATGCTAAACGCTGACCCGCGCCGTATTAAACAAATTCTGGTTAACTTGCTCAGCAATGCGGTGAAATTCACGCCCGAGCACGGAGAACTGGGACTGGTCGTTGAAGTCAACCCAGCCGACGAAAATATCAGCATGGCAGTATGGGACAAGGGTATCGGCATCAAAACCGAAAACATTCAAAAACTTTTCAAACCCTTTACCCAGATCGATAGCAGCCTGGCACGCGAATACTCCGGAACAGGTCTTGGGCTTTCCCTCGCCCATCGGTTGGTTGAACTGCATGGGGGCAGAATTGAATTGGAAAGCGTCTTCGGTGAAGGCAGCCGTTTTACGGTCATCCTGCCATGGTCCGATGAAGAGGCGCTGTCAGTGTACGGAGAATTGGATGCCCCCAGCCAATCCCAATCCAATAAAACGGGCGAAACCAACCCATCCATGATCATGGTCGCAGACGACAACGAAACTGTACTCGAAATGATCACCGACTTTCTTGAATCGAAGCAATATCGCGTAACGAAAGCAAGGAGTGGCGCTGAGCTGATTCAAAAAGTACCGGAAATACTGCCCGACCTGATCCTTGTAGATATTCAAATGCCCGGCATGGATGGATTGGAAACCATTCGTTTGATCCGGTCCAGTTCCAACCCGACAATTGCTTCTGTTCCGATCATCGCGGTCACCGCCCTGGCCATGCCGGGCGACCGTGAACGATGCCTGCGTGCAGGCGCAACCGATTATATGAGCAAGCCTATGAAATTAAATGAACTGGCCATGCTTATTCAAAAAAGAAAACGTCCGCAATAAAACCAACCGTGCCCGAAAAGGAAACACCATGGACGAAGACATCCATATCTTAATCGTTGAAGACATACTTGATGATGCCAACCGGGTCATGCAGGAGGTCCGCAAATCCATACCGGGATGTCAATTTGAGCACGCCATAAACGAAGAAACCTTTCAAAGCATTTGCAACCGTTTCTCGCCAGACTTGGTCTTCCTCGATCATCAGGTGACAGGGTTTACAACCTTGGAAGCCTTCAAGTCCGTCAAAAAAAGCTGGCCATTGACACCATGTATCGTCTATGCAAGGTCTTTTGATGAAGAGAATGCCGTTGAATATATCAAGGCAGGCGCAGCCAATTACGTGACCCAAAACAATGCCAAGCGGCTGGGTCTGGCTGCTCTCAAAGCATTGGAGGAAAAGAAAGAGCTGATCGAACAAAGTAGAGTTGAGCAAGCCATGTTGGAAAGTGAAGAAAAATTCCGCTCCCTGATCGAACAATCCAGTGACGGGATCGTCATGATCGATGAACATGGCATGATCATAGAATGGAATTCCGCCGAATCCACCATCACTGGAATCCCTCGAGAGCGCGCCATGGGTGCCCCATTTTGGGAAATTCAATATGAGATCTTAACGCCCGAACGACGCGCTCAAATTTCACCTGAAGAATTCAAATCTCACTATTTTGAAGTGGTCAGAAGTGGCAATCCAGAACTCATAAATAAAAAATTTGAAATTGACTTCATGACGGCACAGGGCGAGATCAGGGTGCTTCATCAAAGTTCTTTTATCGTCACGAGTCAAAACGGCAGTCGCATCGGAGCCATCATCCGTGATGTCACTGAAAAAAAGCACGCCGAAGAAAGACTGCAAAGAGACAGGCAGATCTTACATGAAGCCCAGGTGATGGCAAAACTTGGAAGCTGGTCTGTCGATTTGAGAACAGGTGAATTCAACATTGATTCGGAATGCAGCACGATCGCTGGCTGTCCGCCTGGGTTACGTGATCTTTCCGAGATCCTCAGCCTCGTTCACCCCGAAGATCTTGAAAATGCCCGATCCGCATGGCAAATGCTGCAACAGGAAGGCGCGCCCGCCGACCTTCAACTGCGTATCACCAGTAACGGGAAAATCAAATGGCTCCGCATTAAAGCAAAATTATCCGCTGCCAAAAATGACATTCCAATGTCAGCAATTGGAGTTATACAGGATATCACTGACACCAAAACAGCGGAGCAGATATTGCACAAAAGCGAGATTCGGCTTGCAACCGTATTTCGTGTCAGTCCCATCAGTATGGCAATCACACGCATGAAAGACAATTGCCTTATGGATGTGAATGAAGCCTGGGAAGAGATCACCGGTTATCGAAAAGAAGAGGTCATTGGCCGCTCCGTGTTGGAGATCAACAGTTGGGCAGATGCTGCTGAGAGGCAACAACTCGTCACTCTATTACGAAATCGTCGCAATGTGCAGAATTTTGAGTTCAAGCTCCGTCACCGGTCAGGTGAGATTCGTCAGCTATTAATGTCAGCGGAATTGCTGGATCTGGCAGGTGAAGAATGTATGATCACACTGGCGCTCGATATCACTGAAAGAAAAAAGACCGAGTATGCCCTGCAGGCAAGTGAAGAACGGTTTCATAAAGCTTTTTATTCAGGGCCGGTAGGGCTTGCCATCACTCGTGCATCAAACAGTACATACATTGATGCCAATGAAGCCTTCTCAAACATTGTGGGGTTTAGCCGCGAAGAGTTGCTCAACCAGACCTCCCTGGGTCTGGGAATAACGACCGCCAAACAAAAAGATGAATACGTCAAATTGATCAGGGAACAGGGTTATATCCGTGACAAGGAAATGGAATTACGCCATAGTTCAGGAGAATATCGCACAGTTCTCGGATCCATGGAGGTCATTGAACTTAACCATGAAGCCTGCATCCTTTCCACCGCAATCGACATCACTGAACGCAAGAAGGCGAATAAACACCTGAAGGAATCAGAGGAAAACTACCGTACCCTATTTCAAAATGCACAGGTTGGAATGTTTCGTTCCCGCCTGGATGGTTCAGAGATCCTTGCGGCCAACCCAAAGTTCTGCGAGATCTTTAAGTACAGCGAAAAAGAATTACTTTCCATGCCCTCCCTGCCATTGTGGGCATACCCAGATACCAGGCCTCAAAAAATTGAAGAGCTATTGCGCAAAAAGGTCATACGTGATTATGAAATCGAGATCCGCACAAAGGATGGAGAAATACGTACCTGCCTCTTATCTGCACAATATTTTCCAGAAAAAGAATATCTGGAAGGCTCCATTATGGATATCACCTCTCGCAAGCAGGCAGAAGATTGGATATCCCGCCTCAACCACCAACTGGAAAGCATTCTCAACTCGGCCGGTGAAGGGATCTACGGTACAGACTCACAAGGCAGGGTTACCTTTATCAACCCAACCATGGCACGGATGATAGG
>DAOQID010000053.1:0-20082 GCA_035339375.1 Anaerolineales bacterium | reverse complement strand
CATCAACACATGGTGGAAATGGAAATGCTCTACGAAAGCGGGCTGGCACTCAGCCAGTTGCTTAGCCCGGAGGAGATCGGGCAAAAGATCATCGAATTACTTGAACGAAAAATGGACTGGCACCATACTGCCATTCGCCTCTACAATCCAGAAAATGACACCCTAAAGTTACTCGCTTTCAGTCAGCCTAATGCCACTAACAAGGATGAACACGGCGCAGTAAAACACCAATTTAATAACAAGATCACAAAATCAAGTGATGGAGTAAGCGGCTGGGCAGTTAAAAATACACAGGTTGTACGTCACGGAGATATCAGCAATGATCCGCGATATTTAGAGACATACCACGGCATCAATTCGGGCTTATATGTGCCCGTCAGGCTGGGTGATAATGTCCTTGGTGTGATCTCAATCGAAAGCGAAAAAACCAATGCCTTCAGCGAAAAAGACGAACGCCTTGTCGTTACTCTTGCCAATCAGGCAGCCGTCGCATTTGAAAACGCCCGTTTGTTCCAAACCGCCCAACAGGAGATCATCGAACGTAAAAAGGTGGAACAACTCCTTGCGGAGGAGCGGAATCAACTGGCACAACATGTTCAAGAGCGAACAGCAGATCTAAGCAATGCAAATATGGATCTGGCACGTGCCATGCGTGTGAAAGATGAGTTCCTTGCCAGTATGAGCCACGAACTACGCACTCCCCTTACAGGTATTCTCGGATTCTCTGAAGCCCTGCAGCTAAATGCCTATGGAGAACTAAGCGAAAAACAATTGAAGCCCATCAAAGCGATTGAAGACAGCGGACGCCATCTGCTATCGCTCATCAATGATATTCTTGACCTTTCCAAGATCGAGGCAGGCAAGCTGGAACTACAATTCGCCACCTGTTCGATCACTGATGTCTGTACTGCCAGTTTACAGATCGTCAAAGGAATGGCACAGCACAAACGCCAAACCATTCATTATTCACCCACCAATCAGCCGGTTGCGATTTTTGTCGATGCAAGGCGCATCAAACAGGTTCTGGTAAACCTTCTCAGCAATGCGGTGAAATTCACCCCGGAAGGCGGCGAATTGGGGTTGGATGTGGAAGTCTCTGCAAAAGAGCAGGTTGCCCGACTCGCCATTTGGGACAAGGGCATAGGTATTAAGCCTGAAGACCTGCCCAAATTATTCAAGCCGTTTACCCAGATCGATAGCAGCCTGGCACGGGAATACTCAGGCACCGGATTGGGCCTGTCACTTGCACAACGTCTCATCGAGTTACATAATGGAAAAATCACAGTAGAAAGCTCGCCGGGGCAGGGCAGCCGTTTCACAGTCACAATTCCGTGGTCGGAACAAAACGATGCACAACTTGAACAAACGACTGACCAGAAAAATAGCTTGTTTTCGCAAGTTAAATCTGAAGATTCCTCACCGGCAGTCATCATGATCGCTGATGACAATGTGGCGATTCTAAATCTGCTTGAAGACTTTCTCACCCCCCGCAACTACAAGATCGCCAAGGCACACAGTGGTTTAGAATTGCTGGAGAGAATTACAGAATCCCATCCTGACCTGCTTTTGATGGATATCCAAATGCCAGGCATGGATGGATTAGAAACCATCCGACATATTCGTTCTCACGCCAACCCCAAAATAGCGACCACCCCCATTATCGCGATCACAGCCCTGGCCATGCCTGGTGACCGGGAACGTTGCCTGCAGGCTGGCGCCGACGAATATATGAGCAAGCCACTAAAGTTATATGAACTTTCCATCATCATAAAGAAATATATAAGGAAGTCAAAATGAAAAAACAACCGTACACCATCCTTGTTATCGATGATGAAGAAATTGCACGTACAACCCTTGCTGCCTTGCTCGAAAAATCAAATTTTCAAGTGGAAATGGCGGAAGATGGCATTCAAGGCCTGGAACTTGCAAAACGCATCCACCCGGATGTAATTCTGCTGGATGTCATGATGCCCAAAATGAACGGGTATGAGGTTTGCAAATACATTCGTTCAGATGAAAAGATCGCGGAAGTACCCATCATCATGATCACGGCTCTTGATGACCACGAGGCAAAATTGAACGGGCTTAGTGTCGGTGCTGACGATTTTCTCTCCAAGCCATTTGACAGGCTCGAACTGGAGATCCGCCTGCAAACACTCAAACGCGTAAACCGCTATCGTCACCTCATGGAGGAACGTGAAAAACTTCAGGAAGCCCTTAATGAACTCTCCAAAAAGCACGAGCAGTTACGCATACTATCGCGCCAGATATTGGAAGCGCAGGAAAATGAACGCCGCCATGTGGCGGTTGAGTTGCACGACGAGGTCGGACAACTGGTTACAGGATTGAAGTTGATCCTTGAACGAAAAGAAAGCGACATGTCCATGGTTGTTGCCGAAGCCCGTTCTGTCACTGCCGATCTGTTTCAAAGGCTTCGTGAAATGTCATTAAACCTGCGTCCCACCACTCTGGATGATTTCGGCCTTTTCGCGGCTTTGGACGGCCTGTTCAAACGATTTACAAAACAGACCATGATCACGATCAACCATAACATCAACCCACTGGAGGAACGCCGTTTTGATAAAGTCATTGAAACAACCATTTTCCGTGTGGTTCAGGAAGCTCTTACAAATATTGCCCGCCATGCTGAAGTGAACACAGCCAACATCACAATCACTGTCACAACCAACCATTTACAGGTCAGCATCGCCGATGCAGGAAAGGGATTCGACCTCAAAAGCAAGGATCAAAGCGCCTCCATTGGGCTTTCGGGCATGGCGGAACGCGTGAACATGGCAGGTGGATTCTTTACCCTGCAATCCACTCCCGGCAAAGGGACATTTATCCTTGCCGAATTCAACCTGAACTGAATGGAAAGGAGCGAAAAACATGGCGCACATAAGAATTGTTCTTGCAGACGATCACAAACTGGTTCGCCAGGGGGTTCGATCCCTGCTTGAGGCCCAGCCAGGTTTTGAAGTAATTGGAGAAGCCAGCGACGGACAGGAAGCTTACAAATTAATAGAAAGCTTGTCACCGGATATCGCGTTTCTGGATGTGATGATGCCCAACCTGAATGGCATTGAAACTGCCAAACTTGTGCATCAGCGGGCGCTAAAGACACGAATCATCTTTTTATCGATGCACGCAAATGCCACGTATGCCGTCCGCGCATTACAAAGTGGAGCACTCGGATATGTCTTGAAAGATTCTGACTTCACCGAGGTTTTAAACGCTGTTGAACATGTATTGGAAGGCAGAAGATACCTTAGCACTGCCATTGCAGACGAAGTATTGGAAATGCTTTTGAGTGCCGAAGCAGGCAAGGATGAATCGCTTGACCTGCTATCCCCCCGTGAACGGGAAATTCTACAATTGGTTGCTGAAGGAAATTCCAACGCCACCATTGCTGAAAAGTTGTCACTTAGCGTACGAACAGTCGAATCGCATCGGCTCAATCTGACAAAAAAGCTGCGCATCACTTCACATGCCGATCTGGTGAAATTCGCCATCAATCAAGGGTTGATCACATCCTGATTGTTTGTACTAACGCATGGAAAGGAGAAAGAAAATGCACAATGAGCGCCCAAAGATCTTGATCATTGATGACGATGCTGTTGCCCGCGCTGCAGTCGAAGGCCTGCTGGCAAGTGAACCATACGAGACTTATTTCGCTTCAAATGGCTTTGACGGGATATCCATGGCAGTCAACCTGCATCCAGATGTGGTCCTATTGGATGTGATGATGCCTAAAATGAATGGTTTTGAGGTGTGTAGGAGCATTCGGTCCATGCCGGAGATCGCCGAGGCCCCCATCATTTTGATCACGTCGCTGGATGATCACGAATCGCGCATCCAAGGGCTGAGGGCCGGGGCGGATGATTTTGTCACAAAGCCATACAACAGCATGGAATTATTTGCCCGCCTGCAAACCATCCTTCGACTCAATCGCTACCGCCGCATTGCAGAACAGAAGGAAGAATTACAGACCCTGAACAAACAACTCCTGGTTGCTTACAACAAGACCATTGAAGGCTGGTCGCAAGCGCTGGACCTGCGCGACAGGGAGACAGAAGGTCATACACAACGTGTGATGAACCTGACCATTCGGTTCGCCAAGGCAGTTGGGTTTTCTGAAGCTGACCTTGAACACGTTCGTAGAGGCTCTCTGCTCCACGATGTAGGCAAGTTGGGCATTCCAGATGCCATCCTCCACAAAGCAGCCAAACTCACCGATGAAGAATGGTTTATCATGCGAAAGCACCCAGTCTATGCCTATCAATGGCTTTCATCCATTGATTTCCTCGAACCCGCTCTGGATATTCCCTATTGTCATCACGAAAAATGGGACGGAAGCGGATATCCACGCGGGATCAAAGGCGAGGCGATTCCGATTTCAGCGCGTCTTTTCGCAATCGTAGATGTATGGGATGCTTTATGCTCAGATCGCCCCTATCGAAGCGCAATGTCCAAAGCTGATGCGCTTGACTATATTCGCAGTGAATCTGGCACACATTTCGACCCCGAACTCGTAAAGATCTTCACAGAACTTGTGAAGGACGAAATCGAAGGAAACAGCCAGGTGTCTTAATTTTTTCAGGGTTTTTCAAAAAGACAGGTACGCCAGTTTTATATCCACCATTTACGCTACTGCCAAATTAACTGCAGTACAAATGGTGGATATTTATTTAAATGCGTTTGATAAAGATCACTAGATCATCGCCAACCGTATAAAAATCCTTGATTCTTGCCTCGTCTTTATACCCCATGCCAAAATAGAAATTACGAGTCGACTCATAATGTGGTGTTCCAGAAGTTTCAGCGATTAACATTCGCCCACCTGCTTTGCGGACCGCTTCCTCGCTGGCGGTCAACAAGGCACGTCCCACTCCGTTTCGACGTGTGGAAGGATCGACCGCGATCCAGTAAAGATCGAAAACACCGCTTGTCAGGTCTCGTGGGCCATGACAGGCAAAGCCAAGAACCTGCTCCCCATCTCGGTAAACAATAAACTGATATCCACATTGCTCCGGGCCAAGAGTGATGTATTCATCCCAAATTTCCCGAACACAATCCACTTCTTCCTCATTGAAAACACCCGCCCTTGCAGTAATATCCTGAATCTTTTCACCATCTGCTTCCACAGCTTTGACAATCATGACTTTTCCTTATTTTGTTCCAAAACAAGTTTGGAACTTGGATTTTGATCAGACGTAATTATATCCATCCTATATAACTCAAAATGCCTATACGCAAATCAGACGGCAGGGATACAAAAAAAAGCAATTGCCTTTTGAGCAATTGCTTTCAAGCTGGGGAGCAAGGATTTGAACCTCAAATTTTGCGTCCAGAGCGCAACGTGATGCCATTTCACCACTCCCCAAAATGCCTAAACAGCTGATTCAGGGTTACCTGTTCTGCTTTTAGACAAGCCCCACTATTCTTCCAGCGGGCGGTATTTTATCACGCCCATCAGGATGAAGCAAGGTTTATTTTTTATGGTTTACTTGCGGGCGGCGCGGCGCGTGTTGTCTTCAATATCAAGCAGGATCAACAAGGTCTGAGCAATGGCTTGCAGGGCAACATAAAAAATCACCCCAGCAAGGCTGGGCTGTATCTGCCAGACAATTTGCAGCATCAGATCGGTTGGGCCGCCAATATAGATCAAGTCTCGTGATATCTGCAGGATCAACACTGAGATGTTGGTGATGAATTGAAAGATGTAGGCGACAGCCACGATCCAGGAAGCGATCTTCAACAAACGAGTCAACCGCAGAACGGCATCACGATCAAAGTATGTGCCTGCAAAATTGGTCCGATTTTGGTTTGATTCAGTCATGGGTTCCTCCAGGGTAGGGTTATTATAAAGCAGTTATAATTGGCGTGCTTTTCGCCTGTGACGGCTTCGGGTGGGAAAATGTTCCTGAAGCAAGATCAGGTTGAGGTTATGAAAGAAGCGGTTTTCATCCGCATAAAATCACAGCGAAGGTTGAGCCATCCATGAGTTCAGAAGAAGTCGTAAGTCGTATCCCCGCGTTCATCCGCGAGGCAGTTGCTGAGGATCTAAAAAGTGGGCGTTTCAAACATATCCGCACACGCCTGCCTCCCGAGCCGAATGGATACTTGCACATTGGGCACATCAAGGCGTTCTTGATCGATTATTTCACGGCAAAGGAATTTGGCGGCGAATTATATTTGCGTTTCGATGACACGAATCCCTCAAAAGAAGAAACTGAATTCGTAAATGCCATCGAAGACGATGCGAAGTGGCTTGGCATTGAATGGGCTAAAGTGACCTTTGCATCAGATTACTTTGACCTGCTTTACGAATGGGCGGTGCGCCTGATCAAAATGGATCTGGCATACGTTGACGATCAGACTCAGGAAGAGATGAGTGCTGGACGAGGTACATTGCCCAAAGGGACAAAGTGGAGTGAAACCGAGTCTGCGATTCGCCCTGGGGTTGATTCTCCTTATCGAAACCGACCGATCGAGGAAAGCCTCGACTTGTTGGAACGCATGAAGAACGGTGAATTCCCTGAAGGCAGCCGTGTACTGCGTGCAAAAATCGATATGACGCACCCCAACATTTTGTTGCGCGATCCTGTGATGTACCGCATTATGCATGTCCATCACCACCGCACAGGCGACAAATGGCACATTTACCCGATGTACGATTGGTCGCATGGACAGAACGACTCGATGGAAGGCGTGACACACTCACTGTGTTCAAATGAGTATATTATCCATCGCCCATTGTACGAATGGTTTCTTGAAAAATTGGAAGCCTTCCCAAGCAGGCAAATCGAGTTTTCGCGCCTGAACTTGACCTATGCCATGATGAGCAAGCGCAAGCTCCGCAAACTTGTGGAGGCAGGCATTGTCCGCGGCTGGGACGATCCGCGTCTGACCACCCTGCGTGGATTGCGCCGCCGGGGCGTGACGCCTGAAGCCATCATCAATTTTGTAACCGGCATCGGCGAGACCAAGAATGACAGCTGGGTGGAGATGGCGCAATTCGAGGCCGTCATCCGCGACGATCTGAACAAACGCGCGATCCGCCGAATGGCTGTTTTGAATCCGATTAAATTGGTGATCGACAATTACCCCGAAGGCGTATCAGAGGAATTAGATGCGGTCAACAACCCCGAAGATCCGAACGCCGGCACCCGCAAGGTGAAATTTTCGAAGACGATTTATATTGAGCAGGATGATTTCCGAGAGACTCCGCCGCCGAAGTATTACCGCCTGTATCCTGGCAACGAAGTGCGCCTGCGATACGCCTATTTTGTCAAATGCACGCATGTAGTGAAGAACGATCAGGGAGAAGTGGTGGAAGTTCACGCCACGTATGACCCTGCCACACACGGCGGCGACTCACCGGATGGCCGCAAGGTTAAATCCACGATCCATTGGGTTTCTGCAGATCATGCCATTCCTGCCCAAGTGCGTATGTACGACCAGTTATTCACCGTGGAAAGGCCTGACGATGGTGAATTGGAAAGCATCATCAACCCCAAATCACTGGATGTGATTGAAAACGCCTTTGTAGAACCCGCACTCGCAGAGGTAAAAACTGGCGAAAATATTCAATTCGAGCGCGTGGGATACTTCTGCGCCGACCCCGACTCTACGCCTGAAAAACCCGTCTTCAATTTGACCGTCAATTTGAAAGATACCTGGGCGAAGCTCGAAAAGAAGAAATAACCTTTATTTGGTTGGTCACAAAACAAAAAACGCTGCCACAATTGGCAGCGTTTTTTGTTTATGTTACTCCGTTTACTTCCAGACATAGCTCAATGGTGCAGAAAGCGGCAACATCCCTGTAACAACCTCGGGGTCGGGCTTTCCGCATGTCCCATTGAGACAATTGCAATTGGCATCCATGGTGGTGCTTGGACAGGCTACCGAGACAAAGCTTGTTGTCCACGCGCCTGTAAACTTGGAGGGCAGGAAGATGTAAAACATCCCTGCTGCGTCTGTGACGCCATCATCCCGTTTGTCACCTTGAACAGCGGCAAACCCAATTCCGCTGACAGGGACTCCATTCACATCCAGGACCTGCCCTGTTATCGTCAGAACATCAGTTGGGGTAATTACAAGCAGGTTTTGCTGGTTGGGGTTGCCTTCCAGAAAATCCTTTCCGACCCAGCCGATGATGCCTTCGTCATTTACGACGTTAAACCACTGTCCGCCTGGGGCCATACCCAAAACTTGCAACCTTGTTCCTTTTGCCAACACACGGCTGACCTGAAACAGCCTGCCCGGGTTTACCCGCAGATTGACGTTCTCGGCACTGGTAAAAAAGAAATTCGCCCCCCCGATCGGCGGCGTTGACGTAGCTGCAACCGAAACTGGAATCGGGGTAAACGTGGATGGGATCGGGGTAAATGTAGCGGCAACAGGTGTGGAGGTGGATGCTGCTACTTCGGGATTCGGCATGGAAGTCAGCGTTTGGGCCACAACGGTGGCGAGCACATCGGGTGTTGGTGATGCGGGTGCGATGACACCACATGCGGTCAACACGAAAATAGCCGCCAGGGTAAATATCAACTTGATCGAAAGTGTGAACGAATTTCTCATTGGCTCCTCTTTTTTCGCCCATTGTAAGCGATTAGCAGGTGGAAAACACCCACCCAGTACCAACGGTGCTATAATCAGAAAAGACAAAAGGAGTGACCTATGAACGAAGAAAAACGCAAATCCATGAGAGATAAACTTCCGCCTGAGGCGTTGGAACACATGAAAGCTGCACGCCAGGAAATGCGAAAAAGCATGGAAACCATCCTTCCACCTGGCTTCCTTGAGCACCGCCGTGCCGCCCGCAAGGAAGCACTTCTGGCATTCCGCAGCCTGATTGATGCCGCGATCAAGAGAACAGAAGAAAAATCTTCATAAGCAAAACTCCCAGCCAAAGGGCTGGGAGTTTTTTTGTAAGTTGAAATATGCAAAGCACCGATCATTGAAATGGGCGCTTGCCCCTGGCGAGAAAAGTTGTATAAAACAAAGCCAGAACCGCCCCGCCAAACATTCCCTGTGCCAGCAAAGCGTGCCCATCATATAAAATCGCGCCCGAAACCAACAGCCCGAGAAAAACAACTCCCCCCGTCAATCGGTTTAACGAACGTTCCAAATAGCTGATCTGAATATTGACCAGCGGCATTTGCATGTTTAACTCACCGCGTTCAATGCGCCCCAGCACACGCTCTGCCCTGCCAGGGATGGCGATCAAAGTCTTGAGCAGTTCGCCTGCTTCATTCAGAAACACATCAAAAGCGGAGCCATTTTCGCCTTCTGTCAACTTCTTGGCGTAAGGTGCAAGTTGCAGCCAGAGGTTGAAATCGGCGTTCAACCCCGTACACATGCCCGATAAAATTCCGATCGTTCTGCCCAGCAGCAAAAGATTTTCTGGCAACTGAAACGGCATTGTCAGCATCAACTCGCGGAATTGCAGACCAAACTTCATCATCTCATCGTGACGGATGCTGCGCAGTTCGTTCATGCTCATACCCCAAAAACGGTCAAAGACCTGGGCACTGGCCTCCTCCAACAACTTCACATTCGCACTTGGAAGCAGCACGCCCAATGTCTGATACGCCTTAATCAAACGGGTGGCATCTTGCAGGCCGACCGAGATGACAGCCTCCCGCAACCCCTCCACCAACCGCTCAGGCATCCGACCGACCATGCCAAAATCAATAAATGTCAGGCGGAATTTCGTTGAGCCATCTGCATTTTTTTCGTGCAGCGGCGCGACAAACAAATTCCCAGGGTGCGGATCGGCATGGAAAAAGCCATCTTCAAAGATCTGCTTCAAATATGTGGCAAGCAGGCGGTCTGCAACTGCGGCACGGCTGATCCCTGCGGCAGTAATGGCTTCATAATCAGTGATCTTGATCGCAGATACATCCTCCAACGCAAGCACACGACGACTGGAACGGGTCCACACTACACGCGGGACATAAACGTTCTCATCGCCCTTGAAATTGATCGCAAAAGCCTCGGCATTTTTCCCCTCTGAAAGATAATCCACTTCTTCGCGGATGGTGGCAGCAAATTCCTCCACAATGGCAGGCACATCGGCGCGGTCACTCACAGGCCGATAACGCTTCAACCAGCCTCCCACCACCCGTAGAGCAGACATATCCACATCCACGATCTGCTCGATATTGGGGCGCAACACCTTCACGACGATATTTTCAAAACCAATTGTCTCAGCTTCATGCGGGAACAATCGGGCGCGATGGACTTGTCCCAACGAAGCGGCGGCAATGGGGGCTTTTTCAAACGTGAGAAATATCTTTTCGAGGGCAGAACCAAGTTCCAGTTCGGTTTGGACGCGGATCGCTTCATAATCCACAGGCGGCACTTCATCCTGCAATCCTGCCAATTCGTCGGTGATCTCAGGGGGTAAAACATCCAGCCGCGCCGAGAGAAATTGCCCGACCTTGATCATCACGCCGCCAAGTCGAATCGCCAGGGCACGAAAACGGACGGCAATGCCACGCAGCCGCTGCGGGCGCGTATTTCTTGAAAGAAAGCGCAAACCAATGCGTGGCAGAAAGATATCCCAGAAAATAATACTCAGGGTGACACGCGCAAAGAACAGAACGATACGCCAATAGCGCATCCGATATGTGTTTTTCATAAAGCCTCCATGGGCTTCAATTGTAGTCCGTTTGGTGGTTTTGCAAACCTGATCAATGCCTGTGATTGAATTGCGCAATGTAATTTCCTTGACAAGCAATGCGCAAGTGTTGTACACTGCAAACACTAAACTCCAGGAAAGGAACGCACTTCAAATGAATTTGCCTCTTACAGCCAAACTACACCGAATAATTCAATCATCTCGAAGTGCGCCTATTGACCGTTAACCACGGATTCAACTTTCTGTGTCTTTCCAAACACGGCGCACCTGCGCCGTGTTTTTTATTGTCAAAATGGACAAAACATCATGAACCTATCATTCAAATCTTACTGGAATCTACTCTCCGACCACATCCGCCCACAAAAGGGACGTTTCATTCTGCTCGCCGCTTTATTGTTTGGCAGTATCGGCTTGCGAATCTTTGCCCCGCAGATCATGCGCCGCTTTATCGACTCGGCGCTGGCTGGCGAAGCCCTGTCCACGCTGATGTGGACCGCGATTGCGTTCATTGGCATTGCCTTGATTCAACAGGCCGTGGCTGTGAGCGTGACCTACCTCGGCGAGAATGTAGCCTGGACCGCCACCAACGACCTGCGCGCCGAACTGGCGGAGCACGCCCTGCACCTTGATATGAAATTCCACAACGACCACACGCCCGGTGAATTGATCGAGCGCATTGACGGTGACGTGACCGAGCTGGCAACCTTCTTTTCACAGTTCGCGCTGAATTTGATCGCCAATGGCTTGCTGCTTGTTGGAATCCTCGTGGCGCTTTTCCTTGAGGACTGGCGCGCCGGGCTGGCATTCGCCGTTTATTCAATCCTCACGATCTTTGTTCTCGGAAGGCTCAAAGACATCGCCGTGCCGCATCAAAAGGCCAGGCGAGAAGCGGATGCACAGATCTTCGGTTTTATCGAGGAGCAACTGGCAGGCACAGAAGATATCCGCTCCAGCGGTGCCGTGGATTATTCCATTCGAGAACTGTTCCGTTTGCAAGGCATCAAGTTGACCCACGACCGCAAGGCACACTTCAAACGCTGGATCATCGAAAACGCCATGGGCTTTGCATTGACCACTGGAAACCTGCTCGCCATCTCCAGCGGATACTGGCTGTTCTCTGCGGGTCTGGTCACCATCGGCACGGTGTATCTCTTCGTACACTACATCAATCTGCTGGAAGAACCATTCTGGGCGATGACCCACGAGATCGAAAGTTTTCAGACCATCGGCGCCTGCGTGGAACGCCTGACCGAATTCCGCAATTTCAAAGCGGAGGTTGTCAGCGGGGTCGGCGTGGAGATTCCAGCACGTCCGCTTGAATTGACCTTCGAAGATGTGACCTTCTCCTACAACGGCGAGGATACAGTCATCAACGGTCTTTCCTTCGACCTGAGAGCTGGTTCCGTACTTGGGCTGCTCGGCCGCACAGGCAGTGGCAAAACCACCCTTGGACGTTTGATCTTCCGTCTGTACGATGTAAACGCAGGCAGCATCAAGGTCAACGGCGCAGACTTGCGCGATGCACACATCGAAACCCTGCGGCGCAACATCGCCATCGTCACTCAGGATGTTCAGCTTTTTCGTGCCAGCATTCGTGATAACCTGACCTTTTTTGACCGCACGATATCCGATGAAAAGATCATTGCGACTCTCGAGGAATTGGAACTCGGCGATTGGTATCAGAACCTGCCCAAAGGGCTGGATACTGAACTCGAAACAGGTTCCCGTTCCCTGTCTGCGGGTGAAGCGCAATTGCTGGCTTTCACACGGGTCTTTTTACGAAATCCAGGCCTGGTGATCCTCGACGAAGCATCATCGCGCCTTGACCCTGCCACAGAACAGAAGTTGGAACGCGCCATCGACAAACTATTGAAAAACCGCACAGCCATCATCATCGCACATCGGCTGGACACGATCGAACGTGCCGACAATGTCATGATCCTGGACAAAGGCAAAGTCAGCGAATACGGCAATCGAAAAGAATTGGCCGCCGACTTGAACTCGCGTTTTTATCAATTGCTCCAAACAGGCATGGAAGAAGTGCTGGCATAGCCAGCCGTTGACAAAGCAGATCGTTACTCGGCAAACCGTTTATCGTCCATGCCCAGCGTTGCGGCCAAAGACCGCAAGGAATTTTATTATGACCGAAACAACCTTCACTCAAAAAGTACCCGCGCTCCCAGCGTGGAAAGTCATCTTCGAAATGGTCCGCTTCCGCCCGTGGCTTTGGGTTGTGGACCTGTTCAGCGTGGCATTGATCCGCTTCTGCTGGCAGGTGGCGCCCGCGCTCATCATCAAGGCTTTCTTCGACATGGTCACAGGCGAAGCACAATTGACCTTTGGCATTTGGGCCATTGTCGCATTCCTCGCCGCCACATGGATCGGACGTGTAGTGGCAAGCTACGGGTTTTACTATGCCGACGTGCCCATTTTCGCAGAAATGAACACGTTGCTGCGAAAAAATCTTTTGCGCTACATTTTGAAACGGCCAGGCGCATCCCAACTCCCTGATTCACCTGGCGAAGCTGTCAGCCGCTTCAAAAAGGATGTGGATGAAATTCCGCTGTTCGTCATTTTGATCAATGACATCATGGTCGGACTCATCATCATCGCTGTGGCGATCATCTTGATGACGCAGATCAGTCCCTCCGTAACGGTCATGGCGCTGATTCCGCTGGCGCTCGTCGGCATCGTTGCCAATCTGGCCACGGGCCGCATCGAACACTACCGCCGATCATCGCGGCAGGCTGGAGGCAAAGTGACGGGCTTCATCGGCGAGTTCTTTGGCGCCGTGCAGGCTGTCAAAGTAGCCACAGCCGAAAAAGATGTCATCCATCACTTTCACAAACTCAACGATGAAAGGCGTGTGCTCACCATCCGCGAAAAACTATTCGATGAAGTGCTTGGCTCGATCTACCGTAACATGTCCACGCTTGGCACGGGCGTCATCCTTATCCTCGTCGGGCAATCCATGCGCGAGGGCAATTTCACGCTCGGAGACTTTTCGCTCTTCGTTTATTTATTGCAAAGCATGGGCGACCTCACCACTTTCGGCGGCATGCTCGCAGCCCGCTACAAACAGCTTGACGTCTCCGTACAGCGCATGTATCACCTGATGGAAAATGCACCACTGAACGCGCTCGTTGAACACAGCAAAATAGACCTGGATGGTCCCCTGCCCGAAGTGATCTATCCGACAAAAACCGCATCCGACTCACTCCGCAGCCTGTCCGCTGACCATCTGACATTTCACTACCCCGATTCGGTCAACGGCATCGAGGATATTTCCCTGAAGATCAATCGCGGCTCGCTGACAGTGATCACAGGCCGAATCGGCTCTGGCAAAACCACACTTCTGCGCGCCCTGCTCGGCTTGCTCCCGATCGAATCTGGCGAGATACGATGGAACGAAACCATCCTCACCGCACCAGGTGACTTCCTCATCCCGCCGCGCTGTGCCTACACCGCACAGGTTCCACGTTTGTTCAGCAACACCCTGCGGAACAACATCCTGCTCGGCATGCAGCGCAGCGACGAGGAAATTTACAAAGCCACAAAACTCGCCGTCATGGACCGCGACCTGGAGCAACTCGACGACGACCTCGAAACCATGGTCGGCGCACGTGGAGTCAAACTCTCAGGCGGGCAGGCCCAAAGAACCGCTGCCGCGCGCATGTTCATCCGCGAATCTGAATTGGTCGTCTTCGACGATCTCTCCAGCGCGCTGGATGTGGAAACCGAAAGTCAACTATGGGAGCGCATCTTCGCCGCAGGCAACCAATTGACCTGCCTCGTCGTGTCCCATCGCCGCCCGCTATTGCGGCGCGCCGATCACGTTATTGTGCTGAAAGACGGCAAGGTTGAATCTGAAGGCACACTCGACCATCTACTCACAACCAGCCAGGAAATGCGAGAGTTGTGGAAACTGGAAGAATAATTACCGAAAATAAAAGACCATTGAGCAAAAAGGAAAAACATCATGACCCAACCTGCTTCAACCGAAATGATCCACGCCGCCCGCGAACGCTTCAACAGCGCCATCGCCACAAAAGACGCCGATATCATCACATCCCTGCTGGCGCCAAACTACCACCTCATTACGGGCCGCAGCGCACAATTCCACGGAGCCGAAGAAGAAGGCATACGTTGGTCTGAACTTTTCCGAACCGACCCAACCGCCATCTATCGCCGAACCCCGCGCGAGGTCACCACCAACGAAAGCTGGGGGCTCGCACAGGAAATCGGCAATTGGCAGGGAAGTTATACTGCTGAAGGAATTTTGGTTCACGCCTCGGGCGTCTATGCCGCCAAATGGCAGCGCGCAAAAAGCGGTGAATGGATGCTTCAAGCCGAAGTATTCACCACGCTCACCTGCGAAGGTCCCTGCGACCCGCCCGACCCGATCTAGCAAGACATGTCATTCCAGTGACATGTCGGAGAATTAAAAAATGGACATCATCACAGGAAAAATCCTGAAACTCAACAACTGGCCCGACGGAAGAATCATCGGGCTCGCAAAAGACGCCGCCGCAAAACTGATGGAGCAAGGAATGGAACGCGATGCGGTTCTGGCTCAACTGGAAGCTGTTCGTCAAAACCCTGGCAGTTTCCTCGCCGATGCAGTGACCGCTGATCTCGCCCGTGAATGCATCCGCACCATGCAAAAGGATGAACCCAAACCCGAAACTTTGCGCGAAGGTCCACTGCCCTTCCCCATTTGGGGTCGGGACAATATTGACGACGAAGCCGTCAAGCAAATGAACAACGCCATGCGCCTGCCTGTCACCGTTACGGGTGCTTTGATGCCCGATGCCCACGTTGGCTACGGCCTCCCCATTGGCGGCGTGCTGGCCACTGAAAATGTCGTCATCCCCTACGCCGTAGGCGTGGACATTGCCTGCCGCATGAGACTCTCGGTCTACGAGGTTTCACCGAATTTACTCGGACAAAAGAAAGGCCTTTTCGAAGAATCGCTCTGGAACGAGACCGCTTTCGGCATGGGCGCAAAATGGACAGGCGCAAAAAAAGCCCAGCATGAAGTACTCGATGATTCAGCCTGGTTTGCCACCCGCCAATTACAGACCCTGAAAGACACCGCCATGAATCAACTTGGCACAAGCGGCACAGGCAATCACTTTGTTGAATGGGGCAGTTTCAAACTGCACGAAGACACATTCGGGTTGAAGGCTGGTCAATACCTGGCCCTGCTTTCGCACAGCGGGTCACGCGGCGTCGGCGCAAAAATTGCCGACCGCTTCAGCAAGCTCGCCATGGAGAAGCATCCCAACCTCGATAAGAGCGTAAAACATCTTGCCTGGCTCTCGCTTGATTCTGAAGAAGGTCAGGAATACTGGCTTTCAATGGAACTCGCAGGCAGATTCGCTTCGGCCAATCACTACATCATCCACAAACGCGTGGCCGCCGCCATCGGGCTGAAGGAAGTGGCTGCGGTGGAAAACCACCACAACTTTGCCTGGCATGAAACACTCGCCGATGGGCGCAAAGTCATCGTCCACCGCAAGGGAGCGACACCCGCAGGCAAAGGGGTGCTCGGCGTTATCCCAGGCTCAATGGGCGATGCAGGGTACGTAGTCCGCGGCAGAGGGGTGGAGAATTCCCTTTCTTCAGCCTCGCATGGAGCGGGTCGGAAGATGAGCCGCAGAGTCGCCATCGATTCGATCAGCAAATCTGCGCGGGATGTCTATCTCAAGGAGCGTGGAGTCACCCTCCTCGGCGGCGGCCTCGACGAATCTCCGCAAGCCTACAAACAGATCGAAGATGTCATCGCCGCACAAAATGACCTTGTGGAAATCGTTGGAAAGTTCTCGCCCAAAATCGTCCGCATGGCCAATGAACCTGGGGATATTTAGAAAAATGCCCTCCCAAAACTGGGAGGGCATTGTCATGGAACTGGCTTGCGAAAATGAGCCTTTGGTTGTATTCTCACTGCATGAACCGAAAACTACCAGCCAAATTTCAAAACCTGCTCTTGAGATATTCGCAGGAAGTCAACAATGTCAACCGCGAAGCCATCGAAGCCGAGTTATGGAATGAATACGGCAGCGAACGCGCCATCTTCGTGCTCGATATGTCTGGGTTCTCATTATTGACACGCAAATACGGCATCATCCACTATTTATCCATGGTGCGGCGTATGCAGTTGGTTTCAGAGCCGATCATCACTTCGTTCCATGGCAAGGTCATCAAATTTGAAGCCGACAACTGCTTTGCCTACTTCCCGGATACACTTCCCGCCATTCAGGCCGCCATCGCCTTGCAACATGCCTTCGACGCCTCCAACCTGCTTACACCCGACGATTTCGATGTTCACATCTCTTGCGGCATTGACTTTGGAAAGATACTGGTTATCGGCAACAAAGATTGTTTTGGCGATGCCGTGAACCGCGCCTGCAAACTGGGAGAAGACACCGCCGCCGCTGGGGAAATTCTCGTGACCCAAAAAGCCATGGAAAGGGTATCACCCGAATCTGGCGTGAAATCGCACCCGCTTAATGTCTCAGCCTCGGGAATTACCATTCCGTCTCACACCATTGATTATCGCGGCAAATAAAACCAGGCTGCGCCCATTACTTATGTTTCATTGCGAGGTACGGAATTCAACTTTATGCTTGAAAAAAATGTAAAGGAGAATTCCATGAAACAATCTGCTTTTTACTTTATCGTTGTATCTGTTCTAATCCTATTCCTTGCTGCCTGCACCCCACCCGCAACAGCCACCCAACCGCCCGCGGAAGCCAGCCCCGTTCCGTCTGAAACGCCCACGGCCATACCCAGCGCCACGGCCACCCCATCACCGCTGTACATCGTCATCAATATTGATTTTGCCTATCTCAGGTCAGGCCCTGATGTGGATTACCCCACCATTTCCGATGCCTACATCCGCGGCACAAAAATGGAAGTGCTGAGCAAATACAAAGATTGGTTCTATGTCAAAGCGCCCGATGAAAAGATCGGCTGGCTATATCTGGAATGGATCGATGCCTCTGGGATCGACCTGAATATCATCCCCACACCTTCCTTCCTGCCTGAGCCGCCCGTGCGTCCCACCCCCAAACCCACCAACCCTGGGTATCCAAATTAAATACAACATCCCGAAGGGAAATCGAAAACCCTTCGGGATGTTTCTTTTTTCAAAACAAGCGATAAAATCAGCCGCATGACTCTTCCTGTTGCAAAATCACTGCGCGAGTTTCTGAAAAACCTGATCGACTATGCAGGCCTCTTTCCACCTGCCAGCCTCGATCTCGCTTCAGCCTTGGATGAATACAAGGCGTATCTTCCCTCCGCCGACAACTGGATGCTCGGCCGATTCATTATCTCCGCTGCTGATTTATCCAAACTCCCAAACCTTTCCGATGCGTGGCATTTTTCAGTCCTTGGCCGCAGCGGAAAAAACGCCGACGAATTTGCACAAAACCTTGAAATTGATTTGAACGATATACGATCCTTTCGTCAGCATCAACCCGCTTTTGCAGATGTGTTCGAAGTGCGCCTGCCTTCAGAAGCCACACCAGACCTGCTCAAATACGCCAACGAGAAAATCACTACGCAAAATAAACTGACCGCCTATTATGAAATCCCCATCACCCCTGCCTGGCGTGAAAATATGACAGCAACAATCATTGCCCTTTCCGAATCAAACCAAACGGCCAACCTCCGCAATGGATTCAAACTCCGCTGTGGAGGTGTCGTGGCAGACGCCTTTCCCAGTGTGGAACAGATCGCACATGCCCTGCTGCTTTGCCGCAATCATCATGTCCCATTCAAGGCAACCGCTGGGTTGCATCACCCCATCCGCCACTACAACGAAAGCGTACAGACAAAAATGCACGGATTCGTCAACGTCTTCGGAGCCGCCATCCTCGCTCAAGCACACAACCTGAACACAGAGCAAACCGTGGCGATCCTAAACGAAGAAGACCCTCAGCATTTTCGTTTCACCGAATCACATTTCACATGGGGCAATTTCTCCGTCACTGCCGATCAGATCGCCGACTCTCGAAGATCACAATTCATCTCCTATGGCAGTTGCAGCTTCGACGAGCCGCGTGAAGATATGCAAAAATTGACTTGGTTAAGCTAGGCAGAAACAAAAACCATTTCTCAGGCTTCCAAAGGAAAACCGTTTAATGTCAAAATCCTTCATTCCTGTTTCCCCCGAATCCCATTTCCCTATTCAAAACCTGCCGTATGGCGTTTTCAGCACCGCCGAGCACCAAGGTCCACGGGTTGGCGTTGCCATTGGAGAATTCGTCCTGGATCTTGCCGTGCTTGAGCAAAAAGGGTACCTCAAAACGAAACACATCTTCAATCACCCCAACCTCAATTCTTTCATGGCGCTTGGGCGTAGTGTATGGCATGAGATACGGGCAACCTTGCAAGCCCTGCTTTCTGATGACAACCCCATCCTGCGCGATGATCCAGACTTACAAAAACAAGTCCTGCACCCGATGCAGACCGTAACCATGCATCTCCCTGCAGCCATCGGCGACTACACCGATTTTTATTCCTCAAAAGAACACGCCACCAATATCGGCTCCATGATTCGCAGCAAGGAGAATCCGCTCATGCCCAATTGGGTGCATATCCCCATTGCATATCATGGACGGGCAAGCTCGGTCGTCGTCAGCGGCACAGACATACGCCGACCCAATGGGCAAACCATTGCTGAAGGCGCAGATGGGCCCACCTTTGGTCCAAGCCGCAACATGGATTTCGAACTCGAAATGGGATTTTTTGTCGGCCCTGGTAACCCGCTTGGACACCCCATTCCCATTGAAAACGCCGAAGAACACATCTTCGGCCTCGTACTCATCAATGACTGGAGCGCGCGCGACATTCAAAAATGGGAATACCAACCGCTCGGCCCCTTTCTCTCAAAAAATCTTGCCACTTCGATTGCACCCTGGGTTGTCACATTGGATGCGCTCGAACCCTTCCGATGCGAAAACCCCAGCCAAAGCCCAACTCCGCTCCCCTACTTGCAAAACAAGGGCGCGGCCTCTTACGATATTAAATTGGAAGTCTCGCTGCAAACCAAGCAAATGAACTCACCTGTTACGATCGCACGCTCCAACTTCCGCTACATGTATTGGACAATGCGCCAACAACTTGCTCACCACACGGTCAACGGTTGCAACATGCGCCCTGGTGACCTGCTTGGCTCAGGCACAATCAGCGGCCCCACGCAAGATTCGTACGGAAGCCTTATGGAACTTACCTGGCGCGGGGAACACCCACTCAATATGCCGAGCGGCGAAAAACGCACCTACCTTGAAGACGGAGACGCCCTCACACTCACAGGTTGGTGCGAGGGCGAGGGCTACCGAGTCGGGTTTGGGGAAGTTACAGGTAAATTACTGCCCGCCCACAATTAAATCAGTCAAATTCACAGCCAACCCGATATAACTTTC
>DAOQID010000052.1:0-28502 GCA_035339375.1 Anaerolineales bacterium | reverse complement strand
TATTCAAGCGTTCGGTTTCTGTCTTCAAGATCACCTCTTGGTCAAAGCGGAACGCAGCTCACTGAATAAAAAATCACCGCGTTACGGCTTCCTTCACAGAAATCGAAGGCGGCATGTGTTTGAGGAATCCCTCGGGGTCGGCGGGGCACAAAACCACTTCTTCGATGGTTTTGGTAAATCCGTTCAATTTTTTAGGCTTGAGCAAAAATCCGTTTTCGAGGATCTTGCGCTGCGGAGTGAGCACGCTCCACGCCATCGGCAGGGATTTCACCGGGCCGATCCTTTCCACGTTGCGGATCTCGTCATAGCCAAAGAACAAACGGTAATCAACATGCCCGGGGATGTACCGAACCGCAATGCCCTTGTTCGTCACCAGATACACGGTGCCCGCACCAAAGAGCATCGCATCCTTGTACAACAACATCACACCGATCAGCATCAAAGTCCACTGCAAGGATGAAAGCCCGAGCTTTCCATCTGCCACCCAACCGATAAGCGCCCCTGCCGCGCAGACCAGCACAAAATTCCGCACCTGATACGTCACGGGCGCATGCGGCTGGTCACGGTACAAAACACGATACTCCCGCGCGATCTCCGCCTCCCAGGCTTTTTGCTGCATCACCATGAACCACAGCCCGAGCAGAATGATCCCTACAAAAATCCCCGAAACCACAGGCGGCCACGCCCACAAGGCAATGACAAATACCCAGGCATAGGGGATCTTCTTCAAAAACAAATAAGGAATGGACAGGACAAAAGAATGGAATGCTTTCATGTCAGCACCTACACTTCTGAAACCAACTCGGCGCTCACGTATCCTTTCTTGCCTTCCTTATTCTTCACGTTCACCCATTTACCCGCCACGCCCAGTTTGGCACGCGCCTTTGCGGCATCTTCCACCACGGTGAGTTTGGCGCGCATTTTTTCAGTGGATACGATTTCCGATTTCGCTGATGCGGTCTTGTACACCTTTGCACCCAGCCTGCCCACACGGGCCTTGACCGTCACGATCATTGGTGCAGGCTTCGGCGGTGTGGATGTAGAGCCGCCCGCCTCTTCTGTGGACGTTGAACCTGATTCTGTTTCAACCACAGGAGCCGCCACTTGAACCTTTTCCAGATACCATGCCGCGCAATACCCCTCATGCCCTTTACCATCATTCACCCGCACCCACTGATTGACCGCTCCGATCTTCGAAATATCATCCGCGCCCAACAGGGTGAGGAGGGTACCCGCAGAAACAACAGCAACGATATTGCTCGAACTGGAGGTATCAATACTTGAGCGGATGTTCAAACCCCAGGTCAAATCTGCTTTGACTCGGGCCAGGGTGGTGCTGGTTGTGGTCGTACCCGTTGTCGGCGTAGTTTGATCCGTTTCTATCGGTTGGGTGATTCCGCCGCTGGCGGTGAAACATTCGTAAGCAATGACATGCATGATGGCGCGTTCCAATGAATTCCCCTGACTGTAACGCGGCATGAGGTAGGTCTTTTTGGTTACATCGGTCTGGTAGGGCCACGGGTCAAGCATCAGATAGTCATTCCCTTCACGACCGTAGAGCACGACCCAATGAGTGAGCAGGCCGGGCGCGGGGGTGCTATCCACCATCACGATGACGGGCTGGCCTGCTGCGATGGAGGCATCAATAAGGCCGAGCGGGGCATCGGTGTTGCCGCACGAGATGTTGCTTTTCACATTGATCTGCGGATAGATCTGATTGACCGTATCCCAGCGAATGCCCGCGCTGACAAAGCCGTTGACGTTCTTCAATTTTTGGTTGAGGGTCTTGGGGGTTTCGATAAATCCATGCCCGCTGATGAGCATGGCCACACTCGTCAACGCGCAGCCGACATAACCGATCGTGTCACGCGAATCGCCAAAGCCAAGAATATCTTCCTTCCATTTCGGGTCCTGCTGGGAGTAGTACACAAGCTGGAATGTCATGGGGCACCTCTATAAAGTTGGAATATCACGACAGACTTATTATACAGTTCATCCAAAGGAGTTGTATCACCCTGAAGAAGTATTTTGATCTGCCTGCTCACAACTCATTCATGATCTCGGTCTTTTTTCTTTCGTACTCCACATCAGAGATCAGATTTTGGTCGCGCATTTCCTTTAGTTCAGCCATGCGTTCAAGCGGAGATTTTTTCTTTTTGCCCCTGGCTGGCTTGTCGGCCTGTTTCAGGTCCTTCGCCAACGAGCCGAAATCTGCAGGGTTGAACAACGCCTTCCAATAGCGGATGCAGGCCGCCATGAAAATTCCCAGCGAGAAGAGCAGGCCGGTCGTAAAAACGGCCAGCAGGGTGATCTCCCTGCCATCGCAGTAGATATTGTGCTGCCAGCCCACCTGTCCGGGCTTGTAGGAATAACGTGTCGTTTCGATCTTGAAATCTCCCGAACACAGCAGCGGCTTGGAAACATAATGCAGTTTTGGAAAGATCGCCCCGACAGCCGCAGAAAAAATGGTGAACCCGATGAACAGGCTGACGCCAAACAAAATTCCGATCAAGATCCAGTTCGGTTTTTTCATTATTTTTCTCCGTAGCGGTAAAACTATTTCTCGGCCTTATCCAGGTCCTTGCCGATATCGCGCTGGAAATCCCAGGTGAGATAATCGAGGTTGGACGGCAGTGACAATTCCAGCGTGTACAGGTATTGCAATTCCAACTTCACATTGCGCGGACGGCATTCCAGCAAATGTCCGCCGCTGGATTTATCGTCGGTGAGAAAATGCAGATGCACACCGGGCACGCTCAGGGAAGCCATGAACGAGGGTGTGTAAAATCCGACCATCGTGCCATGCACATCGTTAAATTCAAAAGTCGGCTGTTCCTTCGCCACTTCCACCAGCGGACGGTAATTTTCCTGTTTCGGCACCGAGCGTGTCTTGACATAACCAAATTCACCCGTGATGCGAAACGCATAAAAGATATTGGGTGAAGGCATCAACTCCACCATCCATTTTAGAAAATCCACATAGGAAACCTCGCGTTCGAGGGTCTCTTCACTGAAAGGTTGAAAATTGGTCACACAAGCGAAGGGCGTACAAACATCATCATCTGTGATCTGATTCACCCTGCCATCAGACCCAACGCGGAAAATCTCACCGTCCACCATCATCATCTCGCCATCGAGATCGTTGAAAGTGCCGAGGCCAAAATCGCCGTGTTTTTTGATCTCGTAAAAAGGGATGTTCTGTTCGTAGATGCCTTCCACCAGGGAATTGACCGGCGCGCACAAATACACCTTGTTATCGGCTTTTCGTTTTCTAATTCTCCGCAGGGTTGTCCGTTCCATTTTGCAGTCTCCTAAAATGTGATGAAGGCGATTATACACTTGGTACAAATCAACGTCAGGGGAGTGGCTAAAAGGATGGGCTAACGACTCTTCCACCACAGAGATCACGGAGTTCACAGAGATTTTCAAAAGGTTTTCTCCGTGTTCTCTGTGCGCTCTGTGGTTAAATCTTTGGTTGGCAAGCCCACGAAATGAGCCACTCCCCGCTTCAGAGATTCGGCAAATTAAAAGTGGCGGAAGTTATAATCGGCGAAGCATTTCAAAAGAGGAAAGCCCATGGAAATCTCTCAAATCATTCACCTGCTCGGCAATCTTCTGGGACAGGTCATTTCAGAGCTTGAGTCGCCGCACATCTTCGAAATCGAAGAACGCATCCGCGCATTGGCAAAAGCCCGCCGCAACGGCGACCAGACCTCCGAAACAAGCCTGAGGCAGGAAGTTGCTTCGCTCGAAACAGGGGAAGCGCGGGCGGTCGCCGCTGCGTTCGCCGCCTACTTTGATCTGGTCAATCGCGCGGAAGAGAATCAGCGCGTGTTGATCCTGCGCCGTTACGAAGACGAAACCTTTCCAGAGCCGATCCGCGAATCCATCGGCGAGGCCGTTGCCACCCTCAAAGAACTCGGCATCACCCGCGGACAAATGGAAGACCTGCTCCAAAATCTATCCATTGAACTCGTCCTCACCGCCCACCCCACCGAAGCACGCCGCCGTACTGTGCTCTCCAAAATGGAACGCATCACGGAACTCATCACCCAGATCAGCACAGGCTCACTTTCCCTGCGCGAACAGGAGGAAGCCACCCAACTCCTGCGCAATGAAATATCCGTTTTATGGCTTACCGACCGTGCCCGCTCTGCCAAACTTTCCGTAGCCGATGAAGTGAAGACCGGGTTGTACTTTGTCGATTCTTTTTTCTGGAACACCATCCCCGTCATTTACGATGACCTTGAAAAGGCGCTCGAACGAAACTACCCCGGCCTGCACCCGCCCGCCGACTGGTTCAAACTGGCCTCATGGATCGGCGGCGACCGCGATGGGAATCCCAACGTCACCGCTGAAGTGACCGCCGAAACCCTGCGCCTGCATCGCGGCCTGGCGGTTGAAAATCACCGCAAGAGTTTTCAGGAACTGGCCCGCCATTTAAGTGTAAGCTCACACCGCATTCCACCGCCTCAGGAATTAATGGAGTGGATCGAAAAGCGCAGGCCATTTCCACCTCACATCGCCTACATCGAAAATCGGTATGTCACGGAACCCTACCGTCTGGCCCTGTCTCTGCTGGCTTCCGACCTCGCCGAAGCCTCACGCGAAGACATGAAAGCACACCTGTTGCAAAGTTATGCATATCAAGCCCGCCTCAACACCGATGGTCTCTCGCGCCCGTTGGAGATGATTGCCTCGGCCATTCCATTCAAACTGGCCCTGAACGAATTGCAGGACGTCCACCGCAAATTAATGATCTTCGGCCTGCAGGCCGCACGGCTCGACATCCGCGAAGACTCAAGCCGCTTCAATGCCGCACTCGGCGAAATTCTGCGTGCGCTGAAGATCGAACCCGAATTTGAAACCCTGCCCGCCGATTCAAAGATCGAATTACTGGTGCGCCTGTTAAAGGAACCTGCTCCGCAGCTTTCCAAACATCCCGGGGCAACCTCGGCCACCGCTGAAACCTGGTCACTGTTTCAACTCATCGGGCGCACTCATGAAATCTACGGCAGTGACCTGCTCGGCCCCATCATCATCTCAATGACGCACGCCGCATCAGATGTGCTCACCGTTCTCCTGTTGGCAAAATGGGCAGGCTGTAAAACGACCCCACAGATCACACCGCTCTTCGAATCCGTGCCAGACCTGAAAGATGCGCCACGCATTCTCGAATCGCTTTTTACCTTGGATATCTACCGCGAACAGCTCACCGCCCACAACGACGAACAAATGGTGATGATCGGCTACTCCGACAGCAACAAAGACGGCGGTTATCTCATGGCAAACTGGTCGCTTTACGAAGCACAGGAAGAGATCACCCGCGTGGCAAGCGAACACGGCATCAAACTCACCATCTTTCATGGCCGCGGCGGAACCATTGCGCGCGGAGGCGGACCCGCCAACAGCGCCATCCGTGCTCAACCGGCAGGCAGTATCAATGGTCGGTTTCGCTTGACCGAACAGGGCGAGATCATTGCCCTGCGCTATTCCAATCCCGGCCTGGCACATCGTCATCTTGAACAGATCGCCAGCGCCGTCATCCTTGCTTCAGCGCCGCTGCCGCATCACCCCATTTCAAATCACTGGCGCAACGCCATGGCACAAATGTCAGAGGCGGCACAACGCACCTACCGCCAAATGGTTTATGAAACCCCGGGCTTCATTGAATTCTGGCAATCGGCCACACCGCTCGACCAGATCAAACATCTCCAGATCGGCTCACGCCCATCGGCACGTTCGCAAACCGGTGCGGTCAATCAGATCCGCGCCATTCCATGGGTCTTCTCGTGGATGCAAAGCCGCTTCAACCTGCCGGGCTGGTATGGGCTTGGTTCAGGGCTGGCCATGATCACCGATCGTTCGCTCTTGCGTGAAATGTACGATGGCTGGGCCTTCTTCCAAACCCTGCTCACCAACACCGAAATGTCCCTGCTTAAAGCGGATATGGATATCTCCGCCTTGTACGTGGACCTGGTTCCAGACAAAGCGCTGGCGAAGGAAATCTTCTCTTCGATCCGCAGCGAATATGAACGTACGCGGGAAGCTGTTCTTTCCATCAGTAGACATTCCACACTGCTGGAGCTTGAACCCGCCACCCGCCAGGCCGTGCAGCTGCGCAACCCCTATGTGGACCCGCTCAACTACATCCAAGTGGAAACCCTGCGCCGCCTGCGTACACTCTCCAACCCCGAAAGCGACGAAGGCAATGCCCTGCGTGAAGTCATGGCGATCACCATTAATGGGATCGCGTCAGGGTTAAGAAATACAGGGTGAGCCTATCGAATAATAGAAAATAAAAAGGTCTTGAAGAAATGTAAAACTTCTTCAAGACCTTCAACTCTTAAACCTGTAACTTTCAACTCTAACCAAGCTTTGGCGTATCGCCAATGATCTCCCAACCCCGCTCCAGCGCAACAGATTTCAACTTCGCATCGGGGTAGACCGCCA
The DNA here is from genome assembly GCA_035339375.1 of Anaerolineales bacterium. Classification (GTDB taxonomy): domain Bacteria; phylum Chloroflexota; class Anaerolineae; order Anaerolineales; family Villigracilaceae; genus Villigracilis. The sequence goes on along the minus strand of DAOQID010000052.1, from coordinate 22,049 downwards.
CGGGGTGTTCAGCATGTTCAAGCAGGGGAATATCCAGCACGGTATCGCCATAGGCAAAATCCACACGCTTTACACCGAGGCGGCCCAGAATCTGATCCAGTTTTTTCTCGCTTGCAACCAATTCACCCACCATTTGAACACGGCCATTCTTTATTTCCACAGGCGTACCACTGACCTGCGCCCCGATCCGTTTTGCGAACGGTTCGATGAATGGCTCCACCACGCTGCTGGCAATATACACCTGTGCTCCGCCTTCTCGATGGGCGATCAACCGTGCCACCACATCCTCGCGGCGCTTCTTCCAGAAATCATGTTCCACGATCCACTCGGATACATGGGCCAGTTTTTCAGGGTCTGCATCCTTGATATAAGACAGGCTGTCCACCATCAACTTTTGTCCCCAGGCCTGCCAGTCAATTAATCCATTTTTTGCAAGCAGATAAGACGGCATGATCGCCGCCAGATACAGATTGGCGCTCAACTTGCTTTGGTTATGCTTTACCCAATCCACCAACCCTAAAAACGGTGACCCTGTGGTCAATGTGCCCATTAAATCTGATACAACGATCATGGTTTCCTCTACGCAATGCATGGGCGGCTCGTTGGGAACAACGGGCCGCCCATGCATGATTCTGACATTCTCTGTCTGCTACTACACACGAGACAGGCTGCTATTTACTTTACTAAATACATTACCGATGATCGGGCCCAATATCATAAGCGCAGCAATAACAACGATGGCTACTAAAACAAGAATTAGCGCATATTCGACCAGACCTTGACCCTTCTCTTTCGGTGCGAATAACATATTTTTTTACCTCCTTTCTTAAAAATTCAAATACGGCACTGTTATTATAATTAAAAAGCTGGTCAGTTTAGTTAACAAATCAGTTAGTTCAGTAATTTGGTGAAAAACAATGGGCGGCCCATTGCATGCAACGGGCCGCCCAAATACGGACTTCTTTGCTTCCTATCTGATGCAATTACACACCAGACAAGCTGCTGTTGACCTTGCTGAATACATTTCCGATCAATGGTCCAAGAATCATAAGCGCAGCGATAACGACGATGGCAACCAAAACAAGAATCAGCGCATACTCAACCAAACCTTGACCTTTCTCTTTCGGTGAGAATAACATGGTGACTACCTCCTTTCCTTTGGTATGGTACAGCAATTTCATTATAGCCAGAAATTATCCGGAATCAACCTACAAATCTGTTGTTATTGGCCCCATTTGGGCTATTTTGCACAAAACATTTATTGCGCTGTATTCCCGCCATCCACCAAAAGCAGGTGCCCCGTTACAAAAGACGCCTCATCTGAAGCCAGAAAAAGAACAGCATTGGCAATCTCTTCAGGCTTTCCAAAACGCCCCATTGGAATGTATGAACTTGATTCTTTGATGGCTTCTTCCAATGTCACCGGGTCGGAACCTTCAAAGTAACCGGTCTCCAGCCATCGGTCCACAAAGGTATCGCCGGGGCAAACTGCATTCACACGGATTCCCTCACGGGCATGATCGAGAGCCATTGCCTTGGTCATCATCGCCACGGCACCTTTGCTCATGGTGTAGGCCACTACATTCCTGCCTGCCACTACCGACCAATCTGAACCGTTGTTGACGATTGCCCCCTTCCCCTGTGCGCGCATATGCGGAATGACAAGCCTGCTCATCCGCCATGCCGCGGTGATGTTGATATCGAGGGTCTTTTGCCAGACCTCTTCGGTGGTTGTCTCCGCTGTACCCTTCGGCACAATGCCAGCATTATTGAACAAAATATCAACTCGACCAAATTCCTTCATGGCGACATCCACCACCCGTTGACAATCTTCCTGTTTCGTATGATCTGCCTCAACGAACACGCATCGGACTCCCCGCCGCCTGCATTCAGCCTCGACGGTTTTTCCCAACCCGGAGCGTCTGCCTGTTATGACCAGATCAGCCCCCTCGTCTGCGAAACGAAACGCGGTGGCTTTTCCAATTCCGCTGGTGGCGCCTGTGATGATCGCTGTTCTATTTTTGAGTCTCATCCCGTTCTCCATTCTTCACCATGCTGTATTCATCGTTTCAAGAAGTATAATTCATCATTATGGACAGCAAGACACTCAACGTACTCGAATACCCAAAGATCCTCGAACGGCTGGCAGGGTTCTGCGATTTTTCCGCTTCGATGGACCTGGCACGCACACTCGAACCAACCTCTTCCTTCGAACTCGCCTCTGCCCGTCTGGCAGAGACCACCGAAGCGCGCAAATTACTTTCCATCAACAGCATGGGTGTGGGGGCTGCGCATGATATCCGCCCGCAAGCGGACCTGGCTGCACGCAACGGCGTTCTTGACCCGCAAGCCCTGCTGGATGTCAAATCCACGCTGATCTCGTGCCGCGAATTAAAAAAGGCATTCGAAAAACGGACAGAGGAATACCCGCGCCTGACTCAGATCGCCATGGGGCTGCCTGAAACCCATGGCCTCGTGGATGCGATTTCACGCATCCTTTCCGACCGCGGCGAAATTCTGGACTCAGCCTCGCCAAAACTTGGCGACATTCGCCGCAGTTTGCGTGTGGCACATGATCGCTTAATGAGCCGACTGCAAAAATATGTGACCGATTCGAAAACCGTTTCGATGCTGCAGGAGCCGATCGTCACCCAGCGCGATGGGCGGTACGTGATTCCATTGCGGGCGGAGTTCAAGGGCAAGATCAAATCCATCATCCATGACCAGTCTTCGAGTGGAGCCACGCTTTTCATTGAACCGCTGCCGGTGGTGGAGGCCAATAATGAGATCCGCGAACTGCAACTGGCCGAGAGAGATGAAGAACGCAGAATCCTTGCCGAGGTTTCCAGGCAGGTCGGTGAACACGCCACAGAGTTGAAGTATGGTGTGGAGAACCTCGCCGTGCTTGACCTTGCGTTTGCAAAAGCAAAATACGCCGATGAACTCCGCGCAAGTGAACCCTTGATGCGTGAGTTGAAGGTTGCTGGTTCAAAATCTTCAACTTTTCAACCTTCCACTTTAAAGCTTATTGAAGCCCGTCACCCATTGCTTGATCCAAATACCGTCGTCCCTGTGGATGTGGACCCTGCCCCCGGCACACGAGCCATTGTCATCACGGGGCCCAACACAGGCGGCAAAACGGTCTCGTTGAAAACGGTTGGGCTTTTGGTGGTGATGGCGCAAAGCGGGCTGCACATCCCCGCACAAAGCGGATCTGAACTACCGTGCTTCCATTCGGTGTGGGCTGATATTGGCGATGAGCAATCCATTGAACAGTCACTCTCCACGTTCAGCGGACACATCACCAACATTATCCGTATCCTAAAAAAAATAGACAGCCGTTCACTCGTCATTTTCGATGAACTTGGCTCAGGCACCGACCCGCAGGAAGGCGCAGCCATTGCGCGTGCGATCCTAACCCACCTGCTGGAATCGGGTGCAATGACCCTCGTTGCAACACATTACCCCGAGTTGAAATCCTTTGCGCATTCGACCGAAGGAGTGGTGAACGCTTCTCTGGAATTTGACATTCAAACGCTTCGCCCCACCTACAAACTGACTCTCGGTCTCCCGGGCAGGTCCAACGCCTTGTTGATCGCTCAAAAGCTGGGATTGCCGCAAACCATCATCGAATCAGCACGGGCTGAGATCAATCCGCTGGATCTGCGGGCCGATAAACTGCTGGATGATATTCGCAAGGAACGTAACCGCACTTCACGCGAGCGCGAGAAGCTCGAAAAGGCACGCGCCAAATTGGAAACCCAAACACGTGAATTGGAAAAACGCCTTGAGAAGATCGAAGACGAACGCCGCGAAACACTCGCCAAAGCCCGCGCGGAAGGCGAGTTGGAAGTGGCGGTGCTCAAGCGCAACATTGACTCGTTGAAGGGGCAATTGAAAAAAGCCAGCCAGCCCCTGCAGGCCATCAAAGCCATTGAAGAAAAAATGGAAAAGATGGAAGAAAAGGTGGAAGCGCCTGTGGAGCGAAGGAATGAGCAGTTATCCATCACAGGTAATCAGGCATGGAAGTTGGGCGAACGGGTCACTGTCAGCACTTTGAATGCTGAAGGTGTTGTAACCGCTTTGGGTGAGTCGGATGCGGAGATCCAGATCGGGACTCTGCGCGTGCGGGCGAGGCTATCTGACCTGCTGAAAGGCGGCGGGCAGTCATCATCAACAGCCAGCAAGCCATCCCCTGTGAGCATCAAGCAGAAGGCTGACGGCGGCACGAGGACTTCGGTGGCGGTTGCAAAATCGCCGGGCATGGAAGTTGACCTGCGCGGATTGATGGCCGATGATGCACTCGATAAAATGGAAAAATATCTGGAACAGGCTTTTCTTTCAGGGCTGCCTTTTGTGCGCATCATTCACGGAAAAGGGACGGGCAAACTGCGTCAGGCTGTACGCGAGGCCCTGCGCGGACACGAGTATGTAAGCTCGTTCGAAGAAGGCGGCGATAAGGAAGGCGGCGAAGGCGTGACCGTTGCAAAGTTGAAAAGCGGGTAGGAAATTGGTCAGGTCTGCGGTGTAACCTGCTGCAGGATGGTATATAATTTTTTTAAATTTAAACAGGGAGCTTTCCATGTCCATTGATGATGCCATAAAAAAAATGACAGACCTGATCAAGGCCACATGCGCAAGTGCGGAGATTAAATCCGCAAAGATGTCTGATGAAGAAGCGCGGCTTTCAGTGTATGCGCCTGCGGGTGATATGCAAAAGATCAAGGATGCGACGTTTCAACCAGCCATTGACCTGCTCAACACCGATGGAATGGACGTGCAGGTTTTTGTGTACGACAAGGATGCCCCGCCGCTGAAGGGTTGATGTTTCAGATCAGGTTTTGCCTGATATATTCGAGAACAAGAATTTCCCTTTTCAACCATCCGGGTTTACTTTTACGAGCCAGCAATAATTTGTTGGCTCGTATTGTTTCATCCACATCAAGCCACACGGGTTTGAAACCCAGGTCTTTTTCGTATGCATCGAGTTTCTGGGCGCCAAAAACGTTATCCACTTCGCATTGGTAATAGTATGAGGTCATTTGAAATACGTCGCAATCCCGCTCCTGTGGACGAAGATACTCAACCACAACGCCAACCTCTGCACCAAAACAAGTCAGTGACATGCCGCATTCTTCCTGTACTTCGCGGATCAGGGCCTGTTCATGCGTTTCACCTGCGTTCAGTCCGCCGCCGGGGAATTTATAATCGCCGACCTCAGTGGAGTGAACCATGAGCAATTTCCGTCCATGCAAGGCTATGCCGCGGATGGCGATTCGACACACTGCCCTGCCATGGATGTTGAGATTTTCATGTCGGTGGATTTCAGCAAGAATATTCATTGAACTCCCTCAATCTTTCTATGGCGATTGGTCAAATGCATGCAGTTTGCAAAGATATTTCCCTGAAACTTTGACATCAAAAAGACAACAATTTCGCTTATTGATATTCAAAATACTTTTTCAGGTCGAGCATGTGTTTTTCAAGCAGGTTCCATGTGAGCAAGGCGCCGACGACAGTGATGGCATAGGTCAAAACGATGTAAGCAAGGTACATGCTCCAGCCGCGCAATTGGGTGCGCCAGAGGACATCCAATAAAATCAGGATGACAGGCACATGCAAAAGGTAAATGGAGTAACTGTATTTTCCAAAGAAAATAAGACCTTTATTCTGAAATACCCTGCGGAAGATGGACGTTTCAGGGTGGGTCATCAAAATGGTGACCAATGCCGCTGAAAAAACCGCCACCAATGTATAGCCTCCCAAAACCAGCCAGATATTTTCATCCAGTGGAACCATGTGGGGGTAGGCTGTAAAACTCAAGGCCAGGAACGCCGCAAACGCAACCCAAAAAGCTGGGACAGAGATGTTTTTCAGGCGTTGCACCCAAAACGGCTCGGTAAATGCAACTGCAAGCAACCCGCCCAAAACCAACTGCTCAAAACGGGTGAAAGTATTGTAATAAAAGAAGGTTGAAATAACAGACATGTCATCCCAGAACAAAATTCCCAACACACGAGCAAGGATCGAACAGAGGATCACCCCGATGCTTAGTTTGACCAGCGTCTCCTTTTTCGTAAAATAAACGACGGCAGGCCAGATCAAATAGAACTGCTCTTCGATGGCCAGTGACCAGGTAACCGCCAGATAGGTGGTCAACGGGATCTTGCTGAACAGCATCAGCCAGTTTTGCTGATACAGCAGCAGGAAGGGCAGGGCGCGTGGAACTTCAGGCACAAAATCGGGGTCAAGTTTTGGAATCAGGATCAGAATGATGGCAATGAAAACAAAGTACAGGGGAAAGATCCGCAAGGCACGGCGGATGTAAAAATTCTTGAAATAATTTTTCTCCGCCTTCGTCTTCAGCAAAATGGATGTGATCAAAAACCCCGAGAGCACAAAAAAAATATCCACGCCTACCCAGCCGATGGAAGAGAGACGTGAAATGAAATGCAGGATCTCATTATTGGTGAAATAATCGGCGCGCTTAAGCAAATGGAACGCCACAACGACAAAAATCGCAATTCCCCGCACGCCATCCAACTCCTTAACCCGCTCATTCATAAAACGAAATATCCATTTTCTGTGCTGGCTTCGAGTTCAGATGGGGCATGGCGCTTCTCCTAAACCCCCATTTAACCACAAAAACAGCAGTGACACGGCGCTGCCGTGTCACTGCTACAAAGGTTACGCCATTGCGGCTTCCATCTCTTCCTGTTTTTTGAACTGGCTCATGTACAGGTCGTAGTAGAAGCCTTTCTTTTCAAGCAGTTCATCATGCCTGCCGCGCTCAATGATCTGCCCCGCTTTCAACACCAGGATCTGGTCTGCATTGCGGATGGTGGAAAGACGATGCGCGATGACAAAGGAGGTGCGTCCGCTTAAAAGTTTATCGAATGCCTTTTGGATGAGACGCTCGGTTCTCGTATCCACACTGGAAGTTGCTTCATCCAGAATGAGAATTCGCGGGTCTGCCAGAGCCGCACGCGCAATGGACAACAACTGGCGCTGTCCCTGGCTCAGCCCTGAACCACGTTCTCCCAAAACAGTATTGTATTTTTCGGGCAGGCGTTCAATGAACGAATCAGCATTGGCAAGTTTGATCGCTGCCATCACCTCTTCATCGGTGGCATCGGGTCGCCCAAAGCGGACGTTATCCATGACCGAAGCGGAGAAGAGGAAGGTATCTTGAAGCACGATGCCAACCTGCCTGCGAATGGATTCAGCAGCGACGTCGCGCACATCCACGCCATCAATTTTTACCGAACCTTCGGTCACATCATAGAAACGCGGAAGCAGGTTGATGATGGTGGTCTTGCCCGCTCCTGTGGGGCCGACAATGGCAAAGGTCTGCCCGGGCTGGGCTGTAAATGAAACACCCTTCAACACGGGCACGCCATCTTCATATTCATGGGAGACCTTGTCAAACTCAACGAGGCCTTTGATCTCCTTCATTTCCTTTGCGTTGGGTTTATCCGTCACAGCAGGTTTTTCATCGAGAATGGTGAAGATACGTTCCGCACCAGCGATGGCATTTTGAATGTTCGTCCACAACACAGCGATCTGCTGGATCGGCTGGTTAAAGCGCTGGACATAAGCAAGGAAGGTGACCACCAAGCCAAGAGTTACAGCAGAACCGAGGAAGGTTCCGCCTTTGAGCAGATACCACCCGCCCACACCAGTGACGATTGCCAACGACACATAAGACAGGGCTTCCAGGGTCGGGGCCAGGGCCGAGGTGTAAGCCACAGCACGGACGTTTGCATCGCGGTTGGCGGCGTTGACCTCTTTGAAGTTTTCAATGTTCTCATCTGCACGGTTGAAAGCCTGGGCTTCCCGTACCGCAGCAATGGATTCCTGTAACTCCGCGTTGACATTACCGATCTCTTCGCGTGATTTTCTAAAAGCCTTGCGGGCCTGCTCGGAGAAATAAAACGTGGCGATAAACATCAACGGCGCAACAACCAGTGAAAGCAGGGCAAACGGTAAATTGGCCGTGATCATGTTGTAGGAAACCCACACCAGCAGCAGAATGCCGCTGAACACATTGACCAGCGCGAACGAAAAAGCCTGTTCAATGGCGGTTGTATCGTTGGTGATGCGGCTCATCAAGTCACCAGCTTCATGCTCGGCATAATAGCTGAGCGAAAGGCGATGCAGTTGTTCGAACACCTCCACACGCATCTGACGCAGCACATGTTGACCCGTCCACGACATGGTGAAAAAGGTCATACCGTTCAAAAGGGAACCCGCCACAAAGAGAATGATGATGAACACGATCAAACGGACCAATCCTTCGGTGCGCTGTTCAATTGTGGCAGTGGTGATATCAGGCAGGGTGTAACCACCCGTGGCGTAGAGCTGATTAAGAAGCAGGCGTCTGCCTGTAAGGGTGGCGGGGTCTGAGGCAAGCCAACAGGAAGATTCTGTTTGAGCATCAGAATCCTCTGTCGGTGCGAATGAAGCGAACGGGTTGCTTCCATTCGGGACGAGGAAACAATCCGTTGCCTGTCCGATCAATTCAGGGCTGGTTACTTGCGTCCAGGTGGCTGTGATGACAAAGATCACGGCCAGAGTCAGCATGAACCAGAAGCGGCCAAAGTATCCGCCAAGACGTGAAAGGGTTTCGCTCACGTTGCGGGGTTTGATGGTTTCGTTTTTAAGAAATTCGCCTGCGCGGCCTGGTCCGTGCATCATAATGCACCTTCCTTTTCATGTTCATTTGCCAAGATCTGAGAGTTATAAATTTCTGCGTAAATGGGGTCATCTTCCAGCAGGTCGGCATGTTTGCCAATTGCAACCACCCTGCCCTTTTCGAGCACGATGATCTTGTCGGCATTCATCACTGTGCTGATGCGTTGCGCGATGACAAAGGAAGTGCGTCCCTTCATAAGCACATCCAGCGCAGATTGGATCGCAGCTTCGGTGTTGAGGTCAACACTTGAAGTGGAATCGTCAAGGATGAGAATGCGCGGGTTGAGAAGCAGGGCACGGGCAATGGCGACGCGCTGCTTTTGTCCGCCGGACAAGGTGGTACCGCGCTCGCCGACATGTGTGTTATAGCCTTCAGGGAACGACATGATAAAGTCGTGCGCCTGTGCTGCTTTTGCAGCGGCTTCGATCTCTTCCTGTGAAGCATCGGGTTTACCAAAGGCGATGTTATCGCGGATGCTTCCGCTGAACAGGGTGGTTTCCTGCAACACAATGCCGATCTGCGAACGCAGTGACTCGAGGGTCACATCGCGCAGTTCATAACCATCAATGGTGATGCGGCCTTCTGTGGGGTCATAGAAACGCGGCAGCAGGTTGATGATGGTGGTCTTGCCTGAACCTGTGGCGCCAAGCAGGGCAATGGTCTCGCCCGGTTTGGCTTCAAAAGTGACATTGGAAAGCACAGGGTCGCCGCCGCCAAAATAACGGAAGGTGACATCTTCGAATTTCACGGTGCCCTTCACAGCAGGGATCTTGACCGCGCCGGGCTTATCGGCAATGTCATTCTTTGCATCGAGGATCTCGAAGATGCGGTCGGCGGATGCAGAAGCCTGACCGAATTGAGTGATGATCATGCCCATCATCATGATCGGCATAAAGAGATACATCAAATACATCGAAAATTCCTGCCACTCGCCAAGGCTCAACGTACCAGCCATGATGGCCTTGCCGCCCACATACAAAATGGCGGCCTGCCCCAGATTGGCGATCATAAACACCAGCGGGAACATAAACGTGAACAAGCGTGAAAGTTTGATGGCCTGTTCCATTGTGTCATCGGCGCGCGCTTTGAACTTATCCTGCTGCTGGGTTTCACGCGTAAAAGCTTTAATGACCTTGATACCTGCAAGGTTCTCCTGCAACACCGTGTTCAAGGCAGAAAGTTTCTGCTGCACCTGTGCGAACATCGGGCGGCTTGCTCCCGCAAAAATGATGAACAATACCAATGCCACAGGCAAAATCGGCATCACAGCCCATGCCAGTGAAACGTTCGTCGAAAACAAAATGATCACCGTACCCGCCAACAGGATGAATGCGCCGATCAACTGAAGCAAGCCCTGGCCGATAAAGAGGCGCACCTTTTCCACATCATCCGTGGCGCGGATCATCAATTGGCCTGTCTGATTCTTGTCATGATACGAGAATGACAGGGTCTGGATCTTGGAATACAGGTCATTGCGCAGATCGTAAGCCACCGCTTGCGAATTTTTCTCCGCCCAATAAGCCTGCAAAAATGCGAAGACGCCGCGCAAGATCGCAAAAACGAGAATGGCGACAATGGCACTGGTCAGAAGTTGTGGGGCATTGGTAACATCCGCTTCCAACTGGACCTTGAGCTGGTCTGCCGTCCATTCAGCAGGATACTTCATCACATCCAGAATCTGCGGCAGGGCTGTGCCAATAAATTGCGCGGGGATCTTATCCAGCGCGCCAAGGATTTGGTCTGCAATGTAACCGCTGGTCACCGCATCAATGACACGTCGGATCATATTCGGCACTGCCAATTGTGACAGTGTGGCTACGATCAGGAATAAATATGGCAACGCTGCCTGACGCTTGTAATTCGTCAGATATTTAATTGCGCGCCTCATGCCGCCTTTGGACTTGGTCCGCTCGGGGCGTTTTTGAACGATTCTTCTTACATGAGTTTGTTGCATGTTGCTCCTATTAATAATTGGAGATTGGTAATTGGGACTATGAATATCAAAAAAATGTGCAGAAACTATGGAAAAGAAGGCCAGAAATTGCGGATCATTTCTTATCCTCCAAAGCCTGTGCGGCACGGGTCAAAATCTCCAACGCTTCGGTGACCTGGGTCTGCTCATCTTCGTTCAACGCAGAGACCAATTCGTCCATCCACCGATAGCGCTCTTCCATACCCTGGCTGACCAGTTTTGCGCCCTCTTTTGAGAGACGCAGCAATTTTGCACGACGGTCATTTGGATCTTCAGCCCGTTCAAGGTAGCCCCCCTGAACCAGTTTTTCCACAAGCTGGCTGGCGGCCGCGGCGGTGATATCGAACCGTTCGCTGATCGTCGACATCCCACAAGGCCCTTTGTGGTGCAATTGCATCAGAATGCTGAATTGCGGCATCGAAAGCCCGGTGGATTTTGCAAAATGAGCCCATCCGCGCATGGAACGATGCATGAATACATCCATCCATGTGCGCAAGGGGTGGGTAATTGGGAGGGTTTTGGACATAGTTAAGCCTTCTTTTTAGTTAAGCGGACTAAACTATATCCCCGTATGAACCTTGGGTCAAGGGCAGAAGAGTTAGAGAAGCGTTAGAAAATTTGGAATCGTCCAAACAAGGAAAATCTCGGCGATATGCCCTATGGACACATCGCCGAGATTTTGAAAAGGTGCAAGAGGTTGATTTTTTTACTCGATTTTCGTTTTCTCCAGCACCTCGATCAACTCAAAGGACGGAATGATATAGTCATAATTCTTCGGGCGGGTTTCGATGAATTTGACGCTCAATTCATACTCATATCCCTCCTCCCATTCGAAACCCTGGATGACATTGCCAAAATTCACCCATTCGGAATCCTCGGCGGAATACTTGACCTGAAAGCACTTCCCCTGTGGACCACCCGTACAATCCACCTGGTGCGGACCAACGAACAGGGTCATCTCACGGGTGTTGACCTGAGTACCGTCACCGCAAGCTGAAAAAAAGACAGTGAAACAAATGGCCAGTGTAAAAATCAAGATCATCTTTTTCATGGATACCTTTATCGAAGCCGCACAGGGAAAGGCAGCGGTTTCGTCTGTAATATGACCGCCAACTCTTTCGCCTCTTCTTCAGTGAAGGTTCCCGAAATCATCCCCTGTCCATCGGTAATTGGCTGGTTGATCATCGGAACAGAGACCACCCGTTTATCCAAAACGATTCCGAGATAGGTACCAACATTTTCGGAAGTGTGTTTCAAAAAAATTTGCGCCCCTTCCGCGTTAAGTGAAAAACTGACCTGAAAACCAAAATCAGTTTGAGAACGATACGATGCAGCCGACAGAACACCCTCGTTCGACATGACCGTATGCCATTCATGCCCATCCACCTGCTGAAGATACTTACTCTCCAAATCTGTGCGGATAATATCCCCAGCCAATGCAGGTTTCTCACCGAAATCCACGAACTCCAAAAGGCCCACATCCCCCACCTGCTCTGAAAACTCCACAGCATCCATAGTGACAGGGATCATCCCCACGATCTCACCTGCCGTGGAAACCTCAAATGTGATGTTGGAATACCCAAGCCGCTGGCTGCGTTCTGAAAGAACCTGCGCAGCTTCTTCAAGGTCTGCATGGCTCACAGCGATGCCACCAGGCACATCGGGGATAAACACGACCGAAGTCTTTGGCAGCAGATAAGCATTGGCTAAATTTTTGATCAGGTCGCTCTTTAAAAATGAAACAAAAAAGATCATCAACAAAGCCAGAATGGAGGGAATACGTTTTACAAAGCCGCGGTTTCGTGGTTTCTCTTCTTCAGCAAAACCAATGGCCTCATTCGTAAATCCAAACTCAGACTGATTATTAGCCCGTTCCGCCACTGCATCTTCAAGATTGATGCGCGCATCACCAAGATCAGGATTCAACCGCAATGCTTCGCGGTAGGCCGTAATGGCTTCTTCGAGCCGTCCCATTTCATCAAGGACCAGTCCGCGCAAATTATGCGCATCGGCAAAATTCGGGTCATATTGAAGCGCCAGATCACAATTGACGAGCGCATCACGTAAACCCGCCTTCGTGGTCTTTTCATACCCCTTCACCGCAGCCTTGAAATGCTGACGGGCGGGGCTATGCTCATCCTCGTTTGAACCTATGGAAGGTGAGATCGGCGCTTCCAAGTCCACCCCGCAATGCGGACAATACCGCTCCTCCTCTGTTATCTTCCCGCCACAATCGGGACAACGCAAACTGAAAAACTTTTCCAACATGGCAGCCATCCTTGAAATAAATTTACCCGCCTTAACTTTATGATTCTGAAAACATTTCGTCAAGGGATTGGGCTGGTTCTTTGGTACCTTCCATATAATTACATGACAAATCAATTCCCACCTCCCACTCTCCATTCATCCCCTGTATAATGGAACATCATGATTCTCCCGACCATTTCAGGGTACATGTAGAAACGCCATGTCTTTATCTGAAGAACCCATCATCCCCACCGAACCAACCCCGCCCTCACCAGACCCGAGCAGCCTTCCGCCGCGCCCGCGCCGCAGACGCGCAACCCGCCGCGATATGATCCCCACCGATGCCGAGGGACAGGCCGCGCTGATCTCCGAATTATCGCGCCGCGCCTATCCATCCATTGAATTATTTGTGTTTTCATTGGTGGCTGGGGCCATTCTGGGCCTGGGTTTCCTGCGCGATTCGCAGGCCATCCTTTTGCTTGGTATTCTCATTACCCCGCTCATGATCCCCTGGGTGGGCTTTTTGCTCGCCAGCCTTACAGGGTCACCTCGTTTTCTTTTTGAAACACTGATGGCCCTGCTCATCAGCGGCGTCATTGTGTTCATTGGCGGGTTGCTTTCGGGCTTTGCCGCTCGACTCTTTTTACCCATCACCCTTACCAACGTTTTTATCCATGCACGTCTTTGGCCCGAAGAACTCTTTGTGCTCGCCATCGGTGCCATTACGCTTGTTGCATCCTTCGTGCGTTCTGAAAGCAAACCCTTCCTGCCAAGCGTCATCGTTGCATATACCTTCTATTTGCCCATCAATGCAAGCGGCTTCGGCCTCGGCTCGGGTGTGGATGGCATCTGGCCTGAAGGCATCCTCGTCTTCGCCACACACTTCATGCTCGCAAGCATTCTCGGCCTGATCACTCTGCTGGTATTACGGCTGCGCCCATCAAACCGCGGCCTGATCCTCAGCGGCGTCATGCTGCTTGTTTTCACCGGCACCCTCTTCAGTTTGATGGGGAACGGTTTCCCGCTCACAACACCCCAAACCGTTAGCACCTCCACCCCCACACCTTCGACGCAACCCACAGCGCTTCCTTCCCTAACCCCTAGCCTGCCGCCTACAACAACAAACACGGTCCGCCCCTCGAACACGCCCAAACCTACCAACACCCCGAGTGTGGATGAGACCCTTTCGGCCACCCCAACAGAAGAAACCGAAAATACAGCCACCAACACCTCCACCGCTACAAAACCCGCCGCCACCCCCACAAAAACAACCTCCACCCCGGCGGCCACCTCAACCAACGAACCGATCCCAACGGTCACAATGACCATTGAAGTGCAAACCATCCCCGGCACGATCAGCGCGGATGAAGGCGGCGGCGCCAACCTGCGCCAAACCCCCAACGGCAAATACCTGATGACCCTCGACAATAACACCGTCGTTGAAATCTACCCCGATTTCAAAGTGGTCAACGGCATCACCTGGCTGCACGTTTACGTCATCCGCAACGACCAGCAGATCGAAGGCTGGCTTTTGGAATCAGTTGTCAGTTACGCCACTCCCGAACCGAACTTCGAACCATCTTCCACACCTGAAATCGGAATTACACCTGCACCGTAAAAATAGGATGAAATATGAAGGATGAGGGATATATCAATCCTTCCGCCTTCATATTTCATCCTTTATCTTTCATCCTTCATCCTTTTGGAGACCCCCACATGCCCATTCACTTTGGAACCGACGGCTGGCGCGCCGTCATCTCAGATAGTTTCACCTTCGATAATCTTCGCATCGTTACACAAGCCATTGCAGATGCCGTGGCATCCGACCATTGGGACAAATCTGTCAATGGTGAGAACGGACCCGATAAAAAGACCATCGTGGTCGGCTACGATACGCGTTTTCTTTCCGACCGTTTTGCTGGAGAGGTGGCGCGTGTGCTGGCCGCCAACGGCTTCACTGTGTTACTGGCGCAATCTGATTCACCCACCCCGGCGATCTCATTTGCGGTGAAACATCAACGCGCCATTGCAGGCATCATGATCACCGCCTCACACAATGCTCCGCGCTACAACGGATTAAAACTCAAGGGAGCATTCGGCGGCTCAGCGCTCACCGAGCAATGCCGCCGCGTGGAAGTGTACATCAACGACAACGAAGAACAGGCACGCGGCCCCAACCTGATGGATTTTAATAAGGCGCGCGATGCGGGCTTGATCCAAAAATTCAACCCGTTGCCAGCTTATTTCGAACATTTACAAAAATTGATCCGCACCGACATCATTGCGGATAATCCCCAACGCTTTGTGGTGGATGCAATGTATGGCTCCGGGCGCGGCGTCATCAAATCCTTTTTGCAGGGAACAGGCTGTGAGATCGCCGAAATTCGCGGTGAAATGAACCCCGGCTTCGGCGGCGTACACCCTGAACCGATCGCAAAATACCTCGGCCCTCTGGCAAGCGCGGTCAGTTCAGGGATGGGCAATTTTGGCGTGGTCACCGATGGCGATGCCGACCGCATCGGCGCGATGGATGAACGCGGCAACTTTGTTGACCCGCACAAGATCATGGCGCTCTCTTTGAAATACCTTGTTGAAAAGCGCGGCTGGTCGGGAGCAGTGGTCCGCACAGTATCCACCACTCGCATGATCGACCGTCTTGCAAAACGCTACGGACTGAAATTGTATGAAACCCCTGTGGGCTTCAATCACATTGCCGACTACATGATGAAGGAAGATGTACTCATTGGCGGCGAGGAATCGGGCGGCATCTCTTTCAAGGGGCACATTCCCGAAGGTGATGGTCCGATCATGGGTTTGCTGCTGGTGGAGATGATCGCCGAAGCAAAGAAATCGCTCGTGGAAATGGTGGATGACCTGCTGACGGATGTAGGCCCCGCCTTGTACGAGCGTGTGGATTTGCGCCTCAGCCGCCCCGTAGCCAAAGCTGAAATGACCGAATTCCTCACCCAAAAAGCGCCCAAGGAGATCGGCGGCCAAAAAGTGGATGAAATCAGCCAGCGGGACGGCGTGAAATACATCATGGCCGATGACTCATGGCTGTTGATTCGCCCTTCGGGCACGGAGCCTGTATTGCGTGTGTACGCAGAAGGTCGAAACGCGGATATGGTCAAAGCGTTGATGGGATATGGAAAGACAGTTGCTGAAAGTGTAGTGTAAACAAATTTAGTGTGAAACAGAAATGGACACTGACCTTCGCTCTTTGCCAGCGAAGGTCAGTGTGTTTTTAGGTAATAAAGGCCACGATCAAACACCAAAGAAATTCAAGTTGCAACCAGTTCATGAATCGGCGGCGGGAAGTGTAAAGTAAAACGTGGCTCCCTGCCCCGGGCTGCTCTCCACCCAGACCTTGCCGCCATGCACTTCAACGATCCTGCGTACAAGAGCCAGGCCAACCCCGGTGCCCTCAGATTTCGCATCCAGTTTTTCAAAGAGGCCAAAGATGCGCTCATGATGTATCGGCTCTATGCCAATGCCATTATCACGGACAAAAAAGGTCAGCAGATTCTCCTGCCTGTCGCGGAAGCCGATCTCGATCTGCGGGTTGGGCTGGCTGCCCATGTATTTGGAGGCATTGTCAATGAGGTTCTGCATGACCTCCACAAGGCGCGGTTTATCTCCATAGACAGCTGGCAGGTTCGGGTGAGTCTGAAGCGTCGCTCCACTTTCCTGAATCTGTCCGTGGGCGATATCAACGGCTTCGCGGATCAATTCATCAAACGGAATAATTTGAGATGCGTTGACCATGCGTCCGATGCGGGAGAGTTCGAGCAATTCGTTGAGCAGGGTCTGCATTTTTCGGACCGCTTCCTGAATCCGCTGCAAATCGATTTTGAGGCGATCCATTTTCCCAGCGAGGGCATCCTTTTCAAGATAACCAAGATACCCGCTGATGGTGACCAGTGGAGATTTCAGGTCGTGCGAGACCGTGTAGGTAAAACGTTCGAGCTCGCTGTTTTTATTTTCCAATTCATTGACCAGTTTCTGGCGCTCATTTAACTGGTTCTGCACATCTGAAAAGAGGCGTGCATTCTCAAGCGCAATCGAGACCTGATTGGCATAGGTCAGCGCCATCTGTGCATCTGCCTCAGTGAACTGGTTTGCCGTAAGGCTATCCAACGCAATGAAGCCAAGCAGCCTGCCGCGCAGTTTCAAAGGAACAGAAAGCCAGCCATGAAGAAAATCTGGGAACTGGGGATAATCCTTTTGAATATCACCGATCAAAATATACGGAAGTTCCTGCGTCCAAAAAATATAATCTGGCTCGGTTTCATTGACGATATAACTTTTATCCTGCTCGGTCAGTTCGGGCAGGCCAATGCCGCCCATTAATTGAGCGACCCGCCCTTTATACAACCAGACCGAGGCGCTGTCGTAACTGACCACACGTTTTAGCTGTTCGAGAATTCGCTGCACGGTTTCCGAAATATCGAGCGTGGAAATCACAATGGTCGTCGTTTCGCGGATGGTTTCGGCTTCGGCATTTTTCAGGCGCAGGTCTGCAATGAGTCGTTCGCGTTCCTGCTCGGCCCGTTTGCGGTCAGTGATATCAAGTGCCGAGGTCAGGGTGTACATGCCCGCATCCACATAAAAACGTTCGCTGGAAAGCAGGGCAACACCTGTCTCTCCGTTCTTACGGCGGAAACCGATCTCCAGATCCTTGATGGCACCCTTTTCCTGAAAAGTATCGCGCAATTTATACACATCCTGCGGGCTCTGGAACACCCCAAGTTCGGAGGCGCTTTGCCCGATGACATGCTCGCGCTTCAGGCCGAGCGTATCCATGAAGGATTTGTTCGCATCAATAAAACGGCCTTCACTATTTTCTATGGTCATCAATACCGGGGTGGTGTGAAAGGCCTTGGAAAATTTCTCTTCCGAAAAACGGAGTGCAAATTCAGCGCGCCTGCGTTCCGCTAGTTCATGTTTTAGTGCGTCATCGGTCAACTGGCGCTCAATGGCAGCACCCAGCACACTTGCCGCCACTTTAATGACATCCACTTCCATGGTGGTCCATTCACGTTCATGATAGATATCGTCCACGCCCAATGTGCCCCAATGCGTTCCATTTACTATGATGCGAATCTCAAGCAGGGCTGCCACATTCATGGAGTGTAAATAGGCCTTTTCTTCGGTTGTAAAAAAAGATGCACTCCCAACCAAAGGTTCACCGCTATCGAGGATCTTATAAAGGCGGTCAAACCCCATTGGGTTTTTGGGCATATTTTGAAACTCGGGGGTATCGAGGTCGGTTTCCAGGCCGGGGGCGGTCCATTCATGGATCATGGATGAGACCACCTGATCGTTTGGAGCAGCATGTTTCTGGAACAAATAGGCATGAGATGAATTAAATTCCCTGCCCAGCCTCTCAAGGACCACATCAATGGTCTCACGCCAATTGGCGGTTTTTAAAAACTGCTCAGCGGCAAAAGTAACAGCCTCAAGCAAAGACTCGTGTTTTTTCAAATTAAATTCAGCGAGTTTGCGCTCGGTCACATCTTGAAGGATGCCAATGGATGCATAGGACACTTCTGAATCATCGAACATCTCAATGGCACTGTCATTCACCCAGCGCTCCTCGCCATTCGGCAGAGTCACACGAACATCCGACTGCCAGGCACGGATCTTCCCCGACCGCACCTGCTGAACCACATCTTCAATGCGCTGTCCACGCCCTTCCCCAAGGGGAATGGCCTCCATCACGATCTTATTCCAGGTATCGGGAGAAAAATCCTGCGGAGAATATCCGACGATCCGCTGAATTCCATTGCCGATGAAGGTATAACGATTCTGCCGATAATCCTGATAATACGGAACCGCCCCAGCCGCCTCAATGGCCTGACGATAGATCCGTTCTGACTCCTGTAAAGCTGAATCAGCTTTCTGACGCTGGATCGCCGCACTGAGAATTCCACCCGCGATCTTGAGCGCATCCAACTCAGAAAAATTCCAGGTCCTCTCCACTTCGTAATCATCGAAACCGATCGTTCCCCACCACTGTCCATTTACAAAAAGCGGAACCTCCAAAATGGATTTAATACCCAACGCGGAAAAATACTCCCGTTCGGCAGGCTGAAAAGTGGAGGTATTCCCAACAAAGGGTTGGCCGTTCATCAAAATCTGGTGATAATCTTCGAAGCCTTCATCATTCAGGGGAGAGTTCTGAAACTCCAGATTGTTCAGATCGCTGGCATATCCGGGCGCAGTCCACTCATAGCGCATGGAGTCGACCATTTCATTATCGGGTCCGTTGTGATGTTCGAACAGGTAGGCATGAGAAGCATGGATGGTCCGTCCCAGCCTTTCCAGCACGAGGTTGATGCTGTCACGCCAATCAGATGATTTCAAAAATTGTTCAGCTGAAAATGTGACAGCTTCAAAAATGGCGTCGCGTTCGCGCAAGTCATATTCGACGGATTTCCGTTCCGCAATTTCCTGTTGCAGCAGGGAAAAGCCATCGAAGAGGAATTCGGTCAGTTTATAGGTGAGGATCGCCGTCGTCAGAACAAGGATCGAGGCAGAAAAGAAATCTCCTGCCACGCTATGCACCAACACCCCGGGTGTGTAAAGCCCCCACAATTCACCGAAAACCAGCCAGCCGATGCACAAAACGGTCAAGATCACCAAGGAGAACAGCATCCACTTTCTGGTGACCAGGCTTCCCATGACAAGAATGGTGGAGAAAGCAATAATGTTGATGCTGTGGATTCCCAACCCCCAGGTGGCAAGCAGCGTGTTTGAAAGAATCAACATCACGGCAAGCACACCGGCAGCCACATCGAACTTCTCACGATATACCAGATATGTGGAAATGGGCATAAGGAACAGGTTGCCGCCAATGATGAGGGCGGCGGTTACATCGTTGGTGGATAGCACAACAAGAATCCCCCCCACCAAAACAAGAGAAGTTATGCCGATAAAAAAATAAAAGATTCTGCGTAAACGACTGGTATCTCGAAATATTCCTGCGATTTTCCGTGCTGGGATTAAGTTGTCATCCTTCATGGCGTTCATCCTGAATAAAATTTATGGGACATCGTTCTGAAAGGGTGTGGTTTGAACCTGTCAGGAAGGGCTGGCAGGCAATGTAAAAAAGAATGTGGCTCCCTTACCTGCCTGTGATTCCACCCAGATGCGCCCTCCATGAACCTCGATAATGCGTTTGACGAGGGCCAGCCCCACACCTGTCCCTTCCGATTTTGCATCAAGCTTGTTGAACAGGCCGAAAATACGTTCGTGGTGTTCAGGGTCTATGCCCATGCCGTTATCTTTTACAAAGAATACCAATTGGCCATTTTCAACGCCTTGATGACCGATCTCAATGCGGGGTGAGGGTTGGTTGCCCATGTATTTCGCCGCATTATCGATCAGGTTTTGCAGGACTTCGGTAAGGCGCTGACGATCTCCATATACGGCTGGCAGGCCTGGGTGAGTCCCGACCGGGGGGATGATCTCGATGGTCACATTTTGTGCTTCAAGCCTCCCATGGACGATCTCTCTGGCATCATTCACCAATGCTTCAATATTAATCGTTTCAGGCGGATTCATGATGCGGCCAATGCGTGAAAGTTCCAACAGATCTCTAAGCAACAAATGCATTTTATCCACTGCATCCTGAATGCGTTGAATATCTGATCGGACACGGTCTAAATTCCCCGAAGCGGTATCACCTTTCAGGTAGCCGAGGAATCCGTTAATGGTGACAAGCGGCGATTTCAGGTCATGTGATACCGTGTAGGTGAATCTTTCCAACTCCGCGTTTTTCAATTCCAGCTCTTTGATGAGCTTTCCACGTTCGCCCAATTCGTTCTGCAATTCAGAAAAGAGGCTGGCATTTTCCAGCGCAATGGCAACCTGATTTGCAAAGGTGACGGCGAGCTCGGTATGGTGTTCATTGAATTGATCTTTTGACCTGCCATCCAAAGCGATCAGGCCCATGATCTTTCCGCGGGTTTTCAATGGAATGGCCAGCCATGAGTTGACATAGGTATGTGGTTCGTGCCTGAAGTCCTTTAATTCCTCCTGAACATTGTTATTCAACACATAGGGAACCTTGCCCAGAAGAATGGGGAGCGCCGAATTATCTTCATTGATATCCAATTCGAATTCATTTTGTTGGAATGTGACAGGCAGGTTACGGCCACAGATGAACTTCTGACGGTTATCCTCCCATTTCCACACGGAGGCACTATCGTAAGGGATGACGCGCCTGATCTGGTCGAGGATGTTTTCGACGATCTCCAAAAATTCGAACATACCCACGATGCCTGCCAGGCTTTCACGCAGGGTTTCAGATTCTGCGTTTTTCGCCGCCAGTTTCTGAATAAGGGTCTCGCGTTCGGCCTCCACTTTTTTGCGGTCAGTGATGTCACGCTGAATGCCAAAGAAACCGGTGATCCATTTTCGTTCGTCATACATGCAGACATAGTCCCCTTCAAACCAGACCGGCGTGCCATCGGTCTTGCGTTCATAGGTTTCAAGGTGCAGGTGACCTTCGTCGAATAGTTTCCTGCGCAGGTTCAACCCTTGCTGCAAGTCGTGGGTAAAAATATCTCTGGAGGTGAGCGAGAGAAAATGGTGGCGGGTGATCTGGTATTGTTCCAACATGGCGTTATTCACATCAGTATAGCGCTGGGTATTGAAGATATAGAGAAGTATTTCTTCTTTATCAGCGGCATCCGCCCAGGGCAGGGGTTTCTCCAGTATGCAAAAGAAGAAGCCATCAAGTGACTGGTTAAAAAATGCCTGCAACCGTTGCTGGTTTTGCCGCAGGGTCATTTCGGCCAGTTTTTTTTCTGTAATATCTTCAACTGTCCCTTCAAAATAAAGCGGACCGCCGTTCTTATCCCGGATCAACTTTGCATTCTCGCGCACAGAAAAGAAGGTGCCATCAGATCTCATCCAAAGCGTTTCAAAATCACGCATCTCCCCATCCCTTTGGATCGCCTGCAAAAATTCCTTACGCCCATAATCGGTAATGATGGGTTCACCTGCCTGATCTTGTTCGAGCAATTCCGCCACACTCTCGTATCCAAGCATGCGGGCCAGCATCGTATTGGCAAGGAGAATATTCCCCTTCAGTGAAATACGATAAAGGCCGATGGTGGCGCCTTCAAA
>DAOQID010000051.1:0-28559 GCA_035339375.1 Anaerolineales bacterium | reverse complement strand
ACCAATTACCAATTACCCATTCCCCATCACTCACCCCCAAATCATATATAATCTCTTTATGCGTTTCAACTTCTTTCAACAATCCGACACCCCGCAAAAATACCGCGCCAACTTTACCAACCTCTACCTTGATATCGCCTGGTTCGGCGTCCTCAGCGGCACATCGGTCAACTTCCTCAACGTTTACGCCACCCGTCTTGGCGCAACGAGTTTTCAGATCGGCCTGCTCGCCGCCATGGCAGCCGTTGTCAACCTTTTTCTCGCCATCCCCGCAGGCCGCTGGATCGAAAAACGACACACAGGCCGCGCCGTATTCTGGTCCTCCGTCCTCTTTCGTATCGGCTACCTTTTCTGGATCCCCCTCCCCTGGCTCTTCGATGAACAAGGCCAGATCTGGGCGCTCATCATCCTCGCCTTCCTCATGGCCATTCCGCTCACCCCGCTCGGCGTCGGCTTCAATGCCCTCTTCGCCGAATCCGTCCCCGAACGATTCCGCGCCCAGGTGGCAGGCACACGCAACGTCACCTTCGCCATCGCCTACATGCTCACCTCCCTGATTGCAGGCGCCATCCTGAAAAATCTACCCTTTGAAACGGGCTATCAAGTCATCTTTGCGATTGGAGCATTCGGCGCAGCGATGAGCAGCTACCACATTTATCACGTCACACCCCTGGAAGAGACCGCCCCGCTCCCTGCCATACCGACACCTGCCCCAACACCCCAAACAGACTCTCCCCGCAGCCTCCACACCACCCTCCGCCTCGACATCTGGAACACCAAATTCCGCAACGTCCTGCTTGTTCTATTCTTCTTTCACCTCACACACTTCCTCCCCACGCCCATCTACCCGCTTTACAACGTCCGCATCCTCAACCTCAACGACAACAACATCGGCATTGGCACTGCCATCTACTACCTCACCGTCCTCATCGGCTCCACCCAATTCCGCCGCATCGCCCACCGCTACGGAAACAAAAAGGTCACAGCTTGGGGAGCGGCGGGCATGGCCATCTATCCGCTGTTACTGGCTTTTTCAGGAAACATATGGCAATTCTATGGCCTCTCCTTCATCGGCGGCTTCCTCTTCGCCATGATCAACGGCGCCTACATCAACTACATGCTCGAAAACATCCCCCCCAATGACCGTCCCTCCCACCTTGCGTGGTACACCATTATTCTAAACACGGCCATCCTTGCAGGCTCCTTCCTCGCCCCAGCCATCGCCGAAACCATCGGCCTCGCCAATGCCCTTATCTTCATCGGCATCCTCCGCCTCCTCGCAGGTCTCTCCGTCCACAAATGGGGCTAATCTGAACCTTCAACCTTCAACCTGCAACCTTCAACTTTCAACCTGTAACCTTCTTATGCTAAAATCAACCCGTGACAGAAGATATCAAAGTAATCGCAACCAACCGTAAAGCCAGCTTCGAATACTTCCTGATGGAAAAGTTTGAAGCAGGCATTGTCCTGCAAGGCTCCGAGATCAAATCCGTCCGCGCCGGGCAGGTCAGCATCCAGGAAGCCTACGTCGACATTTCAGATGGGGAACAAGCCTGGCTTGTCGAAGCGCACATCGCTCCCTACGAACAGGCAGGCAAATACTTCAACCACGAACCGAAACGCAAACGCCGCCTGCTCCTGCATAAAAAACAGATCCGCGAACTGTGGAACAACGTCCGCATCAAAGGCAACACCGTTGTCCCCACCCGCGTCTACCTCAAAGACGGACGTGCAAAGATCGAGATCGCCCTTGCCAAAGGTAAAAAAGCATACGATAAACGTGCCACCATCGCCAAACGCGATGAAGCCCGCAGCAACGAACGCGCGACCAGAGTGAGATAGTTGTCGGTATCTGGACTTATCGTCTATCGCATAGGCTATAAGACCAAAAGACCAGCAACAAGGAGACTACACCATGCCCCCCTCCACCATCGGCGGAATCAACCTGTTGCCTGAATCAGAAAAGCGGGCCATCTATTCACGGTACATCCCAACCGCACTTCTGGAAAAATACAACCTCCCTCCGCTCACCTCAGCGGCAGGCTACAACCTTTTACAATTCCGCTTTGCCACGGGCTCAACAGATGTGGAAATGCGCCTTTTTCATCAGGTGGATTTTCCCGATCCTATTTTATACGCCCACCTCACCGACACCCTCAATGGGCAGATCCATGTTTTGCTCTACATTCTCAACGATCCTGCATCGCCTCGCTTCAATGTAGACAGAATGCCAGATGGCTCCCCGACCAAATTCGGCACCCTGCAAAGGAATATCCCAGCAGAAACAGAAGCCCTCGAAGCAGGTCTGGCCCCAGGCCAGGTGCGGCGCGGATTAAGGCTGTTAGGTCAGGCCATCGAAGCCTTCGAAGGATTTGTTGCGGCCCTTGGTCATGATATGTATTTTGTTGAACCTTTGTATTATCACAACGCGGTCATCTTCGAACGTTACGGTTTTTCATATCAAGTTGGCAAACGCCTCATGGACAGCATCCACGCAGGGTTTCAAAATGGAGGCGATCTCGCCGCCAAACTCGACGGTTCCACCCCCTTCCGCCACCCTGAAGCCGCAAACGGGATTCGCAAACGCTCCTGGGCCATTCATGATGGTCTGCTTGATGAGCCTTTCACCAATGTAACCATGTACAAACGTGTTGGCAAGTCAGCTGGCATCAACACCACACCTGACTGTAAATGGTAGGAATAAAATAAAAAGAGACCGTGTAAAACGGTCTCTTTTTATTTAGTAGCGGGGGCAGGATTTGAACCTGCGACCTTCGGGTTATGCATACCACTTCGACTTTCGCCGCCTGACCATTGTCAGTTTGTGGTCTGGACTTTCTCTTCACCCACAGCAGTATCTGTTTGGGTGCCTGCCATTAAGTCTCTACACCTTCCCTGAATATTCTTCAGGGCTTGGCTCGGGATTACCTTTGCGAAAGGCTTCCCCGAATTTGACAAGTTATCACGAATGAGTTTCCTCATTCGCAGCCCATTGCTGGATTAGTTTCCAAGCATCACGATATTCAAAAGACCTCGGTCTTCTTTGACGCTTGTCAGTTTCGGTCATATGTATTTCGCTACCGTAACTGATGAACACGTTTACAGGAAATATGTAAAACAAACTGCAATCCGGCAAATACACAAGGGCAAAATCAAAGTCTGTTTCAGTGTATTCATCTCTAATCATGGACCGCCTATTTGTCTTCGTTCTACGGTTATCAACTACATAATTTTGAGATGGAACATCAAACCAAGCACATTTGACTTGCACCTTAATCAGCACGCCGAAAACATCAAAAACCAAATCGTAGGGCAGATTATCACCAACTGGGTGAAGAACGCCCCAACCTCGCTTCAATGCTTCTAGAACTGCTGCCTGCTCTGCAATATCTCCTTTATGTTTCGTATTCATTTGTTAAACTTCTCCCGCGGTCGAGCCCGACGAGCTGCCACTGCTCCACCCCGCATCGTTTAGTAAAGCCCGCCGATATTACCAACAAACGATACAAAAGTCAAGCAATGCAATCAAGCTGCTCATTACAAAATATTTATGCAACTCTCATCAAATTACTATGAAGCGGTACTTTTGGATAAAAACAATTTGTTAAGATTTAGTGTATAATAACGAAACCTTAACAAAATCACTGCAAACATTTTACATGATTGCGTTAAGTATTCCAACAGAAACACAGGCATCATTCACTCATTCATTATGAAGACCACAACGCTTCTGGTCATAGAAGTTCACCATTCAGAGATCCCTTCCTTTGCACCTGATTTGCAAAAGAAGGGATTTGATGTACAAATTGCACCAAATGGCAGCAAAGCAGTGGCTCGTCTTAAAGATGTCAGCCCAAGCCTTGTGGTGATCAACGCAGCATCTTTGCGCAGCACGGGCTTGCGCATCTGTCAGGCGATTCGCGAAAAAGATGCAAAGCTCCCCATTATCTTAATTGTTGAAAATGACGGTGATGTCAGCAAAGATGCAGCCGATGCGGTATTGGGACTGCCTTTCACCGTGCAGAAACTTGTTAATCGTATTAAACCGCTCCTGCCTGGCGATGGAAAAAATGTTTTGCATGTCGGCCCCATTCGTCTTGATTTGGAAAAACGCCGCGTTCGTTGCCTCGGTAAAAGCACAAAACTCACCCCACGGCTTGTGACTTTGCTCCACCTTCTCATGGATAAACATGGCGAAGTGGTTGAACGGGAACCCCTTTTCAAAAAAGCATGGGAAACGAATTACACCGGCGACACACGCACTCTGGATGTGCATATCTCATGGTTGCGTCGCGCCATTGAACTTGACCCCGACAATCCAAAATTCCTCAAAACGATTCGCGGTGTTGGCTATCGACTAGATATATAACTGGTATTGTGTTCCCTGAACCGTTACCAATCGGATACAAGCATTGTGCTTGGGTCCGATTTTTATTTCCAACTCAAGGGGGATTTCGCCGCTTCGCGCATGACGGTGAGCCTGCACTGCGCTTTTGAAGGTTTTTCCATCCCAATCAGGATCCACCTCCCAAAAATCCACATCGAGAGACGTCTCCAAACGAATCGAATTTTCCAGCACATGTGCCTTGACTTTTTTAGCACCGTCCAAAAAAACGCTTTTGATGGATTCGTCTCGGTCCACCGTAAAAACCGATTTCGCTTCCACAAGCCTGCCTCGCACAGTATTCACAGCACGGACAGCTTCATCACTGGTAATGAACTTTCGTCCATGCTTCGCAGCCACCAAAGCCGTTGTTCCTGAACCACAGAAAAAATCGGCAACCAAATCACCTTTGTTGGATGAGGCAAGGATAATCCGCTCAAGTAACGCTTCGGGTTTTTGAGTTGGGTAGCCTGTGCGCTCATTGTGCAAACGCGCCACTACCGGAAAGTACCACCAATCCTCGGGAACTTTGCCGCGCTCCAAATTAGGAACTTTGCCAAACCCCGCCTTCCGCGATGACTTGAAGGTGTTGATGGTGCTGGGATTATATGGCTCACGAACAGCATCTACATTAAACGTATAATCGCTGCTTTTTGCATAAGAAAGGATGGTATCGTGTTTTCGATTAAAGGCCGTTTTGATCGGGGACGGTCCGTGATAAGCCCAGATAATCTCGTTGATAAAGACTCCCGTGGACCCAAATAATTCATCGAGAATGAGGCGGGCGTAAGCATCCGCGTGCCAATCGAGATGCAGGTACAAGGTACCGTTCGGAGAAAGCAGACGAACCATCAATGCCAGGCGTTCGTATAAAAACTGCAAATACGAATCGAGGTCAGGCCAGGCATCGTGGTAACCTTCAGCGAGTTTCCACTTGTGAGGCTTGCGTGAGTCTTCGCCGCGGCCAATGCGTGCAGAAAACTTTCTATTGGTAAAAAACGGCGGGTCAGCATAAATCAGGTCAATGCGGCCTTCATATTCAGGCAGTAAGGCCGCCATAACCGAAAGATTTTCGCCCAAAATAACACGCCCTGACGGGCGTGTTTTGGGATAGCCATGTCCTTTCGGGTAGAGAATGGCATCTTGAATCAGAGAAGCAGGCTCAGGCGCAGCGGGATGCTTTCCCTTCCAGTTGAGAATAGGCATATTGAGAAATTAGATAATGAGGCGAGGATTTTGTTTGAGAGGAGAAAGTCCACAAAAAACTAGTAGTGGATCTCCACCATAGTACCGCGACCGCGATGATTGGAGATGGCCTCGGGGCTGTGATTGGGCTGTACCCAGCGAAAGATCCAGTTGGCTTCGTTTGAGCGCATGTTGATACAGCCATGGCTCATCTCCTGACCGAAGTTTTCATGCCAATAGGTGCCATGGAATGCATGACCAACCGGGGTAAAAAACGTTGACCATGGGATGCCAGGGAGAACGTAGCCACTTTCGTCGGTGGTGACATCACCACCCTTGCCAATGCTGAAATAACTGTAGCCCATATGCTTGGCGGGCACCTTGTCTAAAACGGTGAATTTGCCATTGGGGGTCGTTGTGGAAATACCTTTATCACCGCCCAAACCACCACCGGGAATACCCGATGAGATATTGGTCTGAAAAACGGATTTTCCATATTCATACGCAACCAGAGTTTGCGTGGAAAGATTTACCTCGATGAGTTTTTCTTCATAAGGAACATTGGGCGAGATCGGCTCAAAGTAACTGGAAGGTAAAACTCGCATATGTATCGCAGGGACATAATACGGCACATTCGAGTCTAACTCGTCGTAAATGCGATACCATGCGCCTGTGTAATCAGCCATCTTGGGGCCTTCTTCCACACCATCCACCCAATGCACCGACCCATAATAAATAGGCGGGTTGAGAGCCTCCCAACCGCGTGCCTTTGTAAAACGATACGGGGTTGTGTATGGAACACTGGCTTCTGTGAGTACGCGTTTCCCTTCAGGAACGCTTGACATCGGAACCTGATAAACGGTCTTTACGCGATGTAAGCGTCCGCGATGCAAATACCCACCCCACACCCGATACCAAACAGGATTATGCTTTGGTTCTTCAGCGGTCACTTCCTCATAGACATGCACAAGGTCATCGCGGTACCAGGTCTGGTAAATCCTGCTTCCATCTTTGGGCTCGGAGCGTACTGGCATTTGGTCTGTGGCAATGCGCACGACAAAACCATCATCGAAATCGGTCAATCCAGGCAAAAAGGGGGTAAAAGCCAACCCACCCAGAGTCAGCCCTCCAAGTTTTAAGAAGTCGCGTCGAGAAAGTTGTGATTTCATAAGGAAAATTGTACACCAAAAAGTTTAAGATTTAATGAGAATTCCCTAAGGCTGGGTAATTTTCTCGGGATCATCCAAAAAAACTGCCCTCCGCCATGGCGGAGGGCAGTTGCTTATTCAATTTTTTAGGAAGCCACCGATTCAGTGATCATGTCTTTTAGAAGGATCTCAAGGGCCATTGAGTGACCGCAGCGTTTGTGAGTGATGAAAAATTCGCAATCACAATTAAACACGCCATTGTTATAGGATACATGATGCTCGCTATTATCACCGTGAAAATCAAGATCAAACTGATTAAAGTGAAAACGGTGCCTGTCTTCAGCATATCGTTTTGCTTTTTCAACCTTGCCTATCAGTCCAGAATCCATTTTTCGTATCTCCTTTTTTTGAGAATATAAAAAAACACACGCGGGAATATCCGCGTGTGTTTAATCAACTTGCCTGGGTATTTCCATGAAATAAGCGCATGGTGGCGTTACCTCGATGAAGTGAGTATAGTACTTTTCAAAAAGCAAGTCAATGACAAATGTCAGTTTGTGGTTGATTCGTATGGCATTTGTAGGGTTTTGGATTTATGTGTCGCTGCGAATTACTAGACTACACGCAGACTAAGGGCCGATTCTAACTTAACCGACAAATGCCTCTACTTAATCAACCTTTTCTCACCCAAACTCTGACTAAAATCACAAAAAAGGAAGCCTCACAATAATTTTATGAGGCTTCCTTAATCAGTTACTTCGTTTTTGTAGAACTCTTTTTTCTGACAGGCTTGCTGGTTTTGACAGAAGCCACTGGCTTTTTAGATTCAACTCCCTTTTTGGGTTTGGTTGTCTTTTTCACAGCCTTTTTACTGGTCGAAACAGTCTTCTTTGCTTTTGCCGCGGGTTTTGTTTCAACAGCCTTCTTGGCTTTCGTTGCAACTTTCTTTTTGGCGGGCTTTTTTACTGTCGCCTTCTTTTTCACTGGGGATTTCTTCGCTTTCGCCAGAGCCGTTTCTTTTTTCTTCGTTACTGCCTTCTTGACCACACGTTTCTTTTTCGCGGTTTTTTCCACAACTGACGTCTCTTCTTTGGCGGCAAACATTTCCTTCCACTTATCCTGCATGGAGGGGACGCCTGCGCCGTTCAACTGGTCGCAAATGGTCTTCCATTCAACATCGCCTACGAAGCGAAAATCAACAAAGGCGTGGCATTGATAGGCACCAAGTTCGATGTACATGCCTTTTTCCCAGATATCTTTGCAGGAGCGAATGTATTCAAGCTGGGAGGAACAATCTTTGAAAATGACGTACCCTGCACGCGGCAGGCTGAGGCCTTCGGCAAGATTCTTGCGCAAGGTTCTGCCAGAAGATTTATCAATGTACGCAGCGGAGGTTTTGATCCAGCCGCTGGTGTTGGCAAAGCGATTGTGGTAGACGATGAGTCCGCGTTCGTCATTGTGACGGTTGGAATATGCAAACACATCTTCATTTACGTTGCCGCTTGATGTGTAAAAGTCAAAGAGCAGAAACTTTTCCACATCAGCGAACAGGTGTCGGCGGTGAAGAAGCGGGAAGATCCGCCATTCGTGACCACGGAGAAGGCCTTCGTCGGGGGTTTCATCCAGCTTGGCGCGGCGATATTCCATCCCGTATTTTTCAGCAAAGCCTTCCACCTGCCCATGCCCAAACATGGGCAACCCAGGCAACGTGGAAAGAACCGTGCAAATGCCAAAGTATTTGTCACCGCTGCCGAATTGCTCAACAGCCGTCTTCTCATCGGGGTTGTTCATAAAATTGACATAACGCTTGAGGATCTGCGGATCGAACTCAAGGGTGTTTTTGATGGCAAGGCGATATTTGGCATTGTCTTCGTCGCGCAGCATGTGCATAAAAGCAGAGTTGTAAACACGGTGCATGCCAAGCGTGCGCACAAAATACCCCTCCATCAACCAGAAAGCCTCTGCAAGCAAAAGCGTATCTGGAACTTCAGCAGCGACACGGTCCACCACTTCACGCCAGAATTCCTCTGGAACTTTTTCGTCAAATTCAGATTTGGTCATGCCGTATTGTGAGCGTGATGGAATCGCCCCACCCGCCCCAGGCTCGGGAAACCACAGGCGCTGAACATGTTTCTTGGCAAGGGTCATGGCCGCATCGAAACGAATGACGGGGAAATTGCGAGCCACATGCAAAATGACTTGAATCACCGCTTCACGGACGACGGGGTTGGTGTAGTCCAATTGCGCTGTATCGTTCCACGGGAAGGACGTGCCATCGTTGCCATGATAAATGTAGCGCAAATCACCTGTTTGCAGGTCGCGGCGCTGAAATACCACTGCGGCATCGGTCTTGTCGTAATAATGGTCTTCAAGGTAAATGCCAACTCGCAGGTCGTTGGAGAGGTTTTCAGAGCGGAAAGAATAAGATGGATACGGCGGGTTCGATGTGGAGAGGAACCACTCGGGGTGTTCCACCACCCAGGTTGAGTCGATCCCCATGTGATTGGGAACCATGTCGGCGGAAAGACGGATGCCGCGTGCCCATGCACGAGAGCGAAGGTTGTTCAAGGCATTCCAGCCGCCGAGGTCACTTGCAATATCGTAGGAGTGAAGTGAGTATGCGGAGGCAACTGCATCGGCCTGCCCCATACGTTGTTTGATGATCTGGGAAGCGCGGCTGCGTTCCCAAAGGCCGATCAACCAAAGGCCTGTGAATCCACGCGAGGCGAGCAAATCCAGTTCTTCATCAGGAATTTGATCGAGAGCGGAAATTTCGCGTTGATATTTTTTCGAAAGCTGGCCAAGCCAGACATACGAATTTTTTGCGAGCAAAACAAGGCGGGGCATCCAATCTTTGTCGGGGCTGTAGCGTTCATATTCAGCATATTCACTGCCGACAAAACTGGGAACGTAGGTCTCCACCTTTTGCGAGGGATCGATCTGTCTGGTTTGCAGACGGATGGTTTCTTCACGCAGGAAATCCATGCCGCGCAGTAATTTTGCAGAAAACGCCTCGCCAAGCAAATGTCCCCACTTTTGAATAATAAATTGTAATTGGCCTTCAAGCGAATCAGGTGACGCTTTGATGGGCGCAAGCAGTAATTCGTTGAGGGTTTCTCCCAAGGCAAATTCACCATTGCCAAAACCAGGCTGGCGGGCAAAAAAGTCAAGCAAGAGTTGCACCAGTTCCTTGTACGCCGAACCGTTCATCACGGATTCGTCAATCAACACTTTATAACGGGATAGTGCAGGGTTGTTATTGGAGTTATTGATCAGCAACATTTCTTCCACGGTGGCAGCGCGCACGCCATGACCAAAATCGCCAAAATTCGGAAGCTTGGTGGCAAGATACACGCCCGCCGTTGTCTGCCCTAAAAAGACAGACAGGGGTGGAAATTCTTCGATAAATTTACTGAGGGTCAAGTCGTATTTTGAGCCAAGGTTCGATTGCAAAACCCCCATGGCACGGCCCATCACGCCGGTGTATCTGCTGAAATAATGTTTGAGGATGATGTGGTAGGCCTCATCCAGCAGGTAGAATGCATATAGGTCAGAACCAGGTACCGGGTCGGTTCGAGGCGTTGACATTTGGGCGGCAAAGGCTCGGGCGGCGGTCAAATCCGCGAAGGTTACGTGTCCGTCCGGGCGAAAGAAATCCACAGAAAAATTGAATTTGAGACGGGATGCGCGGGAAATTAGCATAACAACAATGATAACCGATTATCGAATTTTTTCGGGTAAAATCCTTTCTGCAAGCATGAACACATCACCCACACTTTTTGTCTTATTGCTCCTGCTGGGGGCCTTATACCTGCCCATCATTTTCTTCGCCATCCAAAGGCGTGATGACGGCCACGGCATCTCCATTTGGCTGGCGGCTTTTTTTGCGCTTCTTGCCATGGTGTTGAATGTTGCTGAAGCCATTGAAGCCTCACAAGGCGGCACACTTCTTTTTCAGGAAGTGCAGATCTATATTGCGTTCACATTGATCGCAATCCTCATGCTGGCATTTCAAAACTTCATGCGGTATGAGACCTGGTGGGTTTGGGTTGGTGTGTGGACGTTATGGATGCTTGGCCTTGCGCTGATTTTGACCAATGCACTCAAGCTGCCCGATGTGTTGTGGAGCAATGGCACACTCACCCTGCCCCGTGAACGGCTTGGACCCTCCTGGGCAATTTTAGGGTGGTTGATCATTTCGATCGCGCTGGTAATCTCGATCTCAAACGCAGGCAAGCAGGCGCGCCAGCAACTGTTCCGCAACCGTCTGAACTATTGGTGGCCTACTGTTTTCCTGTTGTTCGTCAATGATGTTCTCCTCTTTTCCAATATCATGATTGCAGGCCAGCCCCTGCGCCTGATGGCAGCGGTGTTGATGGTGTACGTCATCGGCACTCATAACGTACCTGACCTGCGCCAGATCTTCCGTCGCATTCTGGCTTATGTGGCCATTGCCGTGGTCATTGTCGGCGCGTATGCGGCAGGCTACCTCTTGATTGAAGCTGTTTTTGGAAATTCGAAAAACTTCAATCCGCTTTTTGCAGGCGCTTTCATTGCTCTGTTGTTGACCTTGATCTTTGCACCAATGTTGAACCTGGTTTCACGTGCGGTAAACAATTGGGTCAAGGGCGATCAATACAACCCCAGCCACACCATTCACAAATACAGCGAAAGCATCAGCAATATTTTGGATATGGACCGCCTTGCCAGCATTGCCGTGGGCATCATTCTGGAAGCCATGCAAATCGAGCGCGGATTTTTATTTTTGGTGGACTCAGACCGCGAAGCAGATGGGCATAGAACCTACAGACTTCGCTCAGCCCGCAGCCCTGAAGAACGTCAAATGATCGCAGTGGAATTGGATGAAAACGGAATCATCGCCTCGTACTTCATCCGCGAACAAAAACCGCTTCTTCAATATGACCTGGACCTGCTTCCCGCGTTTCGGGCTGCTTCA
This sequence comes from Anaerolineales bacterium, assembly GCA_035339375.1. Lineage (GTDB taxonomy): Bacteria > Chloroflexota > Anaerolineae > Anaerolineales > Villigracilaceae > Villigracilis. Next base: position 16,885 of record DAOQID010000051.1, on the reverse strand, counting down.
CCCTTTGAAAGAGACTGGTTCAACCAGCTCCACACTGAAGTGTATATTCCGATCTTTGCCAAGAAGCAATGGATCGGCCTGCTGGCCTTTGGCCCCAAACTCAGCCGAAACCGCTACACCAGTGAAGACCTCGTCACCCTCAGTTCACACGCCAACCAGACCGCCATCGCACTTGAAAATGCCAGACTGGTTGATAACCTCATGCGGCTGAATAACGAACTGCGTCAGGCACGCCGCGCTCTCGAAAAAAATAATCGCGATCTGGAACGCATCGACCAGGCTAAATCCGATTTCATCAGTATCGCCTCGCACGAACTGCGCACCCCTTTGACCGTCATCAAAGGCTATACTGAAATGCTGCTCGAAGATACCAGCCTCGACCCCAATTACAAGCAGATCATGAACAGCATCCACGACGGCACCATCCGCCTGCACGAAGTCATGGACTCGATGTTCGACATCGCACAGATCGATGCGCGTTCCCTAAAACCACACATCCAGCCCGTTGAAATAGGGCATTTGCTCCAGGAAGTATGTATTGAGCAGGCTTCCTCCATCAAAGAGCGGAAGCACTCCCTCAGCATTGACCTGCCCAGTCTGCCCCACCTGAAATGCGACCCCAACCTGATGCGAAAATTGTTCCATCACTTGATTCGTAATGCGGTCAAATTCACACCCAACAATGGCAAGATCACCGTCACCGGCCACAGCATCCCCGCAATCATTGACCTGCCCAATGGCGGTCTTGAAATCGTCATCGCTGATACGGGTGTCGGTGTAGATCCAAATTTCCGTGAAATCATCTTCACGAAATTCTACCAACCGGGCGAACTGGGCAAACACTCCACCAGCAAAACACGTTTTAAGGGCGGCGGCGCCGGACTAGGCCTTGCCCTTGCAAAAGGCATTGTCGAAGCGCACGGCGGACGTATTTATGTGGAAAGCCCCGGTTACGATGAAATCAACTTCCCCGGCAGTCAATTTCATGTAATCCTTCCACTGACCAAACCCGAAGAAGGCGAAGAACAAAAAACAAGCACCCCTGTTCAATTTCAAGTGTAAATAAAAATGGCTTGGCAAACATATCCAGGCCATTTTTGTTCCAAGCCTCCTGACAGACAGGCAATAAATCGGATTGGTTAAATATGAAATAGAAAGTATTTTTAGGGGCAAAATAAGCACGTCCATGCTATACTTGCAAAAAATCCTTCTACCGAGACCCCATGCCTGGAAAATCCCACCAAGAGCTCTTAAAACAATACGCTGAAGCGATCGTAAAAGTAGGTTTAAATATTCGCGCTGGCCAACGTTTGATCATCACCCTCGCCGCTACACGTGGTGTTCCCTATCAATTTGCACCCCTGGTTCACGAAGTTACCAAGGCCGCATACGCCGCAGGTGCAAAATATGTGGAAGTAATATGGAGTGATGAAGAAATGATGCGTCTGCGGGCAGAACACGCCCCCAAAGACTCCTTTAGCGAATACCCAACCTGGCAAGTGGATGCGATCTTGAAAATGATCGAAAATGGAGATGCACTCCTCTCCATCGGCGGCTCAAATCCAGACTTGCTTGGCAGCCTTGACCCTGAAAAGGTCGGGGCCATGCAAAGAACCCATTTGCAGTATTACAGCAAAGTCAGCGAAAAGGTCACCACCAATGCAATCAACTGGTGTGTTGTGGCTGCTGCCGGCGAAACCTGGGCAAAGAAGATCTTTCCAGATCTGGATGCACAAACAGCACAGCAAAAATTATGGGATGCAATCTTCGAAACCACCCGCATTGACCAGCCTGACCCCATTGCCGCCTGGGAAACCCATATCGTCAATCTGCGCAAACGCGCCAAATATCTGCAAGCCAAACAATACACAGGCCTGCACTATTCCGCCCCTGGCACCGATTTCACGCTTGGCCTTCCCAGTGGTCACCAATGGATCAGCGCACAATCCATGGCGCAAAACGGCGTCATGTTCACCGCCAACATGCCGACCGAAGAGGTATTTACCCTGCCCGATAGAAATCGCGCAGATGGTATTGTCACATCCACCTTCCCGCTAAGTTACGGCGGCACCTTGATCGAAGATTTTCAGGTAACTTTCGAAAAAGGCCGTATCGTCAAAGTCAGTGCAAGAAAAGGCGAAGCAGCCCTGCAAAGACTGGTGGATACCGATGAAGGCTCGCACCGCCTCGGCGAAGTCGCCCTTGTCCCTGCCAGCTCCCCCATCGCCAAACGCGGACATCTCTTCTACAACACCTTGTACGACGAGAATGCCTCCTGTCATATCGCAATCGGACGAGCATACCGCTTCACTCTTACGGGTGGAGAGGAACTGACCGACGAGGAATTTGTCAGCGCCGGTGGCAATGTCAGCCTCAACCATGTTGACTTTATGATCGGTTCTCCAAAGATGGACATTGACGGTATCAAAAAGGACGGTTCTCGCGAACCAGTCATGCGTCAGGGTGAATGGGCAATTGAAGCGTAAAACGGACCTCCCGCCGAAATCAAGATCGGCAGGAGGTTTTATCTTTAAAAACAAAAGGTGAATCATGGACGATCAGGAATTTAATCAACTGCTCGAAAAATACGCCGAAGTTGTCGTAAAAGTTGGCTTGAATTTGAGGAACGACCAGCACTTATCCATTCGCGGAAATGTCGATGACGCCCCATTTATCAGGAAGGTCGCCGAAACCGCATACAAGGCCGGGGCAAGATATGTGGACGTTTTATGGGATGATGAAAATATCAAACGCACCCGCTTGCAGCACGCCGACCCTGAAACCCTCACCACCCTGCCCGATTGGCTCTATAACCGTTACGAAGAATACAGCAAACGCGGAGATGCCGAACTCGCCATTCTCTCCAGCAACCCAGACCTATACAATGGAATTGACTCCGACCGAATTGCAATTACAAGAAAAACCCTTTATCAAAAAATCGTCGAGCCGCTACGCAAATACAACAACTACGCCAACTGGTGTGTAGTTTCCACGGCTGCACCCGCCTGGGCACAAAAGGTCTTTCCCAACCTGCCTGAAAAAGAAGCCCAAACAAAATTATGGGATGCAATCTTTCGCGCCTGCCGCATCCACACCCCCGACCCGGTAAAAGCCTGGGAAGAGCACATTCAAAAACTGGATAAATACAAAAACTATCTAAACGCAAAACGATTTGCCAGCCTGCGTTACAAAGCTCCCGGCACAGACCTAACGATCGGCCTGCCTGAAGACCATCACTGGGGCGGCGCACAGGAAACCTTCAAGAATGGCATTACCGGCACGGTAAACATTCCCACAGAGGAAGTATTCACCATGCCTCACAAAAATAAAGTGGACGGTCTGGTAACAGCCACACTCCCACTGAACAATCAGGGTGTTTTGATGGAAGAATTCAGCATCCGCTTTGAAAACGGACGTGCGGTCAATTTTTCTGCAAAAAAAGGAGATGCCGACCTTCGCAAACTCATCGAAACCGACGAAAACGCAGGTCGTCTTGGCGAGGTGGCACTGGTACCCAACAGCTCCCCCATCAGCCAAAGCGGAATCCTGTTTTACAACACCCTTTTTGATGAAAACGCATCCTGCCATCTTGCCCTTGGCAGCGCCTACAAATCATCCATGCAGGGCGGCGTGGACATGACAGATGAAGAATTTGCAGCACGCGGCGGAAACAAAAGCCTGATCCATGTGGATTTCATGATCGGCTCTGCCAAAATGGATATTGACGGAATTCAAGCTGACGGAACACGCGAACCCCTGATGCGCAACGGTGAATGGGCCTTTAGCGTATAAGAACATGACAACAAACAAACTTGCCCATACAATGGAGGCTACATGAATACTGCTGAATTTCAAAAATCGTTAGAAAAATATGCCGATGTGATCGTCAAAGTCGGTATCAACCTGCGCAAGGGCCAGAACCTGACCATCTCTGCAAGCATCACCGATTATCCGCTGGTACGAGCCATTACAAAAAGCGCCTATGCCAGTGGCGCAAAACTCGTCACCGTTTTTTATGGAGACGACGAGGTTTTTCACACCCGCATGAAAATGAGCTCGCACAAAAATCTCACAGAAGTCCCTTCATGGATCGTTCCCGCCTACACAAGCATTGTCAAGAATGGAGATGCCTACATCGGCATCACCTCCGATAACCCAGACCTGCTTGCAGATGTAGACCCGGAAGCCATTGCCATTTACCGCAAAACCATGGGTACAAAAATGCGCAAACTCACCCAAGCTGTGATGCGCGACGCCATCAACTGGTGTGTGATCTCCTACCCCGCTGAAGATTGGGCAAAAAAGGTCTTCCCCAAAACCTCCACAAAACAAGCTCAGGAAAAATTATGGGAAGCCATTTTCAAAACCTGCCGTGTAGACCAGCGCGACCCGGTTGCCGCCTGGGAAAAACATATTAAAGACTTAAGCCTTCGAAGTGCCTATTTGAACAAAAAACGATATGCAGCCCTGCACTACAAAGCCCCCGGCACCGACCTGACCGTTGGCCTGCCCAGCCAACATAAATGGGTCGCAGCCCGAAGTAAAAGCCAGGCCGGTATTGACTTCACCGCCAACCTTCCCACCGAAGAAGTATTCACCATGCCTCACAAGGATAAGGTGGATGGTTTTGTGGCTGCATCACGTCCCCTGGTCATTGCAGGCACAACTGTGGAAGATTTCACCCTTACCTTTGAAAAAGGCAGGGTTGTAAAAGTCACTGCCAAAAAACATGAGGAAACCCTGCGCAAATTGATCGAAACCGATGAAGGCGCCGCACGCCTCGGGGAAGTGGCTCTGGTTCCAAATAGCTCCCCCATCAGCCAGAGCGGAATCCTCTTCTACAACACCCTCTTTGACGAAAATGCCTCCAGCCATATTGCGCTGGGAGCCGCCTACCCCTTCACAATGAAAGATGGGAACAAATTATCGCAAGGCGATTTCCAAAAACGCGGTGGAAATCACAGCATCATCCACACCGATTTTATGATCGGATCAAAGGATATGGATATTGACGGCATCCTCGCAAACGGGAAACGCGAACCCCTCATGCGAAAAGGTGAATGGGCCTTCAAAGCCTAACCGTCTGACACCGCACTCCACGCCCGATGGTCACCGCCATCGGGCTTTTTTTATCGGCGTTATAATAAAAGCATGCCTGCAAAATCCCCCAAAAAAGAAACCCCAATTTCAAAAGACTCGATGGATCTTCTGATCGCAGAATATAACTATATTGCTGCAACAGCTGCACAGTCGAATGAAGACCGTGCCCGTGTGTCATCCTTTTATCTGGTCGCGGTTGGTTCGTTGGTGGCTGCATTATTCAGCACACAATTCCTAAACAACGTGTTCAACCCTGACCTGATCAATATCCTGTTCAGTATCCTTTTTCTGCTGCTCACCCTGTTGGGAACAACCACCATTCTGCAGTTGACCCGTCTGCGTGTGGCTTGGTTCGAATCACTGATCGCCATGGACAGGATCAAAGAATTCATCATCGCCAGAGATAAATCACTTGCAGGGGCATTCAGGTGGCGGATTCAAAACGCCCCTGAATTCTTCAAACCCAACAGCGTCTCCTTCCTGCAAACAGTGGAAGTTGCCATTCTCAGCGCACTCACCTTTGGCACCGGGGTCTTTTTCTTCCAAAAAGGGATTCAATACAATTGCGCGCCATGCAATTGGGCATACTCCATCGCATTGGGATTGCTGGCATTCTTCCTTCAGATATGGGTTTACAAAAAGCAATTAGTGCTGGAAAAAAAACGCTTGCAAAAGGAATTTTCAAACAACCATGACTCGTAACTACCTTGGCCAACCGCCCACCGCATTTCAACGCCGCCCGCATCTAACCCGTGACGATGAATGGATCGCGGCCCTTCTTAAAGTTGCACAAGTGGGGCATATCGCCTCAGCCTATGAGAACCAGCCATTTATCAACCCAACCACATTCTGGTTCGATGAAGAAAATCACCAGATCGTGTTCCACTCGAATATTGCGGGGCGGGTGCGTTCAAACATCGAAGCAAATCCAAAAGTATGCCTCGAAGTCAGTGAGCTAGGAAAGTTACTACCCTCCAATGTGGCGCTTGAATTCTCACTTCAATACCGCAGTGCGGTCGTATTTGGTGAGGCACGTCTTGTCAGCGAACCAAACGAGGCCAAACAACTGCTCTATGGCTTGATCAGTAAATACTTCCCTAAAATGACCGCAGGCAAAGAATACCGCGAGATCACCGACAAGGAATTGCGCGCCACTTCGGTCTATGCGATCAAAATCGAATCGTGGAGCGGAAAAGAAAACTGGGAAGCCCGCGCCGACCAATCAGACGAATGGCCTGCGTTGGACGAGAAATGGTTCGAGTAAAGGAGTCCCAACATGCCCGATGATTTTCGCACAGAGGAATTCAAGGTAGACGGCGAAAAATTGATCGCCAAGATCAAAGAATTGATCCATGAGGGGAACATCCGCCGTATCATCATCAAAGACAAGGAAGGCAAGACCATCATGGAGATTCCGCTGACCTTTGGTGTGGTGGGAGTATTGCTTGCACCCACACTGGCCGCCATCGGTGCAGTTGCGGCCTTGCTGACCGAGGCCACGATCGTAGTGGAAAAAAGCGCGTAGAGAGATAAACAATGGCAATTTTCAAACTCGTCTTTTGGGCAGCCATCATTGCCGAAATGGTCATTCGAGCGCCGATCAGCAGGCAACAACGGAAAGAAGCGAAATCTGAGCAAAGAGTGTCTGCACAGGAAAAGACCATCCTTGGGTTTTTGTTCGTCGGAATGTTCCTGCTCCCGCTGATCTATTCGACCACGAACTGGCTGGATTTTGCCAATTACTCCCTGCCGAATTGGGCTGGCTGGCTTGGCGTGGTTCTGATGGGATTTGCCCTGCTTATTTTCTGGCGCTCACACAAAGACCTGGGATTGAACTGGTCGCCTTCGCTGGAAATCCGCAAGGAACACACTCTCATCACAAACGGTATCTTTGGGTATATCCGCCACCCAATGTATGCTTCACAATGGGTTTGGGTCATTGCCCAGCCGCTGTTGTTGCAAAACTGGCTGGCAGGGTTTCTCAATTTCCTGATTTTTATTCCGTTCTATATTTTGCGGGTCCGTGCTGAAGAGCAGATGATGCTGGATAGATTTGGCGATGAATATCGAACCTATATGCAAAAAACGGGCGCGATTTTTCCGAAAGGCAAATAAGCATGAACAGAGATTTTCAAATTAAGAACAAAACCTCACGCGAAAAAATGCGTGAACTGATCGAAGGGATGACCGACGCAGAACTGGCTCTGCCTGCTGTGGCAGGCTGGACAGTGGCCGCAACCTTTGCACATGTAGCCTTTTGGGATTTTCGAATCCTGCACCTGTTGAGGCTGTGGCGTGAAAATGAGATCGTCCCCTCTCCCTACGATGTGGATGCGATCAATGAAGCCCAAAAGCCGCTTTGCATGGCACTCCCACCCCGAACTGCTGCAGAGTTGGCACTGAAAGCCGCCCTGGAAATTGACAGCGAAATCGAAGCCGCCTCGGATGATCTGGTAAAAAAGATACAGGATGCCAATGTTCAGTTCAAGTTTGAGCGCAATGGACATCGTGAGTATCACATCAAAGAAATTGAGCAGGTCTTGGCGGTTCATCGGGCAAAATAACCCGACGATTGGCTTGAGATTTTTGTAGATTCTCCCTACGGGGAGAATCTTTTTATTTAACAGAATCAGGTTTCAGGTCGGGTGGGAACCGCGGATTTCCTTCCCAAAAGAATGTGACATCCTTCCATGCCCAAATGCAGCGATTCCTGAAATAATAAGGTCAGCCATAACATTTTTGAGAGGCCAACCTTATGACCATTCAGTATCTAAGCGAAAGCACGGAAATGTACTTGAAAGCGATGCTTGAATTAAGCGATCGCGAAAAAGTGGCCGTGGGGCGTTTGGCAGAACGTTTAAATGTGACGCCTGTTTCAGCGAATGAAATGGTGCGAAGGTTAAGCGAGCAGGGTTTGATGGCACATACACCTTACAAGGGCGTGTCATTGACGGCAAAGGGACGCAAGGCGGCTTGCAATGTGCTGCGCCGACAACGTTTGTGGGAATGTTTTTTGTACGAACATTTGAAGATCGAATGGGCAAAAATCTATGAACTGGCTTGTTCGCTTGAACATGCCACAGCACCCGAAGTGACAGAGGCGCTGTCAGTTTTTTTGGGTGACCCGAAAACTTGCCCGCGAGGCAACCCGATCCCTGCAGCAGATGGGACGTTTGCACCGCTGGAAGGTACACCGCTCAGCATGGCACCCATCGGCGCAACGGTTGAGGTATTGGCTGTAAATGCCACCGCCACCGATGTGCTGACTTATTTATTTGAACGCGGCATTCTGCCAGGTAAAAAAATAACGATCACAGAAGCGGCACCGTTGCAGGGTCCGCTGACATTGAAGGCTGGCGGAAAAGAAACCGCATTGGGCCTTTCAATGGCGGAGTTCGTCATCGTGAAAACAAATTAACAAAAGGAAAACAATCATGCCAAGCTCAACTCAATTGCATTTATTACAGCCTGGGCAGCGAGCCACCATTGTGCAAATCAACGGAGCGGGCGCTTTGCGGCGTCGCTTTGTTGAAATGGGTATTGTGCGGGGGGAAACGATCCTGATCGAACGCAATGCGCCGCTGGGCGACCCTGTTGAATACTTCATCAAGGGCTATCATCTGGCATTGCGCAGAGAGGAAGCCGCGCAGATCGAAGTCAATCTCGACGGGGGCAATTGATGGCAAACCTGACAATCGCCCTGGCGGGGAATCCAAATGCTGGAAAGACCACCATCTTCAACCTGCTGACAGGTCTGCACCAGCACACAGGTAACTGGCCAGGCAAGACCGTTGAAAAAAAAGAAGGCGAGATCGAGCACAACGGTATGAGCATCAACATTGTTGACCTGCCAGGAACGTACAGCCTCACAGCTTATTCGCCAGAAGAGATCATTGCCCGTGATTTTATTATTCAAGAAAAGCCCGATGTGGTCATCAATGTGATCGACGCCACCAACCTTGAACGCAACCTCTACCTCACCGTGCAGCTGCTCGAGCTCGACGTGCCCGTGGTGCTGGCGTTGAACATGACCGATGCCCTGCAAAAGAACGGCACAAAAATCAACACAGAGCACCTCTCGCAAATGCTGGGCGGCATTCCCATTCTGTTCACAGCGGCAAACAAAGGCAGGGGCATTTCAGACTTGATGACCAAAGCAATTGAATCTGCACGCAAAATAAAAGAGACCGCATAATGCACCCTACACCGCAAACCATTTTTCGCCTTGATTACGGCGAAACACTCGAAACCGAGATCGCGAGCATCCTGGCGATCTTTGAAAGCATGAAATTCGATACGGGGAAATATTCCAAACGCTGGCTTGCCATCAAACTTCTTGAAAAAGATTCAGATATCCTCGAACATATCCAATCCATGCAAGGCGGTCGTGAAGTCATTCAATTTGCCGTTGAAAGAGCAAAACAGGTTGAATCCACATTGGGCGAAGAAATTGACCTGCTCACCGCCGACCGCCGCTATGGCTTCATCAATGGCATCGTCCGCAAATCGCTACAACGTCCGCTCATTGACCGCATCACCCTCACCGACCGTATCGACGACATCGTGACACACAAATGGCTGGGGCTGCCATTTTTCTTCGCCATCATGTATGTGATGTTTCGATTGGTGATCGACGTATCCTCTCCGTTTTTGGATTGGACGGACACCCTCATCAACGGTCCGATCGCCCATCTTTTCTCGTTCCTGCTGGACCTCGTACAGGCTCCCGCGTGGATGCATTCTCTCCTCATTGACGGAATCGTGGCAGGCGTGGGCGGTGTGCTGGTCTTTGTCCCCGGGCTGTTGATTCTGTACTTCTTCCTGGCCCTGCTGGAAGATTCGGGGTACATGTCGCGGGCCGCTTTTGTGATGGACCGATTTATGCGTGTGGTGGGCCTGCACGGCAAATCTTTTATCCCGATGATCCTTGGGTTTGGGTGTGCCGTCCCTGCGGTGTATGCCACTCGGACAATTGCCAGCCGTCGGGATAGGATCTTGACCGCTCTCCTCGTCCCGCTGATGTCTTGCTCGGCGCGTCTTCCTGTCTACGTCGTATTTGGTCTGGCATTCTTTGGCAGTAAAGCAGGGACAGTGATCTGGGCAATGTATGCGCTTGGAATCCTTGTGGCCATGCTGGCTGGCATGGTTTTCACCCGCACGCTGCTAAAACCTGATTCCACTTCCGCCTTTGTGCTCGAACTGCCGCCCTATCGCCAGCCTGCAATGAAAAGCATTCTCATTCACATGTGGGAGAACACGCGTGAATTTGTCCGCAAGGCGGGCACGGTCATTCTTGGGGCATCGGTCATCATGTGGTTGTTATTGAACCTTCCGCTGGGAGTGACCAATCAAAAAGATTCCTATTTCGGAAAGGTCAGCGGATTTATTGCCCCGATCTTTTCACCGCTCGGTTTTGGCAACTGGCAAACCAGCGGCGCCTTGGTGACAGGGTTTGCCGCGAAGGAAATCGTGGTCAGCACCATGAGTTTGGTTTACACAGGCAGCGAAACCACGGCCAACGCTGAACCTGCCACGTTCAGCGAGGAGATCATCAGCACCGGCAAGGGATTTGTGGAAGCCACCATCAATTCTGGCAAAATTCTAGTCAGCATTCTGCCAGGCATAGACCTGATTCCTGAAGATGAGCAAACCGAAGATACTGTTCTCAGCATTGCCCTGCGCAACGAATTTACGCCGCTGAGCGCGGCTGCCTTGCTGGTCTTTGTCTTGTTATATGTACCGTGTGTGGCAACGTTAGGGGCGATCAAACATGAATTTGGTAATTCATGGGCGGTAACCTCTGCCCTGTATCAAACAGCAATTGCCTGGTGCGCGGCCTTCCTTGTTTATCAAGGCGGGAAAATACTTGGCTTTGGATAACTCAATGTTAGGCCAATTATTACGGCTTCTGGAAGATAAAGAGAACGGGCTAAGCCTTTCAGAAATCAGCCGCGCCTTGAACGCCCAACCCACTGCCATGTTAGCCATGATCGCATATCTTGTGCAGAAGGGAAAACTGCTGGAAATCGGCCCGGACGGAGGTCATTGTGCCAGTTGTGGGTTGGTCTCTGATTGCAACCTGCTTGCTGCGCGCGGAAAGCGATACCTCCGCGCTGAATTGAGGGATGGAAAAAGCATCCCCGGTTGCGTGGCACCTATTGAGTAGCAAAAGATAACAACCATTTATTGACAACAACAGCAGGGTTGAGATGATATCTCAACCCTGCTGTTATCTGCTACAAAATTATGATCGCTTCGAATATAAATCTTTATTCATTCGCCAACGGAATGCGAAGTGAAACCTTCAAGCCATCGCGGTCTTCGCGGTTGGTGATCACCACTTCTCCACCCACCTGCCAAATGATCGAGGTAATTGTCGGGATGCCCAGACCCATTCCCGGGGTTTCGCCAGTGTAGAATTTTTCACCTTGAAAATAAGGCATACGTGCCCATTTCAATTGTTCCGCCGTCAGGCGAATTCCATCATCCATCACGGTCACCCTGACCATGTTCTCATGTTCCACAGGCTCAACGAGAACATCCACCTGCGGAGCGTGATCTGGGTGGAACTTCTTGCTATTTTCGATCAATTCTCCCAGAACCAACTCGAAGGCATAATCTGTAATTCCGAGGCAGGCAGTCATCAGGTCAGGATGAATCGTCAAGTTGATGTTGCCAAGCCCCTGCTCGTTTTGGATCGATTTCAACATTTCAGGCAGGAATCGAATTTCAAGCGGAATATTACTCTCCATCGCCAGCGGTGTATCGATGTAATCCAAAACCTTGTTCACATCACCCGCCAGGAAATTAATAGCCTCCAGAGACAGGGATACAAATCCTTTGATCTCGGATTCAGAAAGTTTTTGAAGCCTGTTCTCGAGCATGCTCATGCTCATCACAAGCGTGGAGAATGGCGAGCGGAGTTTATGCGTCACCGCTTTATGGAATTTCCGCATGTCGTGATGTGTGGAAAGCAATTCGGTCACATCGCGCACACGAACAACGCGGCTGTTGTCACTCTTCACCGGCATATCGATCGCTTCCAGCAACAGCCAAAAGGCCCGCGCATTGGCGGTCTCAGGCTGAACAAGATAACACGGGGCCGGGGTATCGAGCCAGGCAGTCCAGGTTTCCGTTGGGTAGGGTGAATAATGTTTTACAACATGGCTGGTGATATTGATCCCAACGCACTCACGGGGAAGGTGTAAAAAAGTCTGTGCGCTTGAGTTGGCATATTGAATGGTTCCATCCGAACTAAGCAGCAGATAACCTTCGTAGCTGTTTTCAACGATCCATGAAAAACGGGCTCGCTCAGCCATCAAGCGCCGATATCGATTGATGCGGGTGATGGTCTTCAAGCGCAAATGCAGTTCAAGCCTGTCGAACGGCTTGGTGATGAAATCATCCACGCCAGCCATGAATCCGGTCAGGCGGGCGTCGCGATCATCCAGCGAAGTCAGCATGACGATATGTACCTCACTCAGGCTGGGGTCTGCGCGAAGCGCCTGACAGACATCATAGCCATTCATGCGGGGCATCATCACATCCAAAAGGATGGCATCCGGCAGGAGTTTTTGCGCTGTTTCAATTCCGCTTGGGCCATCTTCTGCGAACGCCAGGCGAACGTCATCCCCTGCCAAAAGGGTCTTTATGGTCTGCCTGACAATCGGATCATCATCAATGACTAGGATGGTTGGTAGTTGATTGGTCATTTTTCCCTTTGTTCAATTATTTTCAAATGTAAGGCTCAGATGTAACAAGACCGGCATTGATGGCGAACTTTACCAGGTCTGCATGTGAATTGATGCGCAACTTTTTCATTGCATTAAAACGGTGCGACTCCACCGTCCGTACACTTAAGATTAGTTTATCAGCAATCACAGCATTGGTCTTTCCTTCGCCAACAAGTTGTAATATTTCCCTTTCACGGGGTGACAGCAAGTTCAGTACATCGCTTTCTTTTTCATTCCCCGTCTGCAGGAGCATTTCGAGCACCTCTTCGGCGATCTCCGGGCTGAGATACCTTCTCGAATCCATGACAGTATCAATGGCACAAAGAATCTCAGAAAAATCCGCCTCCTTCAACACATACCCCAAGGCGCCGCCCTGCAAAGCACGGACGGCATAAGCGGCATTGGCAAACATGCTCAGAACCAGAATTTTTGTCTTAAACCCGCGTTGACGGGCGAGGCGTGTAACTTCAATGCCATTCAGACCGGGCATCATTACATCCAAAATGGCTACATCGGGGGAAAACCGTTCGATCATTTCAAGCCCACCCTGTCCATCGCCCGCCTCACCAACCACAGAATAACCTTTCCGAGTCTCCAACAAAGAACGCATTCCCTGCCGTATCAATTTATGATCATCCACTAGAAGGATCGTAACTGGATGCATAACCGCTCCCAAGAAATAGTGTTTTTTTCGCCAGAACGTTTCGGGGAAAGGCAAAGTTTTTCGATAGCCTATCTACCATTACATACTGGAACTGCAGATATATTATCTAAACAATCCAATGATTACCATAGGTATTATTACTTAATTTTTCACCTTCTTCCCGCTGATTTATGGTTCCAAAAGGAGGTTGACCAGTGGTCTGCTTTTGGAATTAAGTATAACTATGTAAAAATCTTCAATAAATCAAAAAGCAGAGACTGTATATCAAAAGAGGTCTTATAATTTAACGAAAAGCGGGGATCCCCCCAAAAAATGACTTAACCATGTCTGACAAAAAACATCCCCTCTTGTCAGTGCATGCTGGAAATTGAATCCCCTATCACAACCTCGCTCTTGAACTCAAAGGACTTTCAGCAGGAATGTCGTTGCAGGTGATCAAAACACGGCTACATAAGCACTGTATAATTACCACAAAAGAAATCACATCACACGAAACACGAGAATCTTATGAAATCCTACCGCAAAGAACTATGGTTCAACATCCCTGCGCGCCGCGGCTTTGTTAATATCACTGCACAAGTGGAAGCCTGCCTTGAAGAAAGCGGCATTCAGGAGGGTCTTATTTTGATCAACGCCATGCACATAACTGCCTCGGTTTTCATCAACGATGACGAATCAGGGCTGCATCAAGATTATGACAAGTGGCTGGAAAAACTCGCTCCGCATGAACCTGTCAGCGGATATCGTCACAACGACACAGGTGAAGACAATGCCGACGCGCATATGAAACGTCAGGTCATGGGACGTGAAGTTGTGGTGGCTGTAACAGAGGCTAAATTGGATTTTGGCCCATGGGAGCAGATCTTTTACGGTGAATTTGATGGCCGCCGCCGCAAACGCGTGCTGGTAAAAATCATCGGCGAATAAAGCCTCAACGTCTATTCGAATATTTATCCATACTTAACAACCGAGGAGATTTCAACATGCGTTTACAAAACAAACTGATTGCCACATTGATCGCTGAAGGCGTGGAAGATCTGGAATATTACGTTCCGCTCATGCGTCTGCAGGAGGAAGGTGCAAAGGTCATTTCCGCTGGTCTGGATATGAAATCCGTGCACGGAAAAAACGGTCTGGTCATTACCCCCGATGCCACAATCGAATCGCTCAACGCTGACGAACTGTTTGCAATCATTCTCCCCGGAGGCTGGGCGCCCGATAAAATCCGCAGGTACGACGTGGTGAAAAATCTGGTTAGAAAAATAAATGATGCCGAAAAGATCATCGGCATCATCTGTCATGGAGGGTCGATCGCCATTTCTGCTGGCATCATCAAAAAAGGTCAGCGCGCCACGGGGTCAACGGGCATCAAGGATGACCTTGTCAACGCGGGTGCGGTTTGGGCTGATGAAGCTGCCTTTCGTGAGGGCAATCAGGTATGGGGTCGGGTGGTTGCGGACATTCCCGATTTCAACCGCGAACTTGTAAAGGCGCTAGTCGAGGGATAGCGGCGGATATTTCATCGACTCAGGGATTGGGACGTTCAGTAACTTGAGAATCGTAGGGGCGATCTGCAAATGAGAAATGACCTCACCCGTCTCGCCTCTTCCCCTACCCGACGGTTGAATCACAAAAAATGGAACGGTGCGCTGCTCGGGCGTGGTACCGCCATGCCCGCCATCGGCATTGATGCCATGATCTCCCGTAACAAAGACAATATACCCTCGTTCCTTCCATTCCATGATGAGTGGCGCAAGTTTTGAATCTTGATAAATGGCATGGTTGCGATATTCTTTTGAATCAGCGCCGAAGGTCTCGCCATGATAGTCCATGCCCATTGGATGAAGCAGCAAATAATCGGGGGAAAATTTACGGATCAGGTGTGCAGCACTGGCAAAGAGCTCAACATCTGGATATTCATCCTCCGTGTAGAAACGGCCATGTTGAATATTGAGCCGTTCATCATCGGTCTCCTTGTCATCAACTGGATGATAGGGAGCGCGATTGTAAAGCTCTGAATACCAGTAATATGCCGCAGCAGCTGTGGTCTTTCCAGCATTCTTCAACGCCTGAAATACATTCGGCTTGGCAGAGAGTCTGACTATCGAATTGGCAACAATTCCATGCTCGCTGGAAGGCATGCCTGTATGAATGGTTTCATACATCGGGCGGGACATGCTTGGCAACTCCCCTACGATCTTATGGAGGCTGGCCTGTTTGGTTTCAACAAGGTGCCCCAAAAAGCCCATGTTGTTTTTTGCAACGTCGTAACGTAAAGCATCTGAAAGCACAAGAATGACTTTGTTCATTTTTAGTTCCTCAAACAAAAACGGTTCGAAGCGCGCCGCGCAACGAACCGTTTTGACTTTGATGGGATCTTCTATTCGTCGAGCACCAACACGGCTTCCTTTGAACAGGTCACCTGTTCTTTGGAACCAAGTGCAGGCAATTCGAGGAATGGGTTGTTGAAGGTGTCCATATTGAATTTCGTATTCCCGATCTTCACCTGAATACGGACGACAGAACCCAAAAAGGTGATGTTTTCGATGGTCGCATCAACTACATTGGCCTTCTTTTGATCGGCGGCAAAACTCAAACGCTCAGGGCGGATGGCGATCTTCACTTTATCGCCTTTCTTGCGACCTTCTGTGCCTTCAGCAGACTCAAACTGCACTCCATCCATGCTGACCAGCCCATTGGCAGGGTCAACCACTTCCGCATCCGCAGTGTTCAAAGAGCCGACGAAATTGGCAACGAAGCGAGTCTTGGGGAAGTTGTAGATTTCAAAGGGTGTACCTACCTGCTCCATCACGCCCGTATTCATAACCACGATACGGTCGGAAATGGACAAGGCCTCTTCCTGATCGTGCGTAACGAAGATGGCAGTGATACCCAATTTTTTCTGAATGGCACGGATCTCAGAACGAAGAGAGATGCGGATCTTCGCATCCAACGCAGAAAGCGGCTCATCCAGTAAAAGCACCTGCGGATGGATGGCCAGCGCACGCGCCAAAGAGACACGCTGCTGCTGCCCACCCGAAAGCTGATACGGGTATTTATTCGCATGTTTCTCAAGATTGATCAGGCTGACCATTTCTTCCACGCGCTGTTTAATCGTCGCTTCCGGCTCTTTGCGAACCCGAAGGCCAAAGCCGATGTTTTGGGCAACGGTCATGTTCGGGAAGAGCGCGTACGATTGGAAGATCATACCGACGTTACGTTGGTTCGGGGCTTTATCGGTGATGTCTGCCCCGTCAAGCATGATCTTGCCAGAGGTCGGAATTTCAAACCCAGCCACCATGCGCAGGGTTGTGGTCTTGCCGCAGCCTGATGGCCCAAGAAAGGAAACGAATTCACCCTTTTCAATATCGAGATTGAAATCATCAAC